>NZ_JAFCWX010000012.1:0-195866 GCF_049897805.1 Massilia sp. TWP1-3-3
TGCGGCGGTGCTGACCGGGGTCATGTTTGCACTGGCCAGTGTCTGCGAAGTACGCTATCTGGACAAGATTCTGCGCCACCAGGCAGTCAAGCTGGGGGCGAAGAGTCGGGACCATGATCCGGATCACCCTTGGGAGCGCCGCCCTCCGGATTAAGTGGCGCGCACAAATTCAAGCATGGCCCCTGCCAGCCGCTTTCAACGTGGTCTATCCGGCAGGGGCGATTCGAGCCGAGCGGATGCGAGATCGCCCGTTCAGGGCGTACCCCTGCGTTCGCCCGGAGCTCCTCCAGAGCGGTCGGCCACGGAACCAAATCTGCCGCCACTGTAATGCTCCCGCCCCATGAACGCCGGCGGAAAAGGTCCTCCGAAAAAACATCGCGACAAGTTCGAAAATTCAACCTCAAATAGGATGGTACGCCGCCCCTAAAATACTGCGGAACGTAACACACGCCAAGCGATTGGCATGGGTTTATGGGAAATCCTCAACAGTTTGGCAATCGAAGTGATTAAATGCCAACCGCACTCTCTGCTGGACGGGACAGCAATTGCTCCAGCAATGCAATGCGATGACGGTGCGGTGTGGTGATGGCGTAAAAGCTTTCCTGCAAGATCGTTGAATGCCCAACGGTCACGAGAACACCGGCCCGTAGCTCATCTTGCACCACGACTTCTGGCAGCACCGTCAGCCAGCCACTGTCGCGCGCAATCAGGCGAAGCATGGCCATGTCATCGACCTCTGCTCGAATGCGAGGACTCACGCCTGAAGACGCGCACAGCGCATCGAATTGGGCGCGCGAGGCGTGCCGTGGACCTGGCAGAGCGATGTCTTCCCCGTCGAGGTCATCAGGAATGCGCAGGCTTTGCGATTTCCAGCGGCTCGCCGGCCCCACCACCGAGATCGACTGGCTACCAAGAAAGCGGCAATGTAGCGGACGGTCTGGATGGACTGGAACGGTTTCGTTGGCGAGGACCACGTCGAGCTGGTGCTGAACCAGTCGCGCGATCAGCCCTTCCAGCAATCCAGACTCCAAAGTCAACACAATGGCAGGGTTTGCGAGCAATGGCCGGATCCAGTTCTCCTGGTAGTTGCGTGAGAGCGTGGCCACGCTGCCCACGCGAAGCCGAGTGATTCCGACCGATCGCCCCTCTAAGCGACCCAGCATCTCCTGGCCAAGGCCGAAGATGTTGTCGGCGTAGGCGAGCACTAACTGTCCAGTGTCGGTCAGTGTCAAACGACGACCTTCACGGATGAATAAATCTTCGCCGATGCGCTCTTCCAGCTGACGAATCTGGGCTGAGATTGCCGATTGGGAAGTATGCAACTCCTCGGCCGCACGGGTCAGGTGCCCCAACTTGGCGACGCGCCAAAAATAAAAAAGATGATGAAAATTAAGTTGGTCGAGTTGCATCGTTCTGTTTTATGTATCAATTCGTTCTGATCAATGTATTTTACAGAACGAATGAACGCAAGCATCATCCTCCCATCAAAATTGAAGAAAAAAATGCCATGAATGTTCCCCACATCCTCTTCTCGACCAGCGCGCTAGCGCCGGCCGCTTTCATGCTGACAGCGGCGCTGCTGACCCGGGTGGACCGGTTCTCGACAGCAAGGTTGTGGCGAATCTTTCAGGTCACCTCTGGTGGCGCACTGGCATTGACGATTATTCTCGTCTGCGCCGGTCCTACCGGCGCGCTCTGGCCTTCGGTCTTGCAAACATCGACCTTCGGTCTGATCCTGGCCCTGCTAGTGCAATTTCTGGCCACGATCATCGGTAGCTTTTCCTCCCGCTACTTGCAGGGGGAAACGGGCCAGAAAAGCTATGTTGCCGCACTTGCCACAGTAGTGGCTGGCGTGCATCTGCTTTTGATGGCCGACCACTGGCTAATCCTGATCGTCGCATGGGCAGTGGTAGGGGTGGCCCTGCAGCACCTGCTGTGCTTTTACCCGGATCGCGCCTTCGCCCAATTGGCGGCCCATAAAAAGCGAATAGCGGACCGGCTGGCCGATGGACTGCTGCTCATCGCTGCAGTCCTGGCGTGGGTAGAAGTTGGCAGCGGCTCATTATCGGCGCTATGGGCGCATATAGCGCGGGAGGGCACGTCCACTTCCTTGCAACTGAGCGCTCTGGCGCTAGTATTGGCCGTTGTCCTGCGTACGGCATTGCTTCCGGTGCATGGTTGGCTGATCCAAGTCATGGAAGCGCCGACCCCGGTGTCGGCCTTGCTGCACGCGGGCGTGGTCAATCTTGGCGGCTTCGTGCTGATTCGCTTCGCACCGCTGCTGGAACAAGCTGCTCCGGCGCGCGCCCTGCTACTGGCGTTCGGCCTTTCCACCGCTGTGTTGGCGGGCATGGTGATGTTGACCCGTATCAGCATCAAGGTCCGACTCGCTTGGTCCACCGTGGCCCAGATGGGATTCATGTTGCTCGAATGCGCGCTGGGACTGTACACACTGGCCGCCCTGCACCTCATCGGCCATTCACTCTACAAGGCCCACGCTTTCCTGTCCTCGTCGACGGTCGTGCGCCGGACCCGTCTGCAGGCATTGCATCAGTCTTCGATGCCAACCCCCTTCAGTCTGGTAGCAGCTCCGGCGCTGACAATCTCGGTCGTACTTCTGATGTCCTTGCTATCAGGTCATGCTGCATGGCCGTGGTGGTGGTGCGTTGTGCTGGGCCTGGCCTGGGCGCCATTGCTGTGGCTTCGCGCTGTGGCGGGCAGTCTGCCTGCGAATTTTGGGCAGGCGCTGTTCGGTCTGTTGATAGTCATCGGCCTCACCGCTGGCACGATGGTTGCGCATGCGCTGCCGCTTGGGATACAGGATAACCCCCATCGGAATCTTGGGCTCATTGCGCTGTCGGGCATGGTGGCGCTGTACTTTTGGCTAGCATTGCTGCAGCTACGGCCAAGGCTGTTCTTCACCTGGCGGCGCTGGAGCTATGCCGGCTTCTACTTGGACGAGGCCTACACCCGGATGGCTTTGCAATTTTCCTCTTCGCGCTGGATGGTTGAATCCCGCAACAGCACTGGCCGTCAAGCCGTCACTGCTTCGCTGGCCGATGTCCCGCGCTGAACTGTTAAACAGGAGAACTTCATGATGGATACCTTGACCCCTCTCGCCCAGTCAGACACGCATGGCATCGGCCATGACGACGCGGTGAATGCTCAGATCGAACAAGCCTGCACGCAAGCCTGCCAGGCGATCGCGCCCGCATGGCCCTTGGACCGGGCCATCGCGGTCAACCCGCATTGGTCACGCGTTGGCATGCCGGTGCGGCAAGTCGCCGCGCGCATGGCAGCCCTGGCCAGTGTCCAGGTTTTCCCGCCGCGAGAGCAGCAACGGCGCGCCTGGAGCGAGGGCCGAATCAGCCCCGCCGATCTGGAGCATGCGCTGCGCCAGTTGGATGAGGCAAGGGCGATTGGCTTGACCGCTCGCCAGTGTATAGATGCCTTGTCATCGCGGGTGGCGTTGCAACAGCTACCGCTGCTGATTGATGTGCTCGACAGCGATCCGCTACGCCATACCCGGCTGTCGTGGCGCCAAGCCATCACGCATCAGGTAAGCCAGACCTGCGCGGCTTTCTTTGATGAGCATCAGGCCGACTGGCAGCCTGAACGAACCGGGGGCCTGTATGCATTTTGGCGAGACACGCTGCAGCACGACCATGGCATTGGCCTGCTCATGGGCTTGCCCGATATTGACCGTGCAATCGACGCGCTGCCTGCCACCGCACAGGACGCAGAGCGTTGGGTGCTGAAGCGTCTGGGCCTGCCGCACACGGTATGGGCGGATTACCTGGAGGCAGTGCTGCTTACCGTCAACGGCTGGGCTTCCTGGTGTGCCTATCTGGGCTGGCAGGCAGGACTAGAGGGGCATCAGGACGCGCACTTGCGTGAGCTGCTGTCGATCCGCCTTGCCTGGGGCGCTCTGCTGCTGGAATGCAAGGACGATAGCGCGGCCAAGCATGCGTTCACGGTATTGCAACAGGCATGGGGTCAAGCCCCTCGACTATTGGCAGAGGCCGAACAAGCACTACTCATCGATGAGGTTTGGCAAGTGGCCCTGGAGCTTGGCTACCAGCGCACCTTGGCACAAAGGCTGCTCTCAGCAAGTAGTTCAACCATGGCACAGCAAGAGGTGGAAGTACAGGCGGCCTTTTGCATCGACGTTCGTAGCGAGCCCTTGCGCCGCGCGCTGGAGACGGTGTGGCCTGCTGTCCAGACCCTTGGGGTTGCGGGGTTTTTCGGTCTGCCGGTCGCCTACACGCCCTTGGCTACGCAAGCACGGCGACCGCAATTGCCAGGCCTGCTCGCTCCGGTCTTTGAGGTGACGGATTGCATCGTGCAGCCGGGTGATGCCAACTGCGAAACTGATGCTGCGCTACAAAGTACCGCTGGTCGCGCACGCCAGGCTCGCCTCCGTCTAAGCGACCAGTGGCTCTCTGGCAGCCGATGGCCGGGCGCAGCATTTTCTTTTGTTGAGGCAGCGGGCCTCGGCTACCTGGGTAGACTCGGCAATTGGCTTCTACCCAGCAAGCAGGACCGCCCCAGGGACGACCTGGAGGGCTTGCCACTACGCTATCGCCGTCTGTGCCGCCCGCAGCTCGTCGGGCTAGACTTGGATGCCAAGGTCGCGCTGGCAGCCGGCGTGCTCCATGCCATGGGCTTGGAGCACCAACTGGCACCACTGGTCCTGTTGATTGGTCATGGCAGCCAGTCCGCCAACAACGCCCACGCCGCCGCGCTGGAGTGCGGTGCATGTTGTGGCCAGACAGGCGAGGTAAATGCGCGTAGCTTGGCACAGTTGCTCAACGAGCATTCAGTGCGCGAAGGTTTGCAACTAAGGTGCATTCCGATTCCCGACACCACGGTGTTTATGGCGGCGCTGCACAACACCACCACGGATGAAATCGAAGCCTTCGACCTTGATCTCTTGCCTCCTGCAGCACTCGTCCGGTGGGAACAGCTGCGCGCCGTATTTGCCCAGGCGTGCGATCAAGTGCGCCGAGAGCGCTCTCCCAAGCTTGGACTAGATCCGCTTGCGTCTTCCGACGCTCTCTTGAGCCAGTTGCGGCGTCGTGCCAACGACGGGGCGCAAACGCGCCCGGAGTGGGGTCTTGCCGGCAACGCGGCATTTTTAATTGCACCACGCCACAGAAGCCGCGGAGTCATGCTCGGTGGGCGATGTTTTCTGCACGACTACGATGCCAGCCAAGACGCTGACGGGAGCGTGTTGGCGCTGTTGATGACCGCGCCGATGTTAGTGACGCACTGGATCAACTGGCAGTACCACGCGTCCACCTGTGATCCGGTCCGGTTGGGCAGCGGAAACAAGGTGCTGCATAACGTCGTGGGCGGAAACCTCGGCGTATTCGAGGGCAATGGCGGCGATTTGAGAATCGGCCTTTCCCGCCAGTCGCTGCATGATGGTGAACGCTGGGTGCATGAGCCGCTCAGGCTGACCGTGATCATCGACGCGCCTCAGGCGGCCATTGAAGCAGTCATTCGTGAACATGCAGTCGTGAAGCACTTGCTGGAAAATGGCTGGCTTCACCTTTGGCGTTTCGAGCACGCTGGCTTTGTGCGCTATGTGCACGGGAACTGGCCCGCAGTCCTTTTTGAGGGGGCTTGAGGTTGCGGCACGCCGACTGTGTTGGTTGTATGGCCATCAAGGCTGCTCCAGTAAGTTTCGTACACTTCCGGTGTGGCTAAGTACGACGGTTTGGATGGGAATACGATTTTTTATCACGTCGTTAGCAATTTCGATCAGATGTCGATACAGACGGCATAGATTATCGATCGCTGGTGCGTGGCGTCAGATGAGACCCTGGAATCATTCGGTATAAATGGTGTCACCAGCAACCATTTTGACGAGACAGGATCAGACATCATGAAAAATTTTAAACGTAATTGCCTGGCAGCGATGCTATCGAGCTTAGTACTTGCCGGCGCGTATGCTCCAGCCGAGGCATCGAGCCACCGCGAGGCGCCTTTCCTGACCAACGCCCCAAAAGTTGATGGTACCGACTTTTACATGTTCCGCAGCTACGCTCCGGGTCGCGAAGCTTACGTGACGATGATCGCCAATTACATCCCATTCCAAGACCCGCAGGGCGGCCCGAACTTCTATCAGTTCGACCAGAACGCGCTCTATGAGATCCACATCGACAACAACGGCGACGCAAAGGAAGACATTACTTTCCAGTTCCGCTTCAAGAATACCTCGAAAAAAACGGCGCTGGACATTGGCGGCAAGTCCGTGCTGATCCCGTTAATCAATTCATCGACGATTTCCGGCGTCAACCCGCCTTCGCTGAACGTGCGTGAAACTTATAGCATTGACATGGTCACGGGCGATCGCCGCCGGGGCAACCGCACCCGGCTGATATCAGCCACGGGTGGCGCCAGCGAATTCGACAAGCCGGTCGACAACATCGGCGACAAAACCTTCGGCAGCGCCACCGCTTACGAAACCTATGCGAACCAGCACATATATGACATCGCAATGGGCGCCTGCGGCACGGGCCGCGTCTTCGTCGGCCAGCGCAAGGAACCGTTCTACATCGCGGTCGGCAAAATCTTCGACTTGTTTAACCTCGATCCTCTCGGCTCTCAGGTCAATGGCAACCGGAATGACCTCGAAGGCAAGAATGTCAGCACCATCACCATGGAAGTGCCGATCGCCTGCTTGACTCACGGCACGGAACCGGTCATTGGCGGCTACACTACCGCCAGCATGCGCCAAGGCCGTCTGCTCAACCCGGCGCCGGGGCCAGGCATTAACAATGCGGTCAAGGAAGGCGGCGCATGGAGCCAGGTTTCGCGCGTGGGTATGCCGCTGGTGAACGAAGTGATCATCGGGCTGGACGACAAGGACCGTTTCAACACCTCCAGGCCGAAGGATGACGCCCAGTTCATCAACTACGTCACCAATCCGGTGCTGCCGGCCGTCGTCGAGAAGCTGTTCCCGTCGGCCAAGGCGCCGACCAACTTCCCGCGCACCGACCTGGTCACCGTTTTCCTGAAGGGCCTGCCAAACCTTAACCAGCCTGGCAATGTTGTCGCGTCTGAAATGCTGCGCCTAAATACGCTGATCGCACCGACCCGGGCGGCGTTGCAGAACCCGCTTGGGGTTGCCGCCGGTGACAATGCCGGTTTCCCGAACGGGCGGCGGCCCGGAGACGATGTCGTCGACCTTTCGCTGCGCGTTGCCATGGGCGGCCTGTGTGTGCTGACGGGCGACACCGACAAACTGAAAGTGGGCTGCAAGCCTTCCGACGCCCCGGCCGGCAGTCTGCCGCTGACCGATGGCGTGCGCAAGACAGCCGCCGACTTCAAGACCGTGTTCCCTTACCTGAACACCCCGCTGCCAGGCAATGGAAGTCACGCATGCACAAGCTGCTCGCAGCCAGACGCAAGCCGGTAATGCCAACGTCAAGGAGATACCATGAAGCGACTCAATTTCATCCGCGCAAGGCATGCAGCAGCCATCGTACTGGCCTTGCTCGCCGCCGTCGCCCTGTCAGGCTGCGGCGGCCATCACAGCGACGATGATGGCGACAACCCTACACCAGCGCGCGATGCCTTCTTTGCGACCGTTTCTGCAATCGTTTCGGCGTCGTCCGAGACGACCGAAGCGAACACGATCGATGTCGTCGTCACCACCGCGCCGGAAGATACCGAGCCTGAACTGCTGCGCTGACCCGACACGCCGCAAGAGCGCTCCGGAAGCTGGGAATAGGGATGCCGTGAAGCGGTTATGTTCTTTTGAACATAACCGTTCTTATGGAAAACAGTTCGTTGTCGAAGGTGCTGGCTGCGGGGGCGATTAGTGCAGCGGCAGGAGTACCGGAGGCGACCTGCGCCGCGACCACGGCGCGCAGTGCGTAGTGCGTAGTGCGTAGAACAAAGTCTCAGCGGCTCGTACTTCAAGATGTCGTCGGCCTAGGCTTTCTGTGCGCAAACGCGTGCACAAGAAAATCACTGCGCCGCAACTGATTCCAGTAGCAAGCTGTCCTACCGCACACACTACATACGCACTCGTGTGAATGTTTGATTTAGATCAAAGTACGGTCATTGCTCCAGCTTTTTTAATGCAAAGCGGAGATTTCACCAGTCAGATAGCTGGAAGCGACTTTTTCTACTTCCTAAGGATGTCGATGAACTGGCCAACACACCACGGGGCGATGGCAACACGGATCCGGTCGCACGACTGGACTACAACTTGTCTGGGGCCAATCCATACTTGGCCGCAGAGCTTGCGCGCAGCGGTTGAAATCGTTTTGCAGATGAGCTTGCCGGCGATCCTGTGCTGGGGACGTCATGCGATTGTTATTGCCAACGATACCTGCTCGGCGCTATCGCCCGGACGCGACAAGCAGCGGACCGGCTGTGTACTCGAGGATAGCTGGCCCGATTGCCCGGCTTTTCGCGACGGCATCTATCTCGCCCGCAACGGCTGCGCCAGCTTTGAACGCGACGTACAGCTCGAGGTCGGCAGCAAAGGCAGCACGAGGACCGCATGGTTCAGCCGAAGCTATTCCCCGCTGCACGACGAAACCGGACAGGTTGCCGGGGCGCTGGCGGTATTTGTCGAGACCACCGATCGCGTGCTTGCCGAAGCTTCCCTGCGCGAAAGCGAACACCAGTTGTCCGCCATTTTTACCCATGCACAAGTGGGGCTCTCGCTCCTCTCATTGGAGGGAAAATTTCTCCGCGTTAATGATTCCCTGTGCCGAATGCTTGATCGCCCGCGCGAGGCGCTGGTGGGCTCGAGCGTCATGGACATCACCTATGCAGGAGACGTGGAGCAAACGAGGCATACCTTTGGCAAGGTGATCGCGACGGGAGAACCGCAAAGTATCGACAAACGCTACGTGCGCCCTGACGGAGAGTACGTATGGGCCAACAGCAGCATCTCGGGACTCGAGAACGGGCCCGGGCGCACCTTCACCATCCTTGCGGTCACTGTCGATCTCACCGCCCGCAAGCTGGCCCAGGACGCGCTAGCCGATAGCGAGGCAAAATTCCGCGCGCTGGCTGAGGCATCTTCCGCGCTGATCTGGCAACTGGACGAGAAAGGTTCGGCGATCTATATCAACCCGCGCCACGAGGTACTGCTGGGCATTCCACCGGATCAACTGCTCGGCTATCGTTGGGCCTTCATTGTTCACCCCGATGACCGGGCTGCCGCGATGGATGCTATGCGCAATGCAGTGGCGACGCAACAGCCGACGCAACGCCGGGTGCGGATCCGCTTCGTCGATGGCGCATGGCACTGGATGGAGGCGCACGCGGCGCCCTGGTTCACCGCCACCGGTGACTACGCTGGCCATGTCGGCATCGCACTCGACATCGACGACGCGGTGCGTGCGCAAGAAGATCTGCTCATTAGTAACGAACGATTGAAACTGGCAATTGAAGGATCAGGCGACGGCATCTGGGATTGGGATTTGGCGAGCAACCAGATCGTGTACTCGCCGCGGGCAATGCATATCCTGTGTCTCAGCGAGCCTCAGCCGGATGATCCTTTCCTGGGGATCGAACGGCATGTGCATGCCGACGACATCGGCTTGCTGAGGGCGGAGCTGCAGGCCTGCATTGACGGCACAAGACCGGCGTTCAGGATGGAATATCGGGTACGCACTGTTGATGGCGGATGGCGCTGGGTGCAGGCCCGGGCAACCGTCGTCGCGCGCCATATGCATACCCAATTGCCGCAGCGTATGACGGGAACCATCACCGACATTTCGGAAAAACGCAGGTCGGAGCAGGTGGTATGGGAGCATGCCAACTTCGATCTGCTGACCGGCCTGCCAAACCGGCGCCTGTTTCGCGACCGTCTCGATCATGAAATTTGCAAGGCTCAGCGCACCGGCCTTCCGCTGGCCTTGCTGTTTATCGACCTGGACAGGTTTAAGGAATCCAACGACCTGCTCGGGCACACCATTGGTGACGACGTGCTGGTGGAAGCGGCAAGCCGCATTCGCAACTGCGTGCGTCAGTCAGACACGGTGGCCAGGCTGGGAGGGGATGAGTTCACCGCCATTCTCACCGAACTCGACGGCGGTATGCACGTGGAGCGGGTAGCGCAAAAAATCAACGAGACGCTTTGCCGGCCTTTTACATTGGGCAACGAAGTCGTGTACCTGTCTGCCAGCATTGGTATCACCTTGTATCCAAACGATGCGCTTGACGCCGAAAACCTGATCCGCAATGCCGACCAGGCGATGTACGTGGTGAAAAGCCAGGGACGTAACCATTTCAGTTACTTTACGCCGTCCATGCAGCACGAAGCCAATGAACGGCTGCATCTGATCAGCGACCTGCGCAATGCGCTTTCGCGCAAGCAGCTTCGCGTGCATTACCAGCCCATCATCGACCTGATGAGCGGGCGGCTGGTCAAGGCCGAGGCACTGCTGCGCTGGCAGCATCCCACGCGCGGCATGATTGAACCTCTACGTTTTATCGGTTTTGCGGAGGAGACTGGACTGATCAGCGAGATCGGCGACTGGGTATTTCGCCAGGCCGCACGTTGCTCTCGCCAGTGGGGCAAACATACCGGTGCGCCTTTCCCGGTCAGCATCAACAAGTCGCCAGTGCAGTTTGTTTCGCGGCTTAACGAAATCAACTGGCCGGATTACTTGCGAGAGCTGGGGCTGACGGGCAGTAGCGTGTCGGTGGAAATTACGGAAGGCTTGTTGCTCGATGCGTCGCCCGTTGTGACCGCCAAACTGCTGCACTATCATAACGCCGGCATCAAGGTGGCGATTGACGATTTTGGCACGGGCTATTCGTCTATCGCCTATCTTAAAAAATTCTCGGTTGACTATCTCAAGATCGACCAGTCATTTGTGCGCGACATTGCCTTCGACATGAGTGACCGGGCCATCGTCAGATCGATCATCGCCATGGCGCATGAGCTCGGGCTGGAAGTGATCGCCGAAGGCATCGAGACATTGGAGCAGAAAAAGCTGCTGGTGGACGGTCAATGCGACTTCGGGCAAGGGTTTCTGTTCTCGAAAGCGGTCCCGGCAGATGAATTTGAACGCTTGCTATGCGCGTCGGTTCGGGCCTGACCAGCCGATGAACTGCACATTGGGCAATTTAAGCGGGTAATCGACCAGTGAGTGCGTCGGTTGGATTAGCTCGGCGAGTGCGGTTGCGGTCGAGGCTGCAAAAGGAGTGCTGCCCCAGACAACTTCGGAAAGTTGTAAGCTGGTTGTCGCCAAAACAGGATTTTGGCGCCGCTTTTTTGAGCGCAGTTCTTTGCCCTGTTTGTTTATGGCCTCATCGGCACTTTTTTCGGATCGAGGCGCACGATCCTGACTGGTTCCCAGCTTCTCCTATCGCCACTGCGGCGCTCCGGACGTATGGCTTTTGGCCGCTTCATGATCGGGGCGTTTGCGCAGCAGCACGCCGTCCAAGTCCGCGTGACGCTATGCCCTCGTAACGAATTGGCTAGGGCTGTGACGTTGTTCCTCGTTGTTCCTCGTTGTGCCAACCTATGCACGTGCCGAGCCGCGGGCCGGCTGAGAGATAGGACGACACCGATTTTTTGCAGCGTTACAAACATGGCGGCGCCCTTCATCGGAGTGCCGTAATGGCAGTGCCACACCATCTGTTTTTGCGACATGTTTTCCTGCGCACAAATATCGCGCATTCCCGCGCTACTTTGCCGCTGTTTCCCGTTTCGTAGACCTGCCAGCCCACTATTTTTCGGCTTTTGATCTCCATGAATAGATACAAATAGGCGTAGAGTTTCATTTCTCATGACCGGCGTTAGCAAATGCGGCAGCGCGCTAGTCAGGCGTCCAGCAAGGCTGAGTCTGTTCACAAGTTACGTGTCGTCAAGCATGTAGCACAAGTGCTCACGAAGACTTTTTTAATCCATCGGCATCCGGCTTGACAGAGGGAGATGGTGCACCGAATAGAATTTTCTATTTCAGCGCTGCTCGAACCATGCTTTTACCGCATCGAATTCCTTTAGAGACTCTTCATAAGGCATGTTGTCGGGCACCACGCCGTGCCCGCCGAGCGGCACGCGGCGAAAAGTCACGTCGCGATTTTGCGCACGCAATTGGGCATACATGACTTCGGTCGACAGGATCGGTGTGCTGTTGTCACGCATGCCGCTTCCCAAGTACACCCGCGCCCGCGCATGCGACAGGTTGTCAGCCGAAGACTGCGCGAAGAAGCTGCTCCAGCGCAGATAGGTGTGGCCCCATGCAAATTTGCTGGTACTCGAGGAGTCGGCGTTGATGTTACTGACGGTTGCGTCCAGTTCCTGCAGGCGGCGCAGCTTTTCGCCATCGTCTTCATTCAACCGGTAAATGTTGGCGGCGAAGTCGTACAACTGGGTTGGCCCGCTGCTACCCAGCAACGCAACGTGTGTTACGTCGGGAATCGCGCGCGCCAGGCCCGCTGCCATCGTCGAACCCTCCGATATGCCGATGATCAGCACGTGTCGGGGATCCACATTTGGCAGCGTCAGCGCGTGTTGCACGGCCAGCCTCAAGGCGGTCAGCCACTGGTCATAGGAAAAATAAGCATTGAATTGTTTGGGGCAGTCTTCCGCGCCCTTGAGCGAATCAATTGACAGTGACGGCTGGTAAGGTTTTTCGACCGCCATCAGCACCACGCTGCCCTGTTTCAGCCACGGTATCCACGGAAGAAAGCCGACCGCCGGCTTGCCGCTCTCGACGTTCGTAAATGGCGGCGTACAGCCGGATCCTTGAATGAAGAGCACCAGCGGTGATTTTTTGGCCGCATGGGAGAGATAATAGCGAACCGGCGGATCGCCATTTCGCAGCAGGGTATATCGGCTATGTGGAAACATCCCGAAGTTGAGCGTTTCTTCTTGTACGCTCGGCGCTGCCGAAGCGGCGCAGGCGGTTTCGGCAACGCCCGCCGCTAATAACAGTGTGGCGATGAGCGAGGTAATATAAAGGCAGCCGGCCTTTCGCTTGTATTGCTGGTGCGAGAATTGTCCCACCCAGGGCATAAAGCGCAGCACCCGGTGATTTGTCGGCACATGCTCCGGCGCAGTGCCGCTCCACTGCGCAGTCGCCCCGCATTGCCGGTGGCTCAGCGGGTACTCCATAAGGCTGCAAATGTAGGCCTGGTACCTGCGAATGCAGGCCACGACCAGCTCCTTCGGGAAACGCATTGCTTTATCTCGTAGCATGTCCGATAACCTAGTGTTGACGTCGCAGTGTACCTGATCGAGGGCGCCGCGCTGCCAGCGAATGACCCTTTCGCGCCAGTCAACGCCCGGTGTTCGATCCGGTCCGACTGCGGTTCGCTGCGGTAGCGGGCACGTTCCGCGACGCGGCTGCCGCCTGTAATCGTCCAATACTCTGTGTTGCCTCCGGCATGCCGGGCCAGACAGCGAGCACGCGCCGATAGGCTTCGATGGCGAAGGCATAGTCGTCGTTTTTGTCATAGGCCATGGCAAGGTAAAAAGCAGCTCTCCCGCTCTCAGGATACAGTGTGTTCGCCAGTTTGAAAATTTCGATGGCCGGCTGATAACGTTTTTGCTCCATAAAAGGTTCGCCCCAGGAGATCAAAGCACGTTCGCCCGGTTTGAAAGTAACTTCGCGCCTGGTCATCTCGCCATACACATCCGTCAAATTCTTGTATTTGCGCAGCGCAAATGCACTGGCCAGCGTCGCCATGGTGGGGGGATTTCCTTGCGCACCTTGTGTGTCGAGTGACAGCAGGTGCGCCGGTACACCGTTTTCCCTGGGCGTGCTGTGCATGAATTTGCGCGCCGGTGCATCGTTTTTCAGGTAGGCGTCGAGGAAAGCATGCACGTATCGGCCCATCCAGCCGTGCGCCAGCGTAGCCTCGTCGCGCGAGTACTCGCCGAATCGATGCTCCGGTCCCAGGCGCAGCGATTCCGACTGAAACGCCGCGTGGGCCATGGTGTACATGGTGGCGTTGTAAAGGTCGGCGTATTTCATCTGATTCATGAGGCTGTAAGTGGGTACCTGCTTGCTCCTGTTCATGACTTCCGCCGTCTGCGGTATCGCACCCAGATACAACATGGGCAAGGCCAGCCGCTCCGGCGTCGCATACGCGGCCGCCTGGACAATCGACGGGAAATATCGCACCGAGCCGTCCAGCGCGACCAGCGCGTTGATGCGGTCATCCTTTGCCGCTGCCAGCACGTTCGCCAATCCGCCGAAGCTATAGCCGACCACTGCCAGATGGGATCGGTCGGCTTGTGCGAGGGTGCCGGCAAATCCCGTCAAGAACGAGATATCGGCCGCCTGCGCTTCGGCCCCTTCGAGATCGGTATTGATGCTGCGGGTGTGTACGCCCGTGCTCGCTGCGGCGAGTACCAGGTAGCCGTGGCTGGCGAGGTACTCGCACAAATCGGCGTTCTCGTGCGCTGACGAACTTGATCCTGGTGCGTAAATCACGACCGGGAATTTTCCCGGTGCGGCGGGGGCATCGCGAACGGCCGACATCGCCCTGGCGCGCTCGGTGCGCTTTTGCGCATCGCTCAGGTTTGCATAGTTTTCTTCCACATTTGCCGCGACCGCCTGGTCTACCTCGGCAGCACTGCGCCCAAAATGGACTTCGGTCGCCGCCAGGCGCAGGTAATCGTCATAGCGAAGCGGCGTGCCGGCCACCTTGTTGGCCGGGTACCAGATCAACGTTTGCAGCGGGCGTGCCCGCTCACCGCTGGCAACAGTCCCGCTCGTCAAATCGGTCTTGTCCTTGTAGACGCGTGCGTAGTCGTATTGCTGCACGACGCGCAGGCCGACACCGTGTGCTCCCTGGCCATCCGGAAACCTGACCTCGGCGGCGGTGCAGTAGTGCGCGCTGGCGCCCCACAATATGAATAATAGGATTTTACGCATGCAATTCCTGAGAAAAAATTAGAGGAGGAAGTCGTTTGATCGCGCCCGCTTGCATGCCTGCACTTGGCCCATATGACAACGGGACAGTATCAGTCGCGCCCCCAATGTTGTCAACAAGGAACGGGGGCGGCATCCGTTCCTGCTGTGCTCCCTATCCGTATTCCCCACTTTTGAGGCTGTTGCCAAAGGCGCGACGGTGCAGCAGCACTGGCGACCCATAGAACCGACGAGTCATGTTCTCCTTGAATCGATTGACGGCCACGGCGACGCTTGATTGCTGGTCCCAGGCAAACAGGGAGCAGCCGGCGGCGATTGGTCGCAGGCGCCAGGCGGACGGCACCAAGCTGTTATTTTTGCACTATGGATATCCTCACGTACTTCAACAAAATGGCTGCGGCCTTGGGATTGCGATTGGCCGCGGCCGGACTTAAAAGGGGGCTTTGCTGGTCATTACCGTGCCGAACAGGGCGGGAATGGACAGCGTCAGGTACCCGTCCCTGGGCGCGGCGCCGGTGCCGTCGAGCGCGTCGATAAACTGCGCCGCGCGGGCTCCGGCCGGCAGGCGCGCGCGCACCATTCACGCCTTGTTGGCGTTGTTGACGGCGCAAATGGCCCAGGTGGCGCCGTCGCGGCGCGCCAATACGATCACGTTTTTGTCGATGAACAGTGGCGCGTCGGCCCGCCTCGTCGCCGTGATACACGGCCGGCGCGCCGGGGAACATCATTTGGAAGAACACGGCCAGGCCAAGACGGCGCCGCGCCGGCGCGACGGTCGCCGGATCGGTGAGCGCGCCTGGTCGTGCGTCGAGAGCAGGTTCATGAGCGCGTAAAAAGCTTGCGGCGGATAGGCTTCGCGCATCAGTTCCAGGTTCTGGTAGGCGCTTGTGGCGTCGGCCCCGGCGGCGTAGTCGAGCACCGCGTTCCTGAAGATGTAGTTCATCGTTGAGTCGAACGTGTCGCCCAAAAAGTACTTCGAGCTGTCGAACCAGGTTTCGGCAATTGTCAGCGCGTCGGGCGTGCCTTGCTCACCGTGCGGCAGGACGAAGGGCGCACGGTGGTCTGGGTGCGGCTGGGCGCCACTGTGTGCGAGCGTATCGAGGTGGAGCAATTCGACGCCGTCCTGCGCGACCTGGGGCTGCCGGACGTCGACGGCATCGCCTTGCTGCGCGAACTGAGGATGATGGCGGGCAGCCCCGCCAAGGCTGCGCTGCCCGTCATCATCCTTAGCTCCCGCGACGGCTTGGAGGAACGCTTGCGCGGCTTTCATGCGGGTGCTGACGACTACCTGGTCAAGCCATTGCACGTTCCCGAACTGCTGGCGCGCCTGCGCGCCGTGGTGCGGCGCACGCAGGGCGAGGGCGGCGCGATGGTCGGCTTCGCGCTGGTCATCCCGGGCATGACGCTGGTCGGCCTGGTCAATGCGCTGTACGACGCCAAGTCCACGGCTGGGTGCGCTGGAGCGAGAGCGATGCGGCCAGCGGCATCCGGCTCGAGCGCATGCACGAGGTGGACGACGAGTGGATGCTGACGCGCTCCGGCCTGCGCTACCTCCTCTCGCCCACGATCGCCAGCCTGCCGTTTTTGCTGATCATCGCCCTTGGCGTGATCCGGATCGGCCTGGGACCCTTGCGGGTGATCGCCGCCGCAATCGAGAGCCGGGCCGGGGCCGACCTGAGCGCGCTGCCCTCTTCACCTTACCGGGAATTGACGCCGCTGATCGAGCCGATCAACCGCTTGATGGCGCGCCTGCGCCTGCGCCTGCGCATCGAACACGAACACGAACACGAGTTCCTGTCGGACGTCGCGCACGAACTCAAGACACCGCTGGCGGCGATCCGGATCAATGCCCATCTGTTGTGCGCACGGCTCGACAAGCTGGTCGGAACAATCGATGTCGGCCAGGGCTTGCGCGACGGCGTGGGGCGGGGGGATACCGGGCAATGACCACCGGGGCAGCGGGCTGTGACTAACCATTGCCGAAAGGGCGGCGGCGCGCAACGGGGCGACCATCTCGCTTGGTGCATCGGCCGGCAGCAGCGGCCTGGAAGTGGGCGTGCGCTTTGGTGGGTAGGGTCTATGCCGCGCGGGGTTTGTGCGACGGCGTGCACCTTCGCCGCAAATTGTGGAAAAATCCCAACGCTTTAATTCGTCATCATCATCTAGTCGGTAAATATTTTTTTGGTGCGCGACGTGCGATTTATTTCGGGCGGGCGAACGCATTCAAGGCTCGCCAAAGGACGACAATCTTTGTCAGTCGGCGCGTGCTGCCAGTCGCCTTGCGCGCTTGCCGACGCGGCATTTGAATGCGTGCGCGGCACGCAAAATCGCGGCGCAAAGCACGAGCGCCGTGTGCATTGGAGGCGCGCAAAAACAGCTTGCCAGGCGATGATTGGAAAGGGTTCGCGTACGTCTTGCAGCCAGGTCGACGGCCTGCACGCGCCGCCGCTGAGCGCAAAAATTGCGCCTTGCGATGTCGGCGTGCGCAGTAGTTTGGTCGCGTCGTCAACTGCGCTGCACGCGCATGCGCGTACGTTTGGCGAACTCAAAATGCGCGGCGAAAAACGCGTGCTGAAAATTTTTTCGTGACGAATCAACGCATTGCAAATTTGCGGGCCGCGCGATGGCGTTCGACGGCCGCTAAAGTGAATGCGCGCCCGGTGATCTTTTTTTGCGCGCGATGTGCGTGCATCGGCGCCGTTGGCGCGGCACAAAAACCGGGTGCGCGGTGTGCGCCGTCGGTCGTCGCACCGACCACGTTTGCATGCGCGGCGCGGCGCGGCTCTGCGTTTTTTTGCGTGGCCGGGTTGGCCGCGCGGCGGCGTGCAATGAGCGCAAAGCCTTCGCAAAATAACGGCGCGCAACGGCGGCCGTGATGCGACAAAAAATGCGCGTCATCGTTTTCAAAAACGCGTCGTCAACGCTACATTGACGCGCCGATTGGCGCGCGCAAAATGCATCTTGAAGAAGACCCTATGTGCGTTGGGCGCGTTCGCCGCAAAAAAAAGTAAATGAATCGTCGCGCGCCTGTTGCGCACTGACAAGGTTTTCGTGTACTTTACGTGATTGAATTTGTCAAAACGTGAACGCGCATTTTGAAGGCGCGAACTGAGACAGAAAACCGATGAAAAATAGGACGCTGATTCAACCAGATATGCATTTAACTTCTACGAAAAAAACAAGCCGCACTGCCTGATCCTGTTCAGGCATGGCGGCTTTTTCTTTTCGGGTTTGAAGCGGGTCGGGATGGGAGCAGCGCACTGGAAGACCGTATTCGTCGTTCCGTTTTCAGGAATGACTGTAGCTGAAGCGCTGCAAAAGTGAGGAGTTGCAGCAGTTCAGCTGGCGCCGAATTCATTAGCATAAACAAGGATCACGTTTGTGCCGATGAATAATTCGCCTGGCCTAGTTACGGGCCGGACGGGTTTAAATCTTGTAGCGTGATTTTTTTCTCATCTCAGATGAAGGAGAACTTAAATGGCAACAGCCGCTAAGAAACCAGCAGCAAAAAAGCCAGCCGCGAAAGCAGCTGCCGACAAACCAGCAAAGAAGGTAGCCGCTAAACCAGCAGCGAAGCCAGCAGCGAAAGCGGCAGCCAAGCCAGCCGCCAAAGCCGCAGCGAAGCCAGCAGCCAAGAAGGCGGCAGCGAAGCCAGCAGCGAAGCCAGCAGCGAAGAAGGCAGCAGCGAAGCCGGCAGCGAAGAAGGCAGCAGCCAAGCCAGCAGCAAAGAAAGCCGCAGCCAAGCCAGCAGCCAAGGCAGCCAAGCCAGTAGCCAAAGCAGCCAAGCCAGTAGCCAAAAAAGCGGCAGCAAAGCCAGTCGCTAAAAAAGCAGCAGCGAAGCCAGCAGCCAAAAAAGCAGCAGCCAAGCCAGCAGCGAAAAAAGCAGCGGCCAAGCCAGCAGCCAAGCCAGCAGCCAAAAAGGCCGTAGCAAAGCCAGCAGCAAAGCCAGCAGCAAAGGCAGCAGCCAAGCCAGCGGCGAAGAAACCAGCAGTAACTAAAGCAGTAACTAAAGCAGTAACTAAAGCAGTAACTAAAGCAGCAGCAAAGCCAGCAGCGAAAGCAGCAGCAAAGCCAGCAGCAAAAAAGGTGGCGGCTAAGCCAGCAGCAAAAAAGCCGCTTAAGGCTGCACAGCCAGCAGCCAAGCCGGCCGTCAAGCCGGTAGCAGCGCCTGTAGCAGTCAAGCCAGCAGTGCCAGTCGTGAAGAAAGCGGCTGCGCCTAAAAAGCCGGCGGCGCCAAAAGCGGTAGCTCCAGCACCGAAGCCAGCAGCAGCTCCTGCACCAGCAGCAGCGGCCGCGCCAGCTCCGGCACCGGCAGCGAAAACTGTGTTGGCTCCAGCAGCAGCATGGCCTTTCCCGACCAGCAGCCGTCCGTAATTGGCAGCTTGTGCCTGGTTAAGGCAAAATACCGCTGTGTGACGCTTGTCACGCAGCGGTTTTTTTTAAGGAGTCCTCGTGCTCAGTATTATTCAGTTGATTGTCGATGCGATTGCCACCATCCTGGGCGGGGCCTTGCTGCTGCGCTTCTGGATGCAGGCAATCCGCGTGCGTCCGCCGCCGTCGGTGTCGCAATTCACCTTCACCCTTACCGACTGGGTCGTGCGCCCCTTGCGCCGCATCGTGCCAGGGATGGGCGGTTACGACTGGGCCAGTCTGATTGCGGCATTCCTGATCGTGGCGCTGGCAACCTCGATTTTCCTGCTGGTGCCCGGAGCCACGGGACCGGACGTGGCCAAGCTGGCCCTGTACCGCTTCCTCACGTGGATCCTGTACGGCTTCATGGCCATGATGATCGTCGAGGCGGTGTTTAGCTGGATTAACCCGCACGCGCCGCTGGCGCCCTTCGTGCGCGCCCTGAACGAGCCGTTGCTGCGCCATCTGCGCCGCGTGGTGCCGCTGCTCGGCGGGCTGGACCTGTCGATGCTGGTGGCGCTGATCCTGATCCAGATTGCCCAGATTTTGCTGCGCATGCTGTTCGGCTATCAGTGACGCGGGCGTGGTGTTCGGTGTTGCGCGGCGGGGTCCGGCTGGCGGTGCAGATCACGCCAAATGCCAGCAGAACAGAAGTGATCGGCGTGCTGGGCGAGGCGCTCAAGCTCAAGCTGCAGGCGCAACCGATCGAAGGCAAGGCCAATGAAGCGCTGGTCAAGTACCTGGCCAAGGCGCTGGATGTACCCAGGAGCGCGATCACGATCACGCACGGGCTGACCGCCAAGAAGAAGCTGCTTGAGATTATTTCGGCGACGTTGACGCCCGATGAAGTAGAAAAGCGGCTGGTGTAACGCTGTATCCGTGCAGCGGCGCGCACACTGCGGGGTGTGCGCAGCCTGCTTGATTAGTAGCGGTACCCGAACTCCACCTCGAAGCGGTCGGCAATCTGCTCGGCCGTTACCACATGGTTCTGCCCGCCCTGATGCGCGATCTTGATCGCACCCATCAGGCTGGCCAGCTTGCCCGTGGTTGGCCAGCCGTAGCCGTTGACGATGCCAAACAGCAGTCCTGCACGGTAAGCGTCGCCGCAGCCGGTCGGGTCGACGATCTGCTCGGCCTGCACGCAAGGGATTGCGTGGCGCTCGCCCTTGACGTAAATTTCCGACCCCTTTTCGCCGCGCGTGATGATCAGCGCCTCCAGACGCTCTGCAATATCGGGCAGTGTCAGGCCGGTGCGGCTCATCAGCATTTCGAATTCGTAATCGTTGGCCGTGACGTAGCTGGCTTCGTTGATGAAGGCGATCAGCTCGTCGCCGCTAAACATCGGCAACTGCTGGCCCGGGTCGAACATGAACGGCACGTTTTGCTCGGCGCAATCTTTGGCGTGCTTGATCATGCCGTCGCGCCCGTCCGGGGCGATGATGGCGATCCGCAGCGCGCCCTGTTCACTGACATTGTTTTCATGCGAAAACTGCATCGCACCAGGGTGGAAGGCATTGATCTGGTTGTTGTCCAGGTCGGCCGTGACGAAGCATTGGGCCGTGTAGCTATGCGCAATTTTGCGGATGCCGCGGGTGGAAATGCCCATCGTCTCGAATCGCTCGAGGTACTCGCCGCCATCCTGGCCGATGGTGGCCATAATCAGGGGCTCGCCGCCCAGCATCTTGAGGTTGTAGGCAATGTTGGCCGAGCAGCCGCCGTATTCGGTGCGCAGAGTGGGCACCAGGAACGAGACGTTCACCTTGTGCAGCTGGTCGGCCAGCAGGGTTTCGCCAAAGCGACCGTTGTATTGCATGATTTTGTCGAACGCGAGCGAGCCGCAGATCAAGGTGGTCTTGGTCATGATAAAGCCTTAAGGATAAAAAACTGCAATATGGAAGCCTGAAGCTTTCAGCTGTTTGAGCTCAAAGACGATCTTGACCTGCTGCTCGCTGCGCCCGGCAAAGCCCTTGGCCGGTGCCACGCTGGCCGGCAGGAACTGGGCCGGCGTGAACACGCGCCGCACCAGCGCCTTGTCGGCAGCGTCGGTCAGTTCGAGCTCGAGGTAAGGCCAGGCTTGCGTGAGCGTGCCTTCATTGCGCAGCAGCGTGGTCAGCTGGAATTTGTTGGCGCCGAGCGATTGCAGCTCGCCCGTGTCGAGCACCATCGTTTCAATCTGGGCGGGAAGTTCGATCTTGCAGCGCAGCAGCTTGCAGCTGGCGGCCAAGGCCGGCGTCAGTGCCGGGTAGCGCGCCGCCAGCACGTTGCGGAAAATGGATACGCCCTGGGCGAGCAGGACCAGCATCAGCACGACCGAGCCGGCGCCCATGGTCAGTCGGCGCCGGCGCGCGGCCTGTTCCTTTTCGCGGTGCAGACGGACGAATTCGGGCTCGTCGGCCTCCAATTCGGGGTGCACCTTGCGCGGCTCGGGCGCGGGCAGTTCGCTGACCGGTCCTTCGTCAGGGGCGATGACCGATGGGCGCACCAGCGGCAGCGGGCCAAAATAGAGGTCGTGTTCGGCTGCCGGCTTTTCCAGTTCGTCCGGGCAGGGCCAGTCCTCCGGTTCGTCGCTTGAGAGCTCGCCATCGTCGGCGACCGATAATTCGAGGGAAGGAGCGGGCGCGGCATTGTCCCCGTGGCCGTCATCATCGCGCTCATCTTCGAGCTCGGCTTCAAGGCTGGTTTCAGAGACGGGATCGGAAACTGGCTCCGATAAATCGAAATCAAGCACATAGCCGGGCGGCAGCTTGATGGGCGTGGCGGCCTCGACGGCGGCGATTTGCTCGTCGAAGGCGGCGCTGGCGCTCGGCGCTTCGGGTTCCGGTTTCGGTTCGGCCGGTTCGGGCTCGGCCTCGAACGCAAAAATCGTCTCGGGCGCCATATCGTCTTCCGGCCCGGGCGAGGCAATTTCCGGGTCCGGAATACTGTCGGGGATGGCGGCAATACCCTTGGGAGGCGGCGCGTCGAGGTCGACCAGCGAGGCATTGCCGTCAAAAATCTCGCGGCAGGTGCCACAGCGTACTATGCCCCCACGTAACTTCAACTGGTCGGCAGCGACCCGGAAAGTCGTTTTGCAGTGGGGGCAGACTGTGGCGAGCGCCATGCCTTTACTGACCGCGCGCGGGAGGGACGGTGTCGCTGCCGAGCTGGCCGTGCAACGCAACCCAGCCATCCTGCTCCGCCCACACGCCAAGCTTGATATACGGCGCGTACGCTTCGGCCACTTCTTCAGCCTGACGCGCCAGCACGCCGGACAGGATCAGCGATCCGTTCGGGGCCACGCGTCCCGCCAGCATCGGCGCCATCACCTTGAGCGGGCTCGACAGGATGTTGGCGACCACGATGTCAAAGCGTCCGCTTGCATGCTGGGCCTTGGCCGAGACGGCAAAGTCATTGGGCAGGTAAAAGTCGATCTCGCACTGGTTACGCGCGGCATTGTCGTTGGCCGACTCGATCGCCTGCGGATCGATATCGACGCCGGCAACGTCGCCCGCGCCCATTTTTTTGGCGACCATGGCCAGGATGCCGGAGCCGCAACCGTAGTCGAGCACGGTTTTTCCGGGGGCGGGATGCGCCTCCAGCCATTCCATGCACAAGCGCGTGGTCGGGTGGCTGCCGGTGCCAAAGGCCAGGCCCGGGTCGAGTTCCAGGATGATGGCACTCGGGTCGGGTGCTTCGTGCCAGCTCGGCACGACCCAGATATTCTTGCCAATGTGGATAGGGGCGAACTGCGATTGCGTCAGGCGCACCCAGTCCTGGTCGGACACGTCGCGCACCGTAAAGGCGGGCGCCGCCGCCAGCCCGATGGCCGCCGCAGCCTCGGCCACGATGGCGGCCTGGTCGGCGTCGACGTCGGTCAGCGCGACCACGCGGCTGTGTTCCCACGCCGCCTCTTTGGGCTCCATGCCAGGTTCGCCGAACAGCGGCTTTTCCTGGTCGGTGCCTTCGTCGGCGTCTTCCACGGACACCGACAACGCGCCGGCTTCCATCAAGGCGTCGGACAATGCCTCGGCGTGCCCTTGCGCAATTTCAATGACGACTTCCGTCCAGCTCATGCCTGTGCCTTGCTTTCCGACTTGTTGGCGAGGGCGCCCACTTTCGGCAAGTCCGGCTTGTCGGCCAGTTTTTGCTCAAGATAGTGGATGTTGGTGCCGCCTTCGATGAAGCGCGCATCGATCATCAGTTCGCGATGCAGCGGGATATTCGTCAGGATACCCTCAACCACCATTTCCGACAGCGCAATTTGCATGCGGCGAATCGCCTGGTCGCGCGTGGCGCCGTAAGCGATGACTTTGCCGATCATCGAATCGTAGTGGGGCGGCACGTAATAACCGGCGTAAGCGTGCGAGTCGACCCGAATGCCGGGGCCGCCCGGCGCGTGCCAGGAAACGATGCGACCAGGCGAAGGGGTGAACTTGAACGGGTCTTCGGCATTGATGCGGCACTCGACGGCGTGGCCCGAGAGCATGATGTCGCGCTGGCGGAAACGCAGTTTTTCGCCGCAGGCAATGCGGATCTGTTCCTGGACGATGTCAATGCCGGTGATCATTTCCGTCACCGGGTGCTCGACCTGCACGCGCGTGTTCATTTCGATGAAATAAAACTCGTTGTTCTCGTACAGGAATTCGAAAGTACCGGCGCCGCGGTAGCCGATCTTGCGGCACGCTTCAGCGCAGCGGTCGCCGATTTTTTCAATCAGCTTGCGCGGAATGCCCGGCGCCGGCGCTTCTTCGATCACTTTCTGGTGGCGGCGCTGCATCGAGCAGTCGCGCTCGCCCAGCCAGACGGCGTTCTTGTGTTCGTCGGCGAGGATCTGGATTTCGATGTGGCGCGGATTTTCCAGGTACTTTTCCATATACACTTCTGGATTGCCGAACGCCGTGCCCGCTTCAGTCTTGGTCATCGCGACCGCGTTGAGCAAGGCCGCTTCGGTATGCACCACGCGCATGCCGCGTCCGCCGCCGCCGCCGGCCGCCTTGATGATGACCGGATAGCCGACCTTGCGCGCGGTGGTGATGATTTCCTTTGGGTCGTCCGGCAACGCGCCTTCGGAGCCGGGCACGCACGGTACGCCCGCGCGGATCATCGCCTGCTTGGCCGAGACCTTGTCGCCCATCAGGCGGATCGATTCGGAGCGCGGGCCGATGAACACGAAGCCGGATTTTTCTACCCGTTCGGCAAAGTCGGCGTTCTCGGACAAAAAGCCGTAGCCGGGGTGGATCGCTTCGGCGTCGGTCACTTCGGCCGCGCTGATAATGGCGGGCATGTTCAGGTAGGACAGGGCGGACGACGCCGGGCCAATGCAAACCGACTCGTCGGCCAGCTTGACGTACTTGGCGTCCTTGTCCGCTTCGGAGTGGACAACCACCGTCTTGATACCCATTTCGCGGCAGGCGCGCTGGATGCGTAGCGCGATCTCGCCACGATTGGCAATAAGGATTTTCTCAAACATGGTCGTCGATCAGCCAATCACAAACAGTGGCTGGCCGAACTCGACCGGCTGGCCGTTTTCGACCAGGATCTTGGTCACAACGCCGGAAACGTCGGAGTCGATTTCGTTGAGCAGCTTCATCGCTTCAATGATGCACAAGGTTTCGCCTTCCTTGATATTGGATCCAACATCGACGAACGCCGGGGAACCAGGCGAGGACGAACGGTAGAAGGTACCGACCATCGGCGACTTGACGATATGGCCGGTAGGCTCGGCGACGACGGCGACGGGCGCTGCGGCAGGGGCGGGGGCGTGCGACGGTGCGTAGTGCTGCTGCATGCCTTGCGGCTGCATCATCACCATCTGGTTTTGCGGCATGGCGGACGACTTGACGATGCGTACTTTGCTTTCGCCTTCAGTCACTTCAAGTTCAGCGATATCGGACTCGGCGACCAGGTCGATCAGCGTCTTGAGTTTTCGTAAATCCATGTGAAACCCCTTGGAATTATTTTGATTTTAAGAGTATGCGGCCAGCGGATAAAAGCGTAACCGCGCAAATGCTTGAAGATGCCAGGAGATTAACGCTTTTTCAAAGCGAAGTCTATGGCAAAACGATATCCTTCGGTACCCAGTCCACAGATGGTGCCTTGGGCAATTTCCGACAGAAAGGAGTGGTGGCGAAACGCTTCGCGTTGGTAGATGTTCGAAATATGGACTTCGACGAACGGGATCGCGACGCCGGCAAGGGCGTCGCGCAAGGCGACGCTGGTATGGGTCAGTCCGCCCGGATTGATGACAATCGCGTCCACGCCCTCGGTCCTGGCGGCGTGAATACGGTCGATCAGGGCGCCTTCGTGGTTGCTTTGAAAACACAATAGCGTCGCGCCCGCCGCCTCAGCCTGGGCTGCCGCAGCTTGTTCGATGTCGGCCAGGGTGTGCGTGCCGTACACCGCAGGCTCGCGCGTTCCCAGCAAATTCAGGTTGGGACCGTTAAGCAGCAGGAGCTTTTTTGCCATTGTTGGGATCGATCGTCGCGAAAGTCACGCATTTTGCCGCCAACGGTTCCCATTGGCAAGCGAAAAAAACCGAACGCCGGGTCGGTTTTCAAAGGGTGGAGTCTACTCTATTTAGTGCATCTGGCGCCGTCAAGACTTCAGCCTGGCCAGGTCGGCCTTCAATTCGTCGAACTTGAGCTTGCCAAGATAGGTCTTGAGGACCTTGCCGTCGGCGCCGATCAGCACCGTGTAGGGCAGGCCGCCATTGCTGTTGCCGAACTGGCGCGAGAGGTCCGTGCCGCTCATGCCGGCCACATACAAGGGATAGGAAATTTTCAACTTCCCGGCAAATTCGGCGATGTTGGCAGGCGAATCGATGCCGATGCCGATCACGTTGATGCCTTGGGCGGCACTGGCCAGGGCCAGCTGGTCAAGTTCGGGCATTTCCTGCACGCAGGGTGCGCACCACGGCGCCCAAAAATTGACCACCAGCGGCTTGCCTTTCCATTGGCCCAGAGATTGGCTGGCGCCGCTGGCATCGTTCATGGACTGGGCGAACAGGGCGCCGACCGGGGTCGTCGCCGCGGCCGCTGCAACGGCAGTTGGCGCCGGCGCGGGCGAGCGCGCCGGGGCGGCAGCTTCGTGGTGCAGGGCCAGGTAGGCGCCGAGGCCGGCGAAGACCAGCGCGACGATACTATAGACAAGGACGTTATTTCGGGTCATGCGGATTCCTGGGTTGGTGCTGCTGGTGGTGAAACTTGCTGCATGAGGGCGCGCAGTGCGGCCGCATCGGCGCGCGCCGGCTTGCCGTCGGCGCGCGGCTTGAGGGCGCCGCGCAGGTCGTTCAGTTCGTACAATTCGGCGTGCACGCCCTCCTTGTGCCACAAAAAGCTGACGGTTTCGACCGGCTCGAAGCGCGCACCCTTGAAATGCGGCGTTTCCGTCAAGTCAAAATCGACCTTTTTATCGAGCAGGAAAATCTGCACTTCCTTGGCACTGTCGGCAAACAATTGCAAGGCGATGTCGTCGTGTTCGCCGGCGCTGCCCGTCAATACGGGGCCGGTGACATACGGTTTGAATTCGGCCAGCGCATCCATGACTTGCAGCGCGATAGTGCGCAGGCGCAGCAAGCGCGCCGGTTGCGTGTCGAGCTGGAACAGCGCCTGGTAGCGCAGTACTTCTTCCTCGATTTCGGTATTGTCGGGCAGCACGCCGGACGTGGCCTGCATGTCGCCCAGCACTTGCGTGGCAGCCTTGCGCTTGGCAGTCGCGTAGTCGGCGCCGTCCTGGGCGACCATGCGCGCCGCGGCGACGGCGATCTGTGCCCGCATCTGGGCGAGCTCGTCTGTCGGGTTCAGCATGGAGGTGGTCATGGTCATGGGCAAGGGCAAGGGCAAGGGCAAGGGCAAGGGCAAGGGCAAGGGCGTGGTCATTCAGGGCGGCGTCAGCTTGAACATCATGCGTGAGATATTACCTTGGAATGGAAAAACGCATGGGGTCGGGTAAAATCGCGTATTCATTCTTTCGGTCAGCGTTTACACATGCATATTCATATACTCGGCATCTGCGGCACCTTCATGGGTGGCCTGGCGGTACTGGCCAAGGAAGCGGGCCACAAAGTGACTGGCTGCGACGCCAACGTCTACCCACCGATGAGCACCCAGCTCGAAGCCCAGGGCATCGAACTGATCCAGGGTTTTAGCGCCGACCAGGCCAAGCTGAACCCGGACTTGTATGTTATCGGTAACGTGGTCTCGCGCGGCAATCCGTTGATCGAGGAAATTCTCAACCGCAGCTTGCCATATATGTCTGGCCCCCAATGGATTGGCGAACATATCCTGCGCGACAAGTGGGTACTGGCCGTGGCCGGCACCCACGGCAAGACCACCACCTCGGCCATGCTGGCGTGGATACTGGAAGACGCAGGCTATGCGCCGGGTTTCCTGATCGGCGGCGTGCCGATGAACTTTGGCATATCGGCGCGCCTGCAGGGCGACGCGCCGTCCGATTTTTTCGTCATCGAGGCTGACGAATACGACACCGCGTTTTTCGACAAGCGCAGCAAGTTTGTCCATTACCACGCCAAGACGGCCGTCATGAACAACCTCGAATACGACCATGCCGACATCTTCCCCGACATCGGCGCCATCGAAACCCAGTTTCACCACCTGGTGCGCACCGTGCCCGGCATCGGGCGCCTGATCGTCAATGGCGACGAAGCGTCGCTCGGGCGCGTCATGAAGCGCGGCCTGTGGAGCGAGGCCGAAACCTTTGGCGCCAGCGCCGGCGTGAACTGGACCATGACGGAACACCAGGGCGGCAGGTTTGACGTCGAATTTGCCGGCGCGGCAGTCGCCACCGTCAACTGGGACCTCACCGGCAAGCATAACCGCATGAACGCGCTGGCGGCGATTGCGGCGGCGCGCCACGTGGGCGTGCCGGTGGCCCAGGCCTGCGAATCGCTGGCGCGTTTTGAATCCGTCAAGCGCCGCATGGAAGTGCGCGGCGTGGTGGGTGGCATCACCGTCTACGACGACTTTGCGCACCACCCGACGGCCATTGCCACCACCGTGGGCGGCCTGCGCCAAAAGCTCGGCAGCGGCGAAGGCACTGGGCGTATCCTGGCGGTGCTCGAGCCGCGCTCGAACACCATGAAGCTGGGCGCGATGAAAGATGCGCTGCCCGGCAGCCTGCGCGACGCCGACCTGGTGTTCGGCTTTGGCAGCCAGCAGGCGCTTGGCTGGAGCCTGGCCGACGCGCTAAAACCGCTGGGCGCCATCGCCCACAGTTTTGACCAGATCGACTTTCTGGTGCAGGCCATTCTGGATGCGGCGCGCCCCGGCGACCATATCCTGGTCATGAGCAATGGCGGCTTTGGCGGCATCCACCAGAAACTGCTCGAAGCGCTGGCCATATGATCCTTTATTTGCACGGCTTTCGTTCTTCGCCCAAGTCGATGAAGGCGCGGGTGGTGGGCGTGCGCATGCTGGAAATGGGGCTGGACGCCGAACTGCGCTGCCCGCAGCTGCCCGCGTCCCCCAAGGCGGCCATCGCACTGGCCTTGAAGCTGGTCGAAGGGGTGCAGGCCGACCAGCTCTCGATCATCGGCTCGTCGCTGGGCGGCTATTACGCGACCTGGCTGGCCGAGCAGCTGGGCTGCCGCGCGGTGCTGCTCAACCCCGCGGTCGATCCGCTCGCAAGCCTGGACGGCCATGCGCTGGTCACCACGCAGTACCACTCCGACGAACCGTTCGAATTCAAGGCCGAATATTTTGACGAGCTGCGCGCGCTCAAGGTCGAACGCATCACGCAGCCTGAACGCTACTACCTGCTGGCCGCGAGCGGCGACGAAGTGCTCGACTACCGCACCATGCTGGCCCATTACGAGGGCGCGCGCAGGCACGTGATCGACGGGAGCGACCACGCCATTTCCGAGTTTTCCGCCTATGTCGACGAGGTGCTGGCATTCTGCCTGCCGATGGGCCCCACCCTGTGAGCGTGGCCACGCTGCGCCAGGCCCGCTGGCATGGTCACGTTAACGCCGTCAATGCGCCGGGGGCGATGCGCGCCTGGCTGACGGCCGGCGGTTCGCTGACCGCGCGCCTCACCGCGCACAGCACTGCTTTCCGGGTCCAGCGGCTGCACCAGCGCACCGCGCGCTGCCTGTTCGACGAGGCGCGCGCGATCGGCATGCAGCGCCCCGGGCGGGTATGGGAGCGCGAAGTGCTGCTGCGCTGCGACGGCGCGCCGGTGGTGTTCGCGCATACGGTGGTGCCGATGTCGGCCACCGCCGCCGACTGGCCATTGTTTAACGCGCTGGGCGAACGCTCCCTTGGCAGCACCTTGTTTTATGACCCGCGCGTGGTCCGGGGCGAACTGGAATTTGCCCGCATCCGCGCCGGCCACCCGCTGATGCAGCGCGCCCGCGCGGCGCTGGGCGTAACTGAAGACACGATTTTTTTTGCGCGGCGCTGCCTGTATCGCCGCCATCGAGGAACGCTGCTGGTGACCGAGGTATTTTTGCCCGCGGTCCTGGAACTGGCAGCGTGCACACCGACCAAACAAAGTAACAACACAAAGTAAATAATGAATCTATTTTTCGAAGAATCCGGCGACTTCAAGGTCGGCACCGTGCTGTCGCAAGCTGGCGAGGCGTATCAGGTTGAAATGCCAAGTGGCAAGCGCACCAAGGTCAAGGTCAAGGACGTGCTGGTCCAGTATGAAAAGCCGCCCGCCCAGGAATTGCTGGACGCGGCCAAGGCAATCGCCGCCGACGTGGACTTCGAGTTCCTGTGGGAAGTGGCGGGCCAGGAAGAGTTCGGCTTTGCCGAGCTGGGCGCCGAATACTTCGGTCATGCGCCGCAACCGTTCGAGGCAGCCGGGCTGATCCTGGCGCTGCACGGCGCACCGATCTACTTTTACAAAAAAGGACGCGGGCGCTACAAGGCCGCGCCGGAAGCGTCGCTGCGCGCGGCGCAGGCCGGCATTGAAAAGAAACGGCAGCAGGGGCTGATCCAGGATGCTTATGTCGAGATGCTAAAAAACAACCAGATGCCCGACGCGATGACGCCGCTGGTGCACCAGTTGCTGTTTAAACCGGACAAGAACAGTCTCGAATACAAGGCGCTGGACGCGGCCTGCAACGAACTGCACACCAGCGCGCCGCGCCTGATGCTGGCCACCGGCGCCATTGCTTCAGCTAAAGAGTTGCACATGGCGCGCTTTTTGTTCGACAATTTCCCGCGCGGCGCCGGTTTCCCCAGCGTGCCCGTACCCGCCACGCCGGGCGGCTTGCCGCTGGCCGACGTGGCCGCGTTCTCGATCGACGACGTTACCACCACCGAAATCGACGATGCCTTCTCGGTCGTCACGCTGCCCGACGGCATGATCCGGGTCGGCATCCACATTGCCGCGCCCGGTCTTGGCATCAAACCGGACGACGCGGTCGACAAGATGGCGCGCAGCCGCATGTCCACCGTCTACATGCCGGGCGACAAGATCACCATGTTGCCGGATGAAGTCGTGAATGCCTTTACGCTAGCCGAGGGCAAGACGTGCCCGGCGCTGTGCCTGTATGCCACGCTCGACCCGGCCGACTGGAGCGTGAAGTCGACCGTCACGCGCGCTGAAATGGTGCCGATCAAGAGCAATTTGCGCCATAACGACCTGGACGAGCTGGTTAATGAAGAGACGCTGGCCAGCGGCGAAGGCGAGTATCCGCACAAGGCCGAGCTGGCCGTGCTGTGGCAATGGGCCTTGCAGCTGGAAGCGGGGCGCATGAAAAAGCGCGAGCAATTTGGCTTGAAGCCTGAGCAAAACAATCGCGTCGACTTCAATTTTTATGTGGATGACGACGTGGTCTCGGTGGTGCGGCGCAAGCGCGGCGCCCCGCTCGACAAGATCGTCGCCGAGCTGATGATTTTTGCCAACAGCACCTGGGGCAAGCTGATGCACGACAGCGGCGTGCCGGGCATTTACCGCTCGCAAGGTCAAGGCGTGGGTGGCTGGGCGGCCAAGATGCAGGTGCGCATGGTGACCCATGCCGCGCCGCACCAGGGTTTGGGCGTGGACCAGTACGCGTGGAGTACCTCGCCCTTGCGCCGCTACACGGACCTGGTGAACCAGTGGCAGATTTTGGCCTGCGCCGGGCATGGCGTGACCGCGCCGCTGGTGGCCCCGTTCAAGCCGCGCGACGCGAACCTGTTTGCGATCGTGTCGGCGTTCGACGCGGCGTATGGCGCCTACAACGACCATCAGCAAAACATGGAGCGCTACTGGTGCCTGCGCTGGCTGGGGCAGCAAGATGAGCGGAAGGTGGAGGCGGTGGTGTTGAAAGATGAAGTGCTGCGTTTGGCCGACATTCCACTGATCGTCCGGCTGCCGGGCATGCCGCCGGTGGCGCGCGGGGCGCAGGTCAAGCTCGATATCTTGCGCTGGGACGAGGTGGACTTGACGATCGAGGCGCGCTTGCTGGAAGTGGCCGCCGCGGCGGCCGACGCCGATCTGGAATACGAGGAAGAAGACAGCGGGCAGGCAGCGGCCGAGGAAGCGGTCGAGGCCGAGGGTGTGGTGGCGGTGGTTGCGCCCCAGCCGGAGGCCGAAGCGCCGTAGGTCGCAGGCGACGCTTGGCGGAATGCACTTCGTTTTTCCGCCCTACGGACGACGCATGGCGCAATGCGCTGCCGCTTTTCCGCCCTAACGGTTACGTTTGCCTCGGACCGTAGGGCGGAAAAGCGCCAGCGCATTGCGCCAAAAGTCGCCACCGGCCCCATATCACCCCGTCACCCCGGTCTAAAAAAGCCCTGGCGCCCCTTCCCCCACCACTGTGCCCACACAGCATCCCCATCCCGGCTATTAGTATGTAAAATGGCCGTTCCTTGATACAACAGTTCATTCCCGTTATCGCGTGAAGCACTTTAGCCAACTCAGTCCGCTCACTATCGCCGTCGCAGCCTCCGTTGCGCTGCACGCTGCCTTGTTGACCGTGCGTTTCGTCGCCCCTGAAGTGTTCGAGGTGAAACCGGCCGACCCGGGCCTCGAAGTCATCCTGGTTAACGCCAAGCACGCCAAGGCGCCGCTCAACGCGGACGCGCTGGCCCAGGCCAATCTCGACGGCGGCGGCCAGGCCGACGCCGGCCGCTCCAAGTCGCCGCTGCCGGACATGCGCCGCATGGAGGTGGGCGACTCCGTGAAAGCCACCCAGCGCCGCGTCGCCGAACTCGAAGAGCAGCAGCAAAACCTGCTCACGCGCAGCCGCGCATCGAACTTCAACGCAGCGCGCATCACCGAAAAAGACAAGCCGGACCCGGCCCGCACCGGGAACGATATGCTCGACAGCAGCAAGGCCATCGCCCGCACCGCCGCCGAAATCGACCAGCGCATCGAGGACCAGAACAAGCGTCCGCGCAAGACGTTCATCACGCCGAGCACGCGCGAAGTCGGTTACGCCCAGTATTACAAGGAAATGCAGCGCAAGGTCGAGGAAGTCGGCACGCTCAACTTTCCCCAAAAAAACGGCAAGAAAATGTACGGCGAGCTGGTCGTCTATATTCCCATCTTCCAGGATGGCAGCATCTACATGAAGGATGGCGGCGTGCGGGTGGAAAAGAGCTCCGGCAACGCCGAACTCGACAAAGCGGCGCTGGCCATCGTGCGCCGCTCGGCCCCGTTCGGCCGCTTCCCGCCCAAGATGCTCTCGACCGACAAGGATGACCTGTGGGTCATCATCACGCGCTTTAACTTTACCCGGGAAGAAAAGCTCGAGGCTGAATTGAGTGGCGCCAAGTGAGCCCGAAGATCGCCCCTTATTGCGTCATCGGCAATCCGATCGCCCATAGCAAGTCGCCGGCCATCCACGCCGCGTTTGCGCTGCAAACGGGGCAGGATATGGTGTACGAGCGCTGCCTGGCGCCGCTGGACGGTTTTGCCGCCACAGTCGCCGCGCTGATCGCCTCCGGCTGCCGGGGCGCCAACGTCACCGTTCCCTTCAAGCTCGACGCGGCCGCGCTGGCGACGACGCTAAGCGCCCGCGCCCAGGCGGCCTGGGCCGTCAACACGCTCAGCTTCACCGAGGGCGCCATTGCCGGCGACAACACCGACGGCGCCGGCCTGGTGAACGATATCGTGCGCAATGCGCTCTTTTCAATTGCCGGCAAGCGCGTGCTGCTGCTGGGCGCGGGCGGCGCGGCGCGCGGCGCCATGCTGCCGTTGCTGGGCGAAAGCCCCGCACAGCTGGTCATTGCCAACCGTACCCGCGCCACGGCCGATGCGCTGGTCCAGCATTTTGCGGGGCAGGGCGGCCTGCTGTCGGCCTGCGAATTTGCCGATCTGGACGGACCGTTCGACCTGGTGGTCAACGCCACTTCGGCCAGCCTGAGCGCGGCCATGCCGCCGCTGCCCGCCACGGTATTTACCAGCGCGACGCTCGCGCTCGACATGATGTACGGGAAAGAGCCGACCGTGTTCATGGATTTTGCCAGCGCCCACGGCGCCACCGCGCGCGACGGCTTGGGCATGCTCGTTGAGCAGGCGGCGGAAGCTTTCGCCATCTGGCGCGGCGTGCGCCCCGAGACAGCCATGGTCCTGGAACAGATGCGCTCGTCCCTATGAGCCGGGGCAAACCCGCTCGCCGCCCGATCCTGATGCTGCTGCTGGGAACGTTGCTGATCCTATTTGCCGTCCAGCTCTATTTTTTCCTGATGGTGTGCTGGTATGCGCGGTTCAACCCGCATCAGACCAACATGATGAGCGACCAGCTCGCCTCCCTGCGCGAAAAGAACCCGAACGCACAGCTCAAGTACGAGTGGGTTGCCTACGAGCGCATTTCGCCCAATCTGAAACGCGCGGTGATCGCCTCGGAAGACGCCAATTTCGCCGACCATGACGGCGTCGACTGGGAAGCGCTGCAAAAAGCCTACGAGCGCAACAACAAGCGCCACAAGGTGGTGGGCGGCGGCTCCACCATCACCCAGCAGCTGGCCAAAAACCTGTTTTTGTCCGGCTCGCGCAGCTATGTTCGCAAGGGCCAGGAACTGGTCATCGCCTACATGCTTGAATCAGTGCTCAGCAAGCGCCGCATTCTGGAGCTGTACTTGAACGTGGTGGAATACGGCAGCGGCATTTTCGGCGCCGAAGCGGCGGCGCGCTACTACTACCATACCAGCGCCGCAGCCTTGGGCTCGGCGCAGGCGGCCAGGCTGGCGGTAATGCTGCCCAATCCGCGCTTTTACGACAAGCACCGCGATACCAGCTACCTGGCGCGGCGCACCAATTTGATCGTTCGGCGCATGGCTGCGTCCGAACTCCCTTAACTTCATCGCAGAGGCTGTCCATGTTATATCGTCAACGCGGCGCGCTCAGTCTTTACTGGGTCGCCATTATCTCGGCCGCTGCGGCGGCGCTGGCCATGGCCGCCCTGATGTCGATGAAGGGTGAGCGCAACCTGTTCGCCGCCGGCGCCGACGAGGCAAAAAAACTGGCTGCCGACAGCGGCGCGCAACAGGCGCTGCAAGCGGCCCGCGACAGCGTGACCGGCGTCGACAGCCGCATGAAAAGCTGCGTCATTCATGGCAAGAAGGTCATCTCCAACACGGATTGTCCCGACACCAACAAGAGCACCAAGCTGGTCGTCATTCGGGAAGGCAATGTTGCGCAGGCAGTCAAGGCGCCGGTCACGCCGGCCGGGCACGCCACGTCCAACGCGGCAATCGACAAAATGATTGAAAAACAGTTGCAGTAGAGCGAAATGTTCGTTTCGGGGTGGTCGGCCCCAGGGCTTACGGGTACACTTGCGCTGTTTTGAATCCCGGCCGAGAAAAGCGCATGATCAACGTATTCGTCTTACAAAATGGCCGTCTCAACCAGGTTCCGATCGAAAGCCGGGAAGACCTGGAAAGCGTCGCGCCGGTATGGGTCGACCTGACCGATCCGAACGACGACGAGCGGGCCTGGGTCAAGACCATCTACGGCGTGATTTTGCCCGGCGAAGATGAAGTCAAGGATATCGAAGCGTCGGCCCGCTACTACGAAGCGGAAAACGGCGACTTGCACCTGCGCACCGACTTTTTGCTGGAGGAAGACGACGGCCCGTCGCGCGTGGTCACGGTCGCGTTCATCCTGGCGCGCAAAATGCTGTTTTCGGTCCATACCGACGACTTGCCCGTGTTCCGGCTGGTGCGCATGCGCGCACGCTCGCGGCCCGGTTCCATCGCCGACTACATGGACGTGCTGCTCGACCTGTACGCCACCGACGCCGAGTATTCGGCCGATGCGCTCGAAGGTATTTACGAGAGCCTGGAAGGCGTCAGCCAGCGTGTGCTGCAAAAGGAATTTACCGACCAGGACGCTGCGGCGGCCCTCAATTCGATCGCGCACGAGGAGGATTTGAACGGCCGGATCCGGCGCAATATGATGGATACGCGGCGCGCCGTCAGCTTTCTGATGCGCGGCCGCTTGCTCAATGCCGAGCAGTTCGAGGAAGCGCGCCAGATTTTGCGCGACATTGAGTCGCTCGACGGCCACACTTCCTTTTTGTTCGACAAGATCAACTTCCTGATGGACGCCACGGTCGGTTTTATCAACATTAACCAGAACAAGATCATCAAGATGTTCTCGGTGGCCTCGGTCGCCTTCCTGCCGCCGACCCTGATCGCCAGTTTGTACGGTATGAATTTCAAGATCATGCCGGAGCTGGACTGGCGTTTCGGCTATCCGCTGTCATTGCTGTTGATGGTGACGTCGGCCATTGCGCCGTTCTGGTATTTCCGCCGGCGGGGCTGGCTGCGCTAATTACCGGCACAGTAAAATAAATTGCGGGGAGCTGGGTCCGTCCTCAGGATGGGCGGATCTGCAGAGCCATTCAATGCTTTAAATATTGCTATTCGGCAATATCATGCTGCGCATTCCATTAGTCATTTAACACCAGATGGCGCCCTCGCAAGACTGTTGCAACGGCGCCATCTTGATCCTTATTTCAGTTTCGCAAACACCCTGCGCGCCGCGGCGATGGTCTCTTCAATCACCGCGTCGTCGTGCTGCGCCGAGACAAACCCCGCTTCGAACGCGGCCGGCGCAAAATACACGCCTTCGTCGAGCATGGCGTGGAAAAACGCATTGAAGCGCGTTTTGTCGCCCGCCATCATCTCGGCATAGGTGCCCGGCACGTCTTCGCTGAAGTAAATCCCGAACATGCCGCCCACCGAATCGGCGCAGAAAGTCACGCCTGCCTCGGCCGCCGCCGCCGCCAGACCGGCCGCCAGCTTGGCCGTCTGCGCCGTCAACTGCTCGTAAAAGCCTTCCTGTTGGATCAGCTTGAGCGTGGCCATGCCCGCCGCCACCGCCACCGGATTGCCCGACAAGGTGCCGGCCTGGTAGACCGCGCCGATCGGGGCCATGTGCTGCATCAGTTCCGCGCGCCCGCCAAAGGCGGCCACCGGCAAGCCGCCGCCGATCACCTTGCCCAGCGCCGTCAGGTCGGGCGTGATGTCGTACAGCGCTTGCGCGCCGCCCAGCGCCACCCGAAAGCCGGACATGACTTCGTCGAAGATCAGGATTGCGCCATGGCGCGTGCACAGCTCGCGCATGGTGAGCAAAAACTCGGGCGTGGCGCGAATCAAGTTCATGTTGCCGGCCACCGGCTCGACGATCACGCAGGCGATGGTCTCGCCCATGGTTTCAAAAGCGTCTTCGAGCTGCGCCACGTTGTTGTAGTCAAGCACCAGCGTGTGCTTGACAAAGTCTTCCGGCACGCCGGCCGAGGTCGGGTTGCCGAAGGTGAGCAGGCCGCTGCCGGCCTTGACCAGCAGCGAGTCCGCGTGGCCGTGGTAGCAGCCTTCGAACTTGACGATCTTGTCGCGCCCCGTGGCGCCGCGCGCCAGGCGCAGGGCGCTCATGGTGGCCTCGGTGCCGGACGACACCAGCCGCACCTGCTCGATCGACGGCACCAGGCGGCAGATTTCTTCGGCCATCAGCACTTCGCCTTCGGTCGGCGCGCCGAACGACAGGCCGCGCGCGGCCGCTTGCTGCACCGCCGTCACCACCTCGGGATGGGCGTGGCCGACGATGGCAGGGCCCCACGAGCCGATGTAGTCGATATAGCGCTTGCCGTCGGCGTCCCAGAAGTAGGGGCCCTCGGCGCGCGTAATGAAGCGCGGGGTGCCGCCCACGGATTTAAAAGCGCGCACGGGCGAGTTGACGCCGCCCGGCGTCGTCTTCTGGGCGCGCGCGAACAGCGTGTCGTTGCGGGAAGTGTCGGGAATGGTCATGACGTAGTCGATCCGTGAAAAGTATGGGCAAAAAATTTGTTGGGTATCAGGCGCCCCATGCCGAAACGCTGGGCATGCGCCAGTGCCGAGGCAGTGTACTCCTGCGCGCGCCGGACCGCGTCCATTGGTTCCAAACCGTGCGCCATGAACGCGGCGATCGCCGCCGACATGGTGCTGCCGGCCCCCGTGAACGGGCCAGGCAGGTGGCGCCACTCGAAGCTGGCGCACACGCCCTCGTCGTTGAACAAAGTATTTGCGCGCAGGGCCGGGTTGGCGCCGCCGGCCAGGCAGGTTGAAGTGACGAGCACGTAGCCGCAGCCGTCGCCGGTCAGCTCGGCCACGTCTTCCAGCAACATGTCGGCGCCGCCTTCGCGCCACGTTTCGGCCATGCGCGCCAGCTCCACTTGCGACAATAACAAAATCGTCGTTTGCGGCACCAGGATCTGACGAATCGCGATCAGCATGTCGTCGTCGGACAGGCCGGAGTCTGGCAGGCTGGACAAAAATGGATCGAGGATCAGCGGCACGTCCGGATAGTCGGAGACGATTTCGGCGATCGCCGTGGCCTGCTCGATGCTGGTCAGGGCGCCCACCTTAAAGGCGGCCACCGGCATGTCTTCGAGGATCAGGCGGGCCTGGTCGACCAGCCAGTCGGCTTCGATATCGAAAGTGTCTTCGACGCGCGCGCTGTCGGCGATCAACAGGCCGGTGGTGACCGACAGGCCATGGCAACCGAGCGCGCCAAAGGCGGCAAGGTCGGCCTGGATGCCGATGGCGCCGACCGGATCGGAGACGCCGAATGTAAGGATAAGGGGAGTTGTTTGGATTTGCACGACTGGTAGATTAAGATACCTGATTGCCCGCATTTTACTAGATAGAAGGAACGACAACGTGAGTAGTATTGATAGCAGCGGCGCGCGCGCCACCCCATTCCAGACCTGGATGTGCCTGATCTGCGGCTGGGTCTACGAGGAAGAACACGGCTTGCCCGACGAAGGCATCGCGCCGGGAACGCGCTGGCTAGATGTGCCGATGAACTGGACCTGCCCGGAGTGCGGCGCCCGCAAGGACGATTTCGAAATGACAGTTATCTAATTGGAACGCGGCGTTTTTAATACAGAAGTTGAATGAATGCAACAGATATCGCACAAGTTGCTTGCCCTATGGTATCGTTCAGTTTCACGCCGAGTAAACTGAAAATGACAATGACGCCGCAAACCACAGTCTTGAAAATCATGGTGATCGACGACAGCAGCACGATTCGTCGCTCCGCAGAGATTTTTCTCACGCAGGCCGGCTATCAGGTTGTGCTGGCCGACGATGGCTTCGACGCTCTGGCCAAGATCAACGACCACCATCCTGCGCTGGTGTTCTGCGACATTTTGATGCCCCGCCTGGATGGTTACCAGACCTGCGCCCTGATCAAAAAGAGCGCGAAGTTTCACGCCACGCCGGTCGTGATGCTTTCCTCGAAAGACGGCTTGTTCGACCGCGCCCGCGGCGCCATGGTTGGTTCCTCGGCCTACCTTACCAAACCTTTTAGCAAAGACAGCCTGCTGGCCGCTGTGCGCGAGCACACCGCCGACGCGTCAAAATAATCCTGGAGAACCCCGTGGCCATTACAAAAATTCTTATCGTCGACGACTCTCCTACAGAGCGTTACTACCTGACCGACATCCTGGTCAAGAACGGTTTTACCGTCACCACCGCCGACAATGGCGAAGAAGCCTTCATCAAGATCAAGGCCGACAAGCCGCACCTGATCCTGATGGACGTGGTGATGCCGGGAGCGAACGGCTTCCAGGTCACGCGCGCCATCTCGAAAGACCCGGAACTGGCGGACGTGCCGATCATTATCTGCTCGTCGAAAAACCAGGAAACGGACCGCGTCTGGGGCTTGCGCCAGGGCGCGCGCGAGTACCTGGTCAAGCCGGTCGACCCTGAACTGCTGCTGGCGAAAATCGCCGCACTCAACGTCTGATCCCATGAGCGCTGCCGCCCACAGCACGCCACAGAGAGCCGTCCAGTCCGATGGGGCCGGCCGGCGTACCCGTTTGCGCCAGTACCAGGTGCAGCTGCTCGAACGCATGCAGGCGGCGCGCAACAATGCCGGCGCCCGCGTCAACCAGCTCGGCGTGCAAATGGGCCCCGAGCGCTTTCTGCTCGACCTGACGCAGGTCGGCGAAATCGTCCCGGTGCCGTCGGTGACGGTCGTCCCGCTGACCCAGAGCTGGTACCTTGGCCTGGCCAATGTGCGCGGTAACCTGATCAGCGTGATCGACCTGGCGCGCTACCAGATGGATTCAGAGACGGCGATCGGTTCCGACAGCCGCCTCATTACGTTTGCCAACGGTCTCGGTTTCAACTGCGCCCTGTTGGTCTCGCGCGTGTACGGCCTGCGCCATGCGGCCGGCATGGAGACCTCGGGCGAGCGGCTGCGCGACGCCGACGCCGTCGAATGGACGCCGCTCGACTTGGCGGCGCTGGTTGCCGAAACACGCTTTTTGCACGTCGGATTTTAAACCACGCACGAGTGGTATCCATATCTACCTTAGGGATTGGGAGCTGTAATGGGATTTGCTTGGAAGAGTTCGCTGGGGCTGGCCCCCAAGGGTGGTGACGACAATGTGGGCGTGCTGGCGGCCCCCGACACCGAATTCGGACCTGAACTGGGCTCCGGCGACGAGCCGGGCCACGAGGCGGCGCACGGGTTGGCGCACGTGCCGGCCCAGGTGCCGGCGCCGTACGATGCGCCCCCCGCGGCCTACGCGAATGGCGGCTTCGGCGACACCGTCACCGCTCCGGTTGACGAGGCGCCATCGCACTTCGGCAGCAGCGCCGTGACCCTGGACGACGACGGCGACTCCGACATCAAACTGCCCTTCATCGGCGAGCTGTCGCTGCCGCGCCAGCTGCGCATCCTGTTCATCGTCTTTGGCGTGAGCGTTTTGGTGACGGTGCTGGCGCTGTGGATGAACGCCCGCGCCAACGCCACCTCGTCCGACCAGACGCAGATTGCGTCGGACGCGCTGATGCACTCGCAGCGAATCGGTAAAGCGGCGCCTAACGCGATCCAGGGTAACCCGGAAGCGTTTGCGCAGCTTGAAGAGAGCCGCGCGATGCTCAACAGCGACTTGAACCTGCTCGAAAAGGGCGGCAAATTCGGCGGCGCCAGCGTGCCGTCGGCCCCTAACAGCATGAAGAAGATGCTGGGAGCCGCCCGCAGCAAGTGGATCAGCACCGACAACGCGGCCGGCACCATCATGAAGATGAAGCCCGAGCTGACCGGCTTTGAAAAGATCCTGCGTCAACTCGACATCCTGTCGCCGGAACTGCTGTCGATGACCGAAGAACTGCTGAACCAAAAGGTCCAGAAGGGCGCCACGCCACGCGAACTGGCCGCCATCGGCCGCATGACCATGCTGACCCAGCGCCTCTCGCGCAGCGCCAGCGAGTTCCTGACTTCGGGTGGTATTCGTCCCGAGACGGCATTCCAGCTGGGCCGCGACGCCACCACGTTCCGCACCACCATCGACGGCTTTTTGAATGGTAACGAGACGATGCAGTTAAATGCGGTACGCGATCCTGAAATGCGCGCGCTGCTAGGCGAAATCAAGAACAAGTTCGACGCCTACCACAAGCTGATCACCTCGGTGCTCGACAACCTGCCCAAGTTTACGGCCGCCAAAGGCGCCGAGCTGTCGATCTTCTACGAGAACGAAGAAGTCAAAAAGCTGCTGACCACGGTGCAGACCACTTTCCGCCAGGAGCAAGATTCGCTGGGCGGCTGGTTCCTGCTGATGGCCGCCGCAGCCCTGTTCACCGCCGCCGTCGCTTTCGCCATCGGTAAGATCATGCTGCAAGACTCACGCACCCGGGCCCGCGCTGCGGAAGGCCGGCGCCAGGAAGCTGACGCGATGCGCCAGCTGGCCCAGACCAAGGAAGAAGAAGCGAAAGCAACCAACGACCAGAACCAGGCAGCTATTTTGCGCCTCATGAACGAGCTGCAGGAAGTGGCGGACGGCGACTTGACGGTGCACGCAACGGTGTCCGAAGACATCACCGGCGCGATTGCCGACTCGGTCAACTACACGGTCGAGGAATTGCGCGGCCTGGTGGAGCGCGTCACCACGACTGCCGAGCAGGTGACGTCGGCGTCCGGCAACGCACAGAACATTTCGACCGAGCTGCTGGCGGCGACCGAACAGCAGTCGCGCGAGATCCAGGATGCTTCCGAGACGGTGCTGAAGATGGCAAGCGAAATTACCGACGTGTCGAAGTCGGCCAACGAATCGGCCGAAGTGGCGCGCCAGTCCGTGGTTGCGGCGCAGCAGGGTTCGACCGCCGTGGAAAACGCGATCAAGGGTATGCACGAAATTCGCGAGCAGATCCAGGAAACCTCCAAGCGCATCAAGCGCCTGGGCGAATCGTCGCAGGAGATTGGCGAGATCACCGAGCTGATTTCCGACATTACCGAGCAGACCAACGTGCTGGCGCTGAACGCGGCAATTCAGGCGGCATCGGCCGGCGAAGCAGGACGCGGCTTCTCGGTGGTTGCGGAAGAGGTGCAGCGACTGGCGGAACGTTCGGCCGGCGCGGCAAAACAGATTGGCGCGCTGGTGCGTACCATTCAGACCGATACCCACGATGCGGTGGCCGCGATGGAAAAATCGACGCAAGGTGTGGTCGAGGGAGCCAAGCTGTCGGATGCCGCGGGCGCCGCACTGTCGGACATCTCGCGCGTGTCGAACCGTCTGGCCGAACTGATTCAGGGCATTTCGTTCGCAACGGAGCTGCAGGCAACGTCGGCCAACGGCGTGGCCCACAACATTCAGCACATTCTGTCGGTGACCGAAAGCACGCAGGACGGTACGCAGCAGACTGCAAACTCGATTCGCCAGCTCTCGCTGCTGGCGCAAGAACTGAAAAACTCGGTATCGCGATTCCGCGTAATCGCCTGACACGTCAACGACGGATCGACCAGGAGCGCCTGCCCCGCCTTGCAGGCTACGGCAGGCGCTCTTGCTTGATCTTTCATAGTTCGCCATGGCGGCCCGATTGAACTCAAGGTAAGCAAAACGATGACTGATTTTTCGCACGCGCCCCAATTTGACACTGGGCCGCTCGGCTGGGTGATGGGCGAAATCCGTGAAGCGCTGGGCAAGTCCGGCGCGGCGCTCAATGACGCCACATCCCTGAACGACGACGCCCAGGCAGACTCACTCAAGCATGCGAAAGCATACTTGCACCAGGCCCACGGGGCCTTGCAGATGGTCGACGTCGACGGCGTCGGCGTCATGACCGCCGTGGCCGAGGAAGCGCTCGACCGCTTCCGCGATGCCCTGCTGCCGTGCACGCGCGAGAACGCGCAGGTCGTCACCGCCGTCTACCAGGCAGTCATCGAATACCTCGAAGAGCTGCTCTCGGGCGCCGACCAGCAGCCGGCGCGCCTGTTCCCTTATTACCGCGACGTCCAGGAAAAACTGGGCGCGGCGCGCATTCACCCGGCCGACCTGTTTTTCCCCGACCTGTCGCTGGCCGCCGTGCTGCCGCAGCACGCAGCGCCTGCCACCCAGCCCGACTACGCAGCCTGCCGCGCGCGCTTTGAAAAGGCGCTGCTCCCATTCATCAAGAGCACCGACGCCGCCTCGCAGCAAGCCAATGCAGCGGCCATGCAGGAAGCCATCGCGCTGATCGCGGCGGCGCAAAAGGAATCGGCCGGGCGCACCTTCTGGGTCGCCATGCAAAGCTTTGCCGAACTGGTTGCCAAAGGCCAGTTGGGAAGCACGCTCTACACCAAGCAGCTGTTCGGCCTGATCAACCTGCAGATTCGCCGCCTGACCCAGGGCGAAGGCAGCCTGCCCGAAGCGATGATGCGCGACGCGCTGTTTTTCATCGCGGCCGCAGCCAAACCGTCGCTCACGGCGCAAGCCTTGCGCACGGCTTACCGCCTTGAAGGCGTCATTCCGGGCAATTACGAGACCAAACGCTATGGCCGCATCGATCCGGAAGCGCTGAAAAGCGCCAAGGAAGCCCTGGCGCGCGCCACCGTCATCTGGGACAAGCTTTCGTCGGAACTGGACGAAGCGCTGGAAGCGGAATTCCAGGAATTGCTGGCCATCGTAGCTGCCGCCGGCCAGAAGCTTGGCGCGCCGGCCTTGGCGCGCCTGCAGGCCGAACTGGTACGGGCCAACACGGACGTCAAGACAATCGGGCGCAAACCGCAATTTAACCTCGAGATGGCTACGGCCATGCTGTTCGTCGAAAATGGCCTGGACCAGATCCGCCAGTTGCCGGACGACTTCGATGCGAACGCCGACATTGTGGGCGTGCGCCTGCTGGCGCTGGCCGCCGGCCAGACGCCGCCGGACGCGCCGCAGTGGCAGGGCGACCTGTCGCGCCAGATCCAGCAGTTTCATACCGTGGCCGTGCTGGCCGCCGAAATGAAAAACGGCCTGCGCCAGGTTGAAAAGGTGCTGGACGATTACTATGCGGACAGCGCCAAGCGCGCCACGCTGAGCCAGATCGATCCGGTGCTGCACCAGCTGCAAGGCGCGGTCGCGATCCTGGACCAGGAAGACGCAATGCGCGCCGCGCTGCACGTCAAGGAAGCGGTGCGGGTATTGGCTGCGGGCGAAGGCAGCCCGGAACAGGAAGCGGCGTCGCTGCAGAACATCGCCCAGAACATCGGCGCGCTGGGCTTTTTCGTCGACATGCTGGCCAAGAATTTTGATGCGGCCAAAGAGCGTTTTGCGTTCGACCGCGAAGCAGGCATGCTGCGCGAAGTGCCGTTTGAAAAACCGTCGGGCGAAACCGCGTTCGAGCCGGAAGCGGTGATCGTGATCGAGGAACCGGTGAGCGTGAGCGTGAGCGTTATTGCGCCGGTCGACGCGCCCGTGGCGCCGGCCGAGCCGGCGGCGCAAACTCCCGCAGCTCCTGCCACAGCGGCTGCGCCAGCGATCATGGGCGCACCACCCATGCAGGTTGAAGGCGAAGTCGAAGCCGAACTGCTCGAAATTTTCATCATGGAAGCGCAGGAAGTGCTCGAGCTGGTCAGCGCCACGCTGCCGCGCCTGAAAGCGCAGCCGTCGAACCAGGAAACGATGACGGTCGTGCGGCGCGCATTCCACACCCTCAAGGGCAGCGGGCGCATGGTCGGCCTGAACAATTTCGGCGAGGGCGCGGCCCTGGTTGAAAAAGTCATGAATTTGTGGTTGTCGGAAGGGCGCGAAGCAACGCCCGACCTGCTGGCGTTGCTCGGCTGGGCAAGTGCCGACATGACCTTGTGGGTTGACGAACTGGCCGCCAGCGGTCACTCGCCGCGCAGCAGCGAAGTTCTGGTGGCCGCGGCCACCCGCATGCTCGACGGCGCGCCGTTTACGATCGAAGCGCCGGCCAAAGCGGAAATCGAGATCGTTGCCGAAGCAGTCGACCTGCCGCAGCTGATCGATCCGTTTGCAGTGCCGGTGCTTGAAGAAGTGACCGAAGCGCCGCTGCTGCTCGACGACGATCCGCAGGAAGCGCTGCTGGGCGCTGAGGTGGCTGATGAGCTGGCCCATGATCCTGTCGATGCCTCGCCCGAAGAAGAAATGGTCGCCGAACTGCCGTTCGATGCCGACCTTGAAGAGCCATTCTTCGTGGATGCGGAAGAACTGACGTTTGCCTCCGAGCCTGGCGACGTGGAAGCGGTGCACGACATCGAGGACGCGGCCGAGACGCTGCAAGCTGCCGAAGTGACCGAAGCTGCCGAAGTGACCGAAGTTGCGGATGTGATCGCAGCTGCCGAGGTGACCGAAGTTGCCGATGCCGTTGAAGAAGCGTCGGTCGAGCCGGCCGTCGAGGAGCCTGTCAGCTTCGCCATTCCAGGCACCGGCAACGTGATCGAGTTTCCCGGCATGGTGCGTCCGACGCCGCCGGTGGACGACAACACGAAGCGCATCGGCACGCTTGAAATTCCGCTGCCGCTGTATAATATCTACCTGGCCGAGACCGACGAAATCGTCCGCCTGCTGACCCAAGATTTCAGCGAGTGGCGCCACGAGCCGCATCGCCTGGTGACGCCGCAGGCGCTGAAGGCGGCCCATACCCTGGGCGGCACCTCGGCCACCGTCGGTTTCGCGGCCCTGTGCGAGATTGCGCATGCGCTTGAAATGGCGCTCGACACACCGGCGCCGGTGCTCGACGCGTCCGAGCGCGATTTGCTCGACGAGACCGTCGACTGCGCGCGTGAGATGCTGCAAGGCTTTGCGCTGGGTGAAATCGCCGAGCCCAATCCGGGCCTGGTGGCGCGCCTGAACAAGCTGCGCGAGCGCCTGGTCGAGCAAGAGTCGGCCGTCTACGTCGGCGCCGAAAGTTCCGAAGTGAGCGTTGCCGACGAGCCGGAAGGGATGGATACGCTGTTCGCCGAGACGCTCGAGAGCGTGACCGCCGAACCGGCCGAGCACGTCCCTGACATCGAAGAAGTGCTCGCCGCCGAAGAAGTCCTCGCCGCCGAGGAAGTTCTGGAAGAAGCTTTGGCCGCCGATCAAGTGCCCGATTTCGAGGAAATCGTCGCCCAGGCAACGCCGGCGGACGAACAGTCCGATCCGCCGATCGAAGCGTACGACCTGTTGGACGAGCCGTTCGACGACGCTGAACTGGATCTGGCGTCGCCGTCTTCCGGCACGGTGGTCCCGGCCCCGGTCATCGAGTACACCGAACTGCCTGAACCCGTGATGGCAATGGACGAGGAGGATGACGAGGCTGAACTGGTGCCGGAGCTGATCTCCGAGCCGGAGCCGATCGCCACGCCTGAACGCATTGCGGTGCCCCAGCTGATCTCCGAGCCCGAGCTGCTGGCCGCTGAAGTGCTGGCGACCGAAACGGCGATCAGCGACACGGCCGTGCAGAACGCCGTGGCCGAAGTGCCGCTTGGCGACGACCTCGATGCCGACTTGCTGCCGGTGTTCCTGGAGGAGGCGACCGACTTGCTGCCGGAACTGGGCGAAGGCTTGCGCAAGTGGCAGCAGCAGCCGGGCGACACCACGCCGGCCAAGGGCCTGCTGCGCATCCTGCATACCGTAAAGGGCAGCGCGCGGATGGCAGGCGCCATGCGCCTCGGTCAGCACACGCACGAAATCGAAACCCAGATCGAGAACATGGTTCACGCCGGCACCTCGACGCCGGCCGCGTTCGACGAACTGATGGCCAACTACGACCACGCGCTGCTGCTGTTTGAACAGCTGCAAAACCCGCAGCCGGTCGCAGTTCCCGGCGCTTCTCCCGTGGCCGGCGCCGCGCCGCTGGTTGCCGACGAGGCGGTCGCCGCCCAAGCGCGCACGCCGCTGGTGCGGGTGCGCGCGGACATTCTGGACCGGCTGGTCAACCAGGCCGGCGAAGTGTCGATCACGCGTTCGAAACTGGAAAACCAGGTGTCCACGCTCAAGTCGTCGCTGTCGGACTTTTCGGAAAATCTGGCCCGCCTGCGGCGCCAGTTGCGCGAAGTCGAGATGCAGGCCGAGTCGCAGATCTCGTCGCGCATGTCGATTTCGAGCGAACGCGAATTCGATCCGCTCGAGTTCGACCGCTTTACCCGCCTGCAGGAATTGACGCGGATGATGGCCGAGAGCGTGAACGACGTTGCGTCGTTCCACGAAAGCTTGACGCGCACGGTCGATTCGGCAACCGACGACTTGACGGTGCAGTCGCGCCTGACGCGCGACTTGCAGCGTGACCTGATGCGGGTGCGGATGGTGCCGTTTTCCAGCCTGTCCGAGCGCTTGTTCAAGGTGGCGCGCCAAACCGCCAAAGAGATCGACAAGCGGGTCAACCTGGATATTCGCGGCGGCGGCGTGGAGATCGACCGCAGCGTTCTGGAGCAGATGGCGGGACCATTCGAGCACTTGCTGCGCAACTCGATCGTGCACGGCATCGAGTCGCGCGACGAGCGTAACGCCAACGGCAAGACCGACATCGGCGAATTGCTGGTGCAGGTCAGCCAGCAGGGTAACGAGGTGGTCATCCAGTTCAACGACGATGGCGCCGGACTTGACCTGGACCGGATCCGCGAGAAGGCACGCGAGAACGGCTTGGTTGCCAAGGATGCGGTGGTGAGCGACGCGGAAGCTGCCGACCTGATTTTTGAGCCGGGCTTTTCGACTGCGGACTCGCTGACCGCTCTGGCGGGACGCGGCGTGGGCATGGACATTGTCCGTTCCGAGGCGGCCGCCCTGGGTGGGCGCGTGTCGATCGTCACCGAAAAAGGCAAGGGCGCGCGCTTTACGATCAACCTGCCGCTCACGCTGTCGGTCACGCAGGTGGTGCTGACCAACAGCGGCGCCAAGACTTACGCGGTGCCGTCGATTCTGGTCGAGCAGGTGCTGCAGATTAAGGAAGCGCCATTGAACGCGGCGCGCGAGGCGGGCTTCATCGAATTCCAGGGCCAGAAAGTGGCGCTGCATTTCCTGCCCACGCTGCTCGGGGACGGCGACGCCCATCCGATGGTGCAGCGTTCCTGCCCTGTTCTGGTGCTCAAGCACGGCAGCGACAGGCTGGCGATCCAGGTCGATAATATCGAAGGCAACCGCGAGGTCGTTATTAAAAACATCGGCCCGCAGCTCTCGCGCATGATCGGCATTGCCGGCGCCACGGTGCTCGGTTCGGGCGAGATCGTCCTGATTTTGAATCCTGTGGCGCTGTCGCACCACATCGATTTGCATCCGCAGTTAAAGCCTGCCGCCGCGATCGCCGCAGCTGCCGCGGCGCCCGAGTCCAGGGCGCGCGACTTTGTGGTGATGGTGGTCGACGATTCGCTCACGGTGCGCAAGGTTACCCAGCGCCTGCTCGAGCGCGAAGGCTACCAGGTGATGCTGGCCAAGGATGGCGTCGACGCCCTGGAACACCTGCAGGAAACCGTGCCCGACTTGATGCTGGTCGATATCGAAATGCCGCGCATGGATGGTTTCGACCTGACGCGCAATATCCGCGGCAACGACAGCACGGCCGGCGTGCCGATCATCATGATCACTTCGCGCACGGCCGACAAGCACAGGAACTATGCGCTGGACCTGGGTGTGAATGCGTATTTCGGCAAGCCGTTCCAGGAAGACATGCTGCTGGCCGCCATTGCTGGTTTGCTCAAGCGGGAGATGCCGGTTACCCAGTAATTGAAGTCGCCTGCAAATAAAAACGCCCCATTGAAACGGGGCGTTTTTTTCATTCAAGCTGCCTGGATTTTCACCACGGCGTAGCGCTCCAGGGTCTTCTTGCGCGCCTCATCGTGCTGCACGATCGGTCCCGGATAATTGGCCGCGCCCCCGGACAGCCATGGCGCATGAATCTCCTTGTCCGACAGCTTTGCCAGTTGCGGCAAATAGCGCCGGATGAACTTGCCCTTCGCATCGAACTTCTCGGACTGCGTAATCGGATTGAAAATCCTGAAGTAGGGCTGCGCATCGCACCCGGTCGACGCGGCCCACTGCCAGCCGCCATTGTTCGACGACAGATCAAAGTCATTTAACAGCAGCGCAAAATAGCGCTCGCCCCAGCGCCAGTCGACCCCCAAATCCTTGATCAGGAAGCATGCGGTCACCATGCGCAGGCGGTTATGCATGTAGCCGGTCTGGTTCAGCTGCAGCATCGCCGCGTCCACCAGCGGATAGCCGGTGCGCCCTTCGCACCACGCGGCAAACAGTTCCTGCGCTTCGGGTCCGGCCTCCCATTCGATGGCGTCGTAGGCCGGCTTGAACGCGCGCTCGGTCACGCGCGGATGATGGAACAGGATCATCGCGTAAAACTCGCGCCAGATCAGCTCCGAGAGCCACACCGGCGCGCCTTCGCCGCCGGCGCCGTTGGCGATGATGCCGTTCACGGTGCGTACCAGGTGCCGGATCGACAGCGTGCCAAAGCGCAGGTGTACCGACAGGTAGGACGGTCCCTTGACGGCCGGGTAGTTGCGCGCTTCGCCGTAGTCGGCAATGCGGCCGATAAAGTCCTCGAACAAGGCCGCCGCGCCTGACATGCCCGCAGCGATTGGCAAATTGGCCGGCTCGAAGCCGATGTCGGCCAGCGTCAGCAGGCGATGGTCGGCCGGGGCGGGCGCAAAATGCGCCGCGTGCGCCTCGATCTCGTACCCGTCCAGGCAGGACGGCTCGGCCAGCATGCGCTTGAGCCAGGCGTTCTTGTAGGGCGTAAAGACCGAAAAGGTTTGCGCGGCCAGCGTCAATACTTCGCTTTTTTCAAAAATCACCTGGTCCTTGAAGGTGAACAGGCTGCGACCGTCCGCTTCGAGCACTTCGGCCACGGCCGCATCGCGGTCGATTGCCTGCGGTTCGTAGTCGTGATTGGCGAACACGGCGTCAACACCCAGTTCGGCCGCCAGCTGCGTGATGCCAGCCACGGCGCCGGCGTGGCGCACCAGCAGGTGGCCGCCCATCTGGCGCAGCTCGGCATCGAGTTCGGCCAGGCTGGCATGGATGAATTCGACGCGGCGGTCCGCGCGCGGCAAGACTTCCAGAATATCGGTGTCGTAGATAAAGACACAGTAGACGGCTTGCGAGGACGTCAGCGCATGGTGCAAAGCGGCATGATCGAAGGCGCGCAGGTCGCGCCGGAACCAGACGAGAGATTTGTTAAAAGTCATTATTGTGTTGAGAGTCAATATTAAGGTGCTATTTATCGTTTACCATCGCGTAAGCTGCGCCCCGGAAAGGTGCGTTCGATGGTCGCCGGCGCATTTCAGTGTAAACTGCTGAAAAACTGGCGCGCGGCGCGATGATGGTAGCAGCAAACCCTCAAAGATCGAGGAAGAGAGAGTGATGCGTATGAAGAAAAGCAAAATCGATAAGACTTCGGCCATGCCAGGCATGTCGCCCGAGGCAACCGGCCGGTTCGAGGAAGGATTTGCTTCGTCGTCGGGCTCTACGCTCAATCTGGAAAACCATTTCCTGATCGCGATGCCATCGATGGAAGACCCGGTCTTCGGCGGCGCCGTCGTGTATATCTGCGAGCATAACGACAAGGGCGTGCTGGGGGTGATCATCAACAAGCCGACCGACATGACCATGGAAATCCTGTTCGAACGGATCGACCTGGCCATTTCGTCCGGTTTGCACAGCAACGTCGTCAATGAGCCGATCATGTTCGGCGGCCCGGTCCAGGACGACCGCGGCTTCGTGCTGCATACGCCCGGCACCCCCTATTCGTCGTCGCTCACCGTGACCAGCGAGGTTGCCTTCACCACCTCGATCGACGTGCTAGAAGCCGTCGCCAACGGCAGCGGTCCACAGCGCCTGCTGGTATCGATCGGCTATGCCGGCTGGAGCCCGGGCCAGCTCGAAGACGAAATCGGCCGCAACGGCTGGCTCACCGTGGGCGCCGACCCCCATGTGCTGTTCGACCTGCCGATCGAAGAGCGCTACAACGCCGCCATCAAACTGCTGGGCATCGACCCCATGATGCTCGCCTCCGAAGCCGGCCATGCATAGTGGGCAGCATGGGAGCTGACCCGGTGGCTGACCTGCTGGCCGAGCTGACCGTGCAACCCGCGGTAGAACTGGTTTTCGGTTTCGACTTCGGCATCAAGCGCATCGGCATCGCCATGGGCAATACCCTGACCGGGCAGGCGCAGCCGCTGGCCGTGGTCAAGGCCATCGACAATGCGGCCCGTTTCAAGCAGATTGGCGAGCTGATCGCCGAGTGGCGACCGGCGCGCCTGGTGGTCGGCGAACCGCTGCACCCCGACGGCGCCGAACACGAGATGACGCTGCGCTGCCGCCGCTTCGCCAACCAGCTGCATGGCCGCTTCAACCTGCCGGTCACGCTGGTCGACGAGCGCTACTCGTCCGCAGTCATCCAGACCAAGCGCGGCGAGATCATCGACGCGAAAGCGGCCGCAATCATTTTGCAACAATACTTTGACGATCATGCCAACATCAACTAAGGATTTCGACGCCGAAGCGCTTTACCTGGTCCTGCGCGACCAGGTCAAGGCCGGCCTGTCCGGCGTCGCCGACGCCGCCATCGTGGGCATCCATTCGGGCGGCGCGTGGCTGGCCGAAAGGCTGGCGGCGGACCTGGGCCTGCAGCAGCGCCTGGGCTTCATCGACGTCTCGTTCTACCGCGACGACTATGCCAAAAAAGGCTTGCACCCGGACGTCAAGCCGACCCATATCCCGTTCAACGTGGACGGCGCCACCGTCGTGCTGGTCGACGACGTGCTCTACACCGGGCGCACCACGCGCGCGGCCATCAACGTGCTGTTCGACTATGGCCGCCCGGCGTGCATCCGGCTCGCGGCCCTGGCCGACCGCGGCGGGCGCGAGCTGCCGGTGGCGGCCGACTTCGTCGCCACCACCGTCGCACTCGGCGCGCATCAGTCGCTGGCGCTGGCGCGCGCCGAGGACGGACAATTTACGCTAACGATAGAAAAAGACCATGCTTAACCCGCAATTGAATAAAAATGGCGAACTGCAGCACCTGCTCTCGATCGAGGGCCTGCCCAAGTCGATCGTCAATCACATTCTCGACACGGCGTCGAGCTTTGTCGGCATCTCGGACCGCGAAGTAAAAAAGGTGCCGCTCATGCGCGGCAAGAGCGTCTTCAACCTGTTCTTTGAAAACTCCACCCGCACCCGCACCACCTTCGAGATCGCCTCCAAGCGCCTCTCGGCCGACGTCATCAACCTGAACATCCAGGCCTCGTCGGCCAGCAAGGGCGAGTCGCTGCTCGACACCATCGACAACCTGTCGGCCATGCATGCCGACATGTTCGTGGTGCGCCACGCGCAGTCGGGCGCGCCCTACCTGATCGCCAGGCACTTGATCGACACCAAACAGTCGCATGTCCACGTGGTCAACGCCGGCGACGGGCGCCATGCGCACCCGACCCAGGGCCTGCTCGACATGTACACCATCCGCCACTACAAAAAGGACTTCACCAACCTGACGGTGGCCATTGTCGGCGACATCCTGCACAGCCGCGTGGCGCGCTCGGACATTCATGCCTTGACCACGCTGGGCGTGCCCGAAGTGCGCGCCATCGGCCCGCACACGCTGCTGCCGGGCGGCCTGGAACAGATGGGCGTGCGGGTGTTTACCAACATGGACGAAGGCTTGAAGGGCGTCGACGTGATCATCATGCTGCGCCTGCAAAACGAGCGCATGAGCGGCGCGCTGCTGCCGTCGGCGCAGGAATACTTCAAGAGCTATGGTCTCACGCCCGAGCGCCTGGCGCTGGCCAAACCGGACGCCATCGTCATGCATCCGGGGCCGATGAACCGCGGCGTGGAAATCGATTCGGCGGTGGCCGATGGTGCGCAGGCGGTGATTTTGCCGCAGGTGACGTTTGGTATCGCGGTCCGCATGGCGGTGATGAGTATTCTGGCAGGCACGCAGGGATGAAGGCAGGGTTGAACGCAGCAATGGACGCATCAATGAACGCAGCAATGAACGCAGTTAATAACATTCATATCGCAAACGGGCGCCTGATCGACCCGGCCAACGGCATCGACAAGGTGCAAGATCTTTATATCGTCGACGGCAAGGTCGCGTCAGTGGGCAGCGCCCCGCCAGGTTTTGGCGCCGGCATCACCATCGACGCCGCCGGCCTGGTGGTCGCGCCCGGCCTGGTCGACCTGTCGGCGCGCCTGCGCGAGCCGGGCTACGAATACAAGGCCACGCTCAAGTCCGAGATGCAGGCGGCGATGCAGGGTGGCGTGACCACACTGGTGTGCCCGCCCGACACCGACCCCGTGCTCGACGAACCGGGCTTGGTAGAAATGCTCAAGTACCGCGCCGGCAAGCTGCTGCAGGCGCGCGTGCATCCGTTGGGCGCGCTCACCACGGGCCTGAAGGGCCAGTCGCTCACCGAGATGGCCGAGCTGACCGAAGCGGGCTGCATCGGTTTTTCGCAAGCCGAAGTGCCGATAGCAGACACCAACGTGCTGCTGCGCGCGCTGCAGTATGCCAACACCTTCGGCTTTACGGTCTGGGTGCGCCCGCAGGATGCGCACATCGGGCGCGGCGGCATCGCCCACGCCGGGCCGCTCGCTTCGCGCCTTGGCCTGTCGGGCGTGCCCGTCATGTCCGAGACGATCGCGCTCCATACGCTGTTCGAACTGGTACGCGCCAGCGGGGCGCGCGTGCACATCTGCCGCATGTCGTCGGCGGCGGGGCTTGACCTGGTGCGCGCGGCCAAGAAGGAAGGACTGCCCGTCACCTGCGACGTTGGCGCCCACCACGTGCACATGACGGACGCCGACATCGGTTTTTTCGACTCCAACGCGCGCGTCACGCCGCCGTTTCGCAGCCAGCGCGACCGCGACGCCATCCGCGCCGCGCTGTACGACGGCACGCTCGACGCCATCTGCTCCGACCATACTCCGGTCGACGACGATGAAAAGCTGCTGCCGTTCGGCGAAGCATCCCCGGGGGCCACCGGCCTTGAATTACTGCTGTCGCTGGCGCTCAAGTGGGCCGACGATTACGCCGCCGGCCAGCATGGTGCGCCCGGTTCGGCCTCGCCGCTGTCGCGCGCGCTGGCCAAGGTCACTTCGGACGCGGCGCGCGTGGCGGGCTTGCCGGCGGGGTCGCTGTCGGTGGGAGCCAACGCCGATGTGGTGGTGTTCGATCCGCAGGCGCGCTGGACGGTGGAGGCGTCGGCGCTGGCCAGCCAGGGCAAGCACACGCCGTTCCTCGGCTACGAACTGGCCGGGCAAGTCTCCACCACGATCGTGGGCGGGCGGGTAGCGTTCCAGCGATAGCAATGCCGGTGTCGGGGGGCGTTTCACGATACCCTTGGGCGCGGCTCGCGCACCTTTCGGGAATGCGAGCCGCGCCTGCCGTTGCGGACGGTAAAATCCAGCGTTATCTTGCATCACCGTTTCGACCAGGTCATATTTGAAGATCAAGCTCGCCTTTCGCCTTGCCCGTGTGTTCCTGCATTTGTTTGTCGGGGTGGCTTCCTGTGCGCTGTATTTTCCGTGGGCGGGCAAGGCGCGCCGCAACCGCTACGTGCAGCGCTGGTCGCGCGTGCTGCTGGCCATTTGCGGGGTGAGCGTGCAGCAGACCGCCGGCGCGCCCGCGCTGGAACACGCCATGATCGTTGCCAATCACGTCTCGTGGCTCGATATCTTCGTCATCAATACGCTGCATCCGTGCCACTTCGTGGCCAAGTCGGAAATTCGCGCCTGGCCCCTGCTTGGCTACCTGGCTGCCAAGGGTGGCACGGTGTTTCTCGCGCGCGGCAACCGGCGCGAGCTGCGCGATACCTTCAAGGGCATGGTCGCGGCATTGCAGGCCGGCGAGCGGGTCGCGTTTTTCCCGGAAGGGACCACCGCCGCGCAGGGAACCGTGCTGCCGTTTCACGCCAACCTGTTCGAGGCGGCGGTCGACGCCGGCGCTGTCGTGCAGCCGTACGCCCTGCGCTATGTGGACGCCAGCGGCGCGCTGCATCCGTCGATCGAGTTCACGGGCGAGACCACGTTCGCGCAAAGCATGATGGCGGTGCTGGCCGGTGGGCGCATCCAGGCGCGCCTGACTTGCCTGGCGCCGCTGCCGGCCGCGAACGCGCACCGGCGCGAGCTGGCCAAGGCCGCCCACGACGCCGTTGACGCCGCGCTCGCGGCCTAGCAGCCTGTCGGACTTAACGGAGGCGGCCGAAAAATCCACCTGACCGGTCCATATTTCACCGCTTTTTTGGTCAATAGAACCACTATTGACCTTCAAAATCGTCGAAATCTGTCCTCGGCCAGCTGAATTTCCGGCTCGCCTCGTTAAGTCCGACAGGCTGCTAGTCCGGCAACCGGTCGGACCTAGTGTCCCGAGTTGGAAGTTCGTTGTATAAATATCCCGAGAATCTCCGCGATACTGGGTCAAAAATGCTCGCAAGGCCTCGGCCTTGCTCCGCTTTTGTTCCTTGTCTCTCGGCGATTTCGGAACACTTATAAGCAACGAACTTCCAACTCAGGACACTAGCCCCGCTTTTTTCCTTTTGCGCGCTGGTATTCCGGGCACTCGACTTGCAGCAGTTCCCGGTTGTCCAGACAAAAGGCGGTCAGCTTGCCGCCCCAGACGCAGCCGCTATCGAGGCCGATCACGTCCGCTCGCAGCAGCAGTCCCAGCGCCGACCAGTGACCGAAGACGACCGGCGTTCCCGCGCTGCGCCTTGCGGGCAGGTCGAACCAAGGCAGCAGGTGCGAGCCGGCAGGTGCGAGCGCGCTTTCTTTTTCCTTGAAATCCATGACGCCTTCCGGCGTGCACAGGCGCATGCGCGTGAGCGCGTTGACGATGCAGCGCAGGCGCGCCACCCCGGTGAGCGCCTCGTCCCAGCGGTCCGGCGTATTGCCGTACATCTGGCCCAGGAACGCGATCCAGTCCGGGCCGCGCAGCACCGTTTCCACTTCGGCCGCCAGCGCCAGCGTCTGCGCGGCGCTCCATTGCGGCAGCACGCCGGCGTGCACCAGCAGGTGGCCGCACGCCATGATGGCCAGCGGACGATGGCGCAGCCAGTCGATGAGAAAGTCGCGGTCGGGGGCGGCCAAAATCTCGGCCAGCGTGTCCGAGCCCGACGCTTTCTGCGCGCCGCAAGCGACGGCCAGCAGGTGCAGATCGTGGTTGCCCAGAAGGGCCTCGACCCGGCCTTCGCTCTCGAGCGCGAGGGCGGCGACGCGGCGCAGCGCGGCCAGCGAGGCCGGGCCGCGATTGATCAGATCGCCGACAAAAATGATCCGGGCGCCTTCTGGCGCATCGTCCGCGATACGGTTGAGCAAGACCTGCGCTTCATGCGCGCAGCCTTGCAAGTCGCCAATGGCGTAAGTTTTCATGCGATGGGCGATAAAATGGTCGGAATCCGCCAGTTTCACATAGAATTACGGCTCGATTCCACTACAACAGCAGGATGCGACATGATTTTAGTAACGGGCGGTGCAGGTTTTATCGGTTCCAACTTTGTTTTGGACTGGCTGGCGCAATCTGGCGAAGCCGTGGTCAACCTCGACAAGCTGACTTACGCGGGTAACCTGAACAACCTGGCGACGATCGATGGCGACGCGCGCCATACTTTCGTTCATGGCGACATCTGCGACGGGGCCCTGGTGTTGTCGCTGTTGCAGCAACACCGGCCGCGCGCAATTATTCATTTCGCGGCAGAAAGCCACGTCGACCGCTCGATCCTCGGTCCCGGTGAATTCATCAACACCAATATCAACGGCACCTTTGCGCTGCTCGAGGCAGCGCGCGCTTATTGGTCGGTGCTGGAGGCGGGCGAGAAAGCGGCTTTCCGATTCCTGCATGTGTCCACCGATGAAGTGTATGGCACGCTTGGGCCGAATGACCCGCCATTTACCGAAACGACCACTTACGCCCCCAACAGCCCTTATTCAGCGTCGAAAGCGGCGTCCGACCATTTGGTGCGCGCCTATCATCACACTTATGGCATGCCGGTATTGACCACCAATTGCTCGAATAACTACGGTCCCTATCATTTCCCTGAAAAGCTCATTCCGCTCATTATCGCCAATGCGCTGGCCGGCAAACCGCTGCCCATTTACGGCGACGGCATGCAGGTGCGCGACTGGCTCTATGTCAGCGACCATTGCGCGGCGATCCGGCGCGTGCTGGCCGACGGCGTGCCCGGCCAGGTGTACAACGTGGGCGGCTGGAACGAAATGACCAATCTCGACGTGGTGCATACCTTGTGCGACATTCTCGACCGGCAAGCGCCCAAACAAGGCAGTTACCGCGACCAGATCACCTACGTGACCGACCGCCCCGGGCACGACCGGCGCTATGCGATCGATGCCGGCAAGCTGGAACGCGAACTGGGCTGGAAACCGGCCGAAACGTTTGAAAGCGGCATCCGCAAGACCGTGCAATGGTATCTGGCCAATCAAGCCTGGGTGGCCAATGTGCAGTCTGGCGCCTACATGAGCTGGGTCAACAAGAATTATGCGAACAGGGAGACTGCGCAATGATCAAAGCATTAGAACGCAAGGGGATTATTCTGGCGGGCGGTTCGGGTACACGTTTGTACCCGGTGACGACCTGCGTGTCCAAGCAATTGCTGCCCGTGTACGACAAGCCGATGATTTACTATCCGCTGAGCACCCTGATGCTCGCGGGAATACGCGAGATCCTGATTATCTCCACGCCTCAGGATACGCCGCGTTTCCGCGAGCTGCTGGGCGACGGCAGCCAGTGGGGGATCAGCCTCAGTTATGCGGTCCAGCCTTCGCCCGACGGCCTGGCGCAAGCGTTCATCATCGGGCGCGATTTTATTGGCCAGCACCCGTCGGCGCTTATCCTCGGCGACAATATTTATTATGGTCACGGACTGGACAATAAGCTGAGTATCGCCAATGCGCGCACCGAAGGCGCGAGCGTGTTCGCTTATCACGTGCTCGATCCGGAGCGCTATGGCGTGGTGGAATTCGGCGACAACCAGCAGGCGCTGTCGATTGAAGAAAAACCGGCGAAGCCCAAGTCGAACTATGCCGTCACGGGGCTCTATTTCTACGACGAGCAAGTGTGCGACATTGCCGCACAGATCAAGCCATCGCCCCGGGGCGAGCTTGAAATCACCGACGTCAACCGCGCTTATCTCGAGGCCGGCGCGCTGAAAGTCGAAGTCATGGGCCGCGGCATGGCCTGGCTCGACACGGGCACGCATGAATCGCTGCTCGAAGCGTCGCAATTCATTGCAACCATCGAAAAGCGGCAGGGCTTGAAAGTCGCGGTGCCCGAGGAAATCGCTTTCCGAAAAGGTTATATCGATGCGGCTGCCCTCGAGCGGCTGGCCGCGCCACTGAAAAAGAACGCGTATGGACAATACCTGCTGCAAGTTTTGAAGGATAAGGTTTTTTGATGAAAGTAACACCAACCGCCATTCCTGAAGTAATGATTCTGGAACCTCAGGTATTCGGCGACGACCGCGGCTTTTTCTTTGAAAGTTTCAATGCCCGCCGTTTTGAAGAGCTGACCGGCGTCGCCTGTCATTTTGTGCAGGATAATCACTCCAAATCGGCCAAAGGCGTGTTGCGCGGTTTGCACTACCAGATCCGCCAACCGCAAGGCAAGCTGGTGCGGGTGCTGGCGGGTGCCATTTTTGACGTGGTCGTCGACATGCGCCGCTCGTCGCCGTTTTTCGGACGCTCGGTCGGCGTTCAATTGTCGGCTGAAAACCGGCACCAGATCTGGGTTCCGCCCGGTTTTGCGCATGGCTTCGTCGTCACCAGCGACAGCGCGGAAGTGGCGTATAAAACTACCGACTACTGGGCGCCCGAGCATGAGCGCTCGCTGTTGTGGAACGACCCGGCGCTGGCCATCGATTGGCCGCTGGATGGCGAGCCGATGCTCTCTGGCAAGGACAGCCAGGGCAAGCTGCTGGCGGACGCGGAAGCCTTCGCATGAAGATCTTGCTGACCGGCGCCAGCGGCCAGGTAGGTTACGAGCTCGCGCGCAGCCTGCAAGCGCTGGGCGAGGTGGTGGCGGTGGACCGCGCGCGCATGGACTTGTCCGACCTGGACCAGGTGCGCGACGTGGTGCGCCAGGTGCGCCCCGGCCTGATCGTCAATCCTGCAGCCTACACGGCGGTGGACCAGGCCGAGAGCGAGCCGGAACTGGCGCATCGGGTCAATGCGCTGGCGCCGGGCGTGATGGCAGCCGAGGCGGCGCTGTTGGGCGCGGCCATGGTGCATTACTCGACCGATTACGTGTTTGACGGGACCAAGCTGGGCGCCTACGCGGAAGATGACGCCACCGGGCCGATCAACGTGTATGGACACAGCAAGCTGGCGGGCGAGCAGGCGATTGCCGCTGCCGGCATTCCACACTTAATTTTGCGTACCAGCTGGGTGTATGGAATGCGCGGCAAAAACTTTTTGCTAACGATGCTGAGATTAACTCGCGAGCGCGATGCCTTGCGCGTGGTGGCGGACCAGCATGGCGCGCCGACCTGGAGCCGCACGATTGCCGAGTCCACGCTCGCCATCCTGGCGCAGGCACGACATGGCGGGCCGCAGTGGTGGGAAAGCAACAGTGGCATTTATCACCTTAGCGCTCAAGGGCAAACCACCTGGCACGGCTTTACCGAAGCCATTGTCGCGGCGGCCGGACTCACGTGCCAGGTAGTACCCATCACGAGTGCCGATTATCCGGTACCTGCTGCAAGACCGGTTAACTCGGTGATGACTTCCGAGAAACTCATGACGCGCCTGTGCGATCTCCCGCATTGGCACGACGCTTTACGTTTGTGCCTGGCCAGTTAAGATGCACCACAGAGATGCCCCATAAAGATGCACCACAGAGATGCACCACGTGGAGGCAGAGGCGATAACTGCAGTCCTTATGCCACCAGCGGGCTGATCTGTCGCTCTGTGTCGGTGTCGACATAGTTTGCGGCATCGCATTTACTATATCCGGCAGTTCAAATCCGGTTCTCTGCATATTGCCTGATGTTTCTCTTAGGTAAATATCTGGCAGCAATGGACGGAATACGCTTGTACAGTGATATTTTTTTCCGTATCGTCCAATCGGCGATTGGTCGAAAATGCGCGGGCACGCTTGGCAGGGGCAATTGGCAAACAGCGGCTTATCGATGGTTATTTTGGGTAATCGCGGTGATACCGGGCGCGCTGTTCTGGACCCAAATCGGACGATTGGTTTTCTTTGTTTATTGTTCGTCGTCAGTTATGGGTGGCGGAGCGGGCGTATTGTTCGATTTACGTCGCCGCGCTGGCGTATGGTGCGCAAGAAGAACTGGCGCAAATACGTAAATGTAGTATATTGCGACAATTGGTGGTTTTTCACCTGAACTGTTTCAACCCACTATTCGAGGAATAATGATGGATCTGTCTAATATGTCCGTTGGCGATTTGCGTAACCTGCAAGATCAAATCAAGCAGGAAATGAAAAAACGCGAGCACCAGGAAGTGGCAAAGGCACGCGAACAGATCCTGGCTATCGCCGCGAGCGTCGGCTTGTCGCCCAAAGACCTGATCGGCAGCGGCATTCGCGCCAAGACCGGTACCGTGGCGGTGCGTTATCGCCACCCGGACAACGCCTCCCAGCAATGGACCGGTCGCGGCCGCCAGCCTAAGTGGGTCAAGGAATGGGTCGACGGCGGCAAATCGCTCGACAAACTGCGCGTATAAACGCGCAACTGCCAGTGTTCCAGTAGCGGCACGATCCGCGGGCCATTTCCAAACGGCCCCGCTTGCCGCTACAATACCAACCGATGTGTTTTTAATCCGCCATTCCCCATATTGTTGCGCATGCTGCCACCGCTGTAGCCGGTCGCGTCATGCTCGTCTTTTCTAAGGTTCTCTCATGCTTGCACTTTCCAAGACCATTTTCAAGGCCTACGACATTCGCGGCGTCATTGGCAGTACGCTCGACGCCAGCGTGGCGCACCGGATCGGGCAGGCATTCGGCCGGGCCGCGCTGGCCAAGGGCGAAAAGACCGTGGTAATCGGTCGCGACGGGCGCCTGTCGGGGCCCGAGCTGGCCGCCGCGCTGGCCGCGGGGCTGCAGGCGGCCGGGGTCGATGTGATCGATCTGGGCGTGGTGGCAACGCCAATGGTCTATTACGGCACCAATGTACTGGGCGCCGCCTCCGGCATCATGGTCACCGGCAGCCACAACCCGCCGGACTACAACGGCTTTAAAATGGTGCTGGCGGGCGAAGCGATCCACGGCGAGACCATCACCGCGCTGTATCATGACATCACCGCCCACGATGGCCGGCCCGCGCCGGTGCAGGGCGCTTACCGCACCCACGACATCCGCGCCGCCTACCTCGAGCGCATCATCGGCGACGTCAAGATTTCCCGTCCCATGAAAATTGCCGTCGATTGCGGCAACGGCGTGGCCGGCGCCTTTGCCGGCGACCTGTTTCGCGGCATGGGCCTGGAGGTGATCGAACTGTTTTGCGAAGTCGACGGCACCTTCCCGAACCACCATCCCGATCCTGCGCACCCTGAAAACCTGCAGGACCTGATTGCCTGCCTGCGCGAGAGCGACGCTGAAATCGGGATCGCCTTTGACGGCGACGGCGACCGCCTGGGCGTGGTCACCAAGGATGGCCAGATCATCTATCCGGACCGCCAGATGATGCTGTTCGCGGCCGACGTCCTGTCGCGCAATCCCGGCGCCCAGATCCTGTATGACGTCAAGTGCACGCGCCACCTAGCGCCCTACATTGCCAAGCATGGCGGCGAGCCGCTGATGTGGAAGACCGGCCATTCGCTGGTCAAGGCCAAGCTGCGCGAGACCGGCGCCCCGCTGGGCGGCGAAATGAGCGGCCATATCTTCTTCAAGGACCGCTGGTACGGTTTCGACGACGGCCTGTATGCGGGCGCGCGCTTGCTCGAGCTGCTCACGCGCGAGGCCGATCCGTCGGCCCTGATGAACGCGCTGCCGCAGTCGGACAGCACGCCCGAGCTGCACCTGCACCTGAACGAAGGCGAAAACGTCCTGCTGATCGAGCGCCTGCGCGCCAACGCCACCTTCCCCGGCTCCGAGCGCATCATCGACATTGACGGTCTGCGCGTGGAGTACCCGGACGGCTTTGGCCTGGCCCGTTCATCGAACACGACGCCGGTGGTGGTCATGCGTTTCGAAGCCGAGACGCCGGAGGCGCTCGAACGCATCCAGGGCCAGTTCAGGCGCGTGATCGTGGCCGCCAAGCCCGACGCCGTGCTGCCGTTTTAAGCTTGCCGTGGCGCGCCTGAACATCCTGCTGGTGCGCGTCTCGTCGCTCGGCGACGTGCTGCACAATTTGCCGATGGTGGCCGACATCTTGCGCCATTATCCGGACGCGAATATCGACTGGGTGGTCGAGGAAGGCTACGTCAGCCTGGTGCGCCTGAATCCCCACGTGCGCAACATCATTCCGTTCGCGCTGCGGCGCTGGCGCAAGAGCCTGGGCAAGAAGGCCACGCGCGACGAGATCAGGCAGTTTTTCAAGATGCTGCGCCGGGAGCAGTACGACTACGTGTTCGACACCCAGGGCTTGCTCAAGACCGGCATCATCATGGGCGCGGCGCGCATCGTCAAAGGCGGCAGCAAGGTGGGGCTGGCCAACGGCAGTGAAGGCTCAGGCTATGAAGCCATCTCGCGCATCTTCCACACCCGCAGCATCGCGCTCGACGCCCGCACCCACGCGGTCGCGCGCGGGCGCATGGTTGCCGCCGCAGCCCTTGGCTACAGCGCCGACAGCGCGCCCGACTTCGGCCTGCCCGGCCCGGACAGCGCGCGCCTGCTTGCGTGGATGCCGGAGCAGGATTACGCGGTCTTTTTCCATGGCACCGCGCGCGACGCCAAGAAGTGGGCGCCCGAAAACTGGATCGCCGCCGGCGCTGCGCTCGCGCCCATGCCGGTGCTGCTGGCCTGGGGTACGGCGGCCGAAAAGCAGGAGGCCGAGCTGCTTGCCGCCAGCTTGCCCAACGCGCGCGTCCTGCCCAAACTGTCCATGGACGAAGCGGTCGCGCTGGCCCGACATGCCGCCCTTGCGATCGGCGTGGACACTGGCCTGACCCACATCGCTGCCGCCTTCGGGCGCCCGACCGTGGAGCTGTATTGCGACTCGCCCAAGTGGAAAACCGAGGGCGACTGGTCACCCTGCATCGTCAACCTGGGCGACAAGGGCGCGCCGCCCTCGGCCCGGGAGGCAATCGACGCCGTGCGGTGCCTCTTGGACGCGCGCTGATGCGCCAGCTCTATACGCTGCTGTGGTGCTTGGCGCTGCCGCTGGTGCTGGCGCGCCTGTGGTGGCGCGGGCGCAAGGAGCCCGGCTACCGCCTGCACTGGCCCGAGCGGCTGGGCTTTTACGGCGCGCGCGGCGCCGGCGGCCATACGCTGTGGGTGCACGCGGTATCGGTCGGCGAGACGCGCGCCGCCGAGCCGCTCATCGACGCTCTGCTGCTGGCCTATCCCGACAGCCGCATCGTGCTCACCCACATGACGCCAACGGGCCGCGCCACCGGCCGCGCACTATTTGCCAAGCATGGCGAGCGCCTGGTGCAGGCCTACCTGCCGTACGACATACCCTTCATGATCCGGCGCTTCATCGGCCACTTTGCGCCGCGCATCTGCATCCTGATGGAAACCGAAGTGTGGCCCAACCTGATCGCCGTCTGCGGCGACAGGGTGCCGGTGGCGCTGGTGAACGCGCGCCTGTCTGCGCGTTCGCTGCGCCGTGGCCGCCGCTTTGGCAGCTTGATGACGGACGCCGCCAAGGCGCTGGCGCTGGTCGCCGCGCAGACCGAACAGGATGCCGCGCGCGTGCGAGAGCTGGGCGCCCCCCGCGTTGAAGTCACCGGCAGCATCAAGTTCGACGTCGTGGTGCCGCAGGCCGCGCTGACCATGGGCGCCTGGCTGCGCGGGCGCATCGGCCAGCGCGCGGTGCTGCTGTGCGCCAGCACCCGCGACGGTGAAGAAGCGCTGATCCTCGACGCCTGCGCCACGCTGCTGGCATTGCCCGGCCATCCCTTGCTGCTGCTCGTGCCGCGCCATCCGCAGCGCTTTGACGAGGTCGCCGCGTTGGTGGCTTTGCGCGGCCTGTCGCTGCAGCGCCGCTCGGCGCTGGTCGAGCGCCCCGTCACCGCCCAGGTGCTGCTAGGCGACTCGATGGGCGAGATGTTCGGCTACTACGCGGCGTGCGACATCGCGTTCATCGGCGGCAGCCTGCTGCCGCTGGGCGGGCAAAACCTGATCGAAGCGTGCGCGCTTGGCAAACCGGTGCTGACCGGCCCGCACACTTTCAATTTCGAGCTGGTGACGCAGCAGGCGATCGCGTCCGGCGGCGCGGTATGCGTGGCCGATGCGACCGAGTTAGTTACCAAAACTCGTCAACTGCTGGTGGACGACGCGGCGCGCAAGGGCATGGGCGAGCACGCGGCGGCCTTTGCCGAGCGTCACCGGGGCGCGACAGCGCGCACAGTTGGTTTGCTGCGACACATGATTTTCTGACCACTGGTACCATGGCTCCACAATAAAAAGAGGGGATTGTCATGTCGTGGTTTGATCAGAGAACGCAGCTCGGCGACGGTTCACCCGTTGGCGGGCCCCTGCGGCGCGAAAGCGTCGCCAGCACCGCAGTGCGTGGCGACGCGCCTGACTCCGGTGCGCCTGTCGCCGGCCCCGCGCCGCGCGCCGAGGAACTGCATTTCAAGGTACGCTATGCGCTGCCCGAGTACATCAGCTTCATGTGGCAGCACGCCGGCTACCTGATTCGCCGGCGCCGCATTGGGCGCCTGGCCACCTGGTGGCTGCTCGCCAAAAGCACGGCGGCTGCCGCCATGCACTTTGTGGTGCAGGGCCGCTCGCGCCACCTGTATGACTTCCAGATCGACGTTCACGGCATCATCCGCACCAGTAACTCCGGCGTCACGCTGGTGCCGTGGGCGGACGTGAGCGCGATTCGCCGCTATTCGCGCGGCTACATGATGGTCCTAAAGCGCGGCACGCTGCCGATTCCGTTTCGCTGCCTGTCGGGCGCGCAGGCGGGCGTGATGGATGTCTTCGCAGCCGCCATCCGGCCGGCGCGCGGTGCAAGGCCGCTGCGCTAGTGTCCTGAGTTGGAAGTTCGTTACTAATAAATGTTCCGAAATCGCCGAGAGACAAGGAACAAAAGCGGAGCAAGGCCGAGGCATTGCGAGCATTTTTGACGCAGTATCGCGGGGATGCTCGGGATATTTATACAACGAACTTCCAACTCGGGACACTAGGGAAGCACTGATTAATTCATGAGGGCGGACTCGGCCGTAAAAAAAGACGCCCTGCGGCGTTGCAAATTCTCGCAATAGCTAGCTATTGCTGCGAATTTGCGCCTTGCCGGCCGCCTTTTTCACTGGCCGATTCCATCCCTCAGAATAAATCAGTGCTTCCCTAGCTGAAAAGCACGGGCAACTCCTGCGAGCGCGCGCGCAGCGCCTCCTTGGCGCCGTCGTAGTCGGGATAGACCGATGCCACGGTCGCCCAGAAGCGCGGGCTGTGGTTCATTTCGCGCAGGTGGGCCAGTTCGTGCGCCACCACATAGTCGATCAGCGGCAGCGAAAAATGCACCAGACGCCAGTTCAGGCGAATGCTGCCGCCCACCGTGCATGAACCCCAGCGCGTGCCGGCCGACGACAAGGTCAGCGCGCTGTAGTTCACGCCGAGCAGGATCGCGTAGTGGGCGAGCCGCTCGGTGAAAATACGCGAAGCCTCGTCGCGGTACCAGATCTTGACACGCTCCTTGAGCTGCCACTCCTGCAAGCCCTGCACCACCCCCACGCGCAGCACGCGCGCCGGTTCGTCATAGATGCAGTGGCTGCGCGCGGCGCTTTCAAGCCGCAGCGTGATGGCGTGGCCCAGGTAGGGCAGCTGCGCGCCGTCGACCCACTGCACCGGCGCTTTTTCATGGCGCAGCGCGCGCCGTTGGCCGCGCTCCTCAAGCTTGGTCAGGATCCAGCGCTGCTTGGCGCGGATGGCATTGTCGATTTCCGTGAGGGTGATGCGCTTGGGCGCAGTCACGCGCAGGCCCTTGTCGTCGATCATGAAGCCGATCGAGCGCCGGGTGGAGCGGCGCAGTTCGAATTCGAGGCTGTGGGCGCCGAGCTGGATGCGGCGCAGTGGAATGCCGTTTGGCTCGCGCCGCGGGGCAGGGGGCGCAGTGACGGTGGGCGAGGTGACGGTGGGCGGGGTGACGGTGGGCGAGGTAACGGTGGGCGGGGTGACGGTGGGCGAGGTAACGGCGGGCGGGGTGACAGCGGGCGCAGTGACAATGGGTACGGTGACAGGCGGCGCCCTGAACAACGGCTGCGGCGGCGCCGCCTTGGGCGCCGGTTCGAGCGCGGCAAAGAAGTCTTGCGCGAACAGTTCAAGTTGCGAGCCGTTGATCTTGGGTGACGTCATGTTCTGTTGCGGTGTCGATGCTCGGATCAGGGCGCCAACTTCGCTCAGCCAGCGCTGTAGACGCGGGGCGAAATGACGCGCATTTCTGATTCTATCCACTTTTCCACCTCTTGCATCATGCTGTCAGCGGTGTGGCCATCCGGGGAGATCGGTTTGCCGATCGAGACGGTGATCACACCAGGACGTTTCAGGAAAGACTTCTTGGGCCAGCACTCGCCTGAATTATGCGCGATCGGGATGACCACCGTGTTGGTTTCTACCGCCAGCCGGGTGCCGCCGCTTTTGTATTTGCCCTTTTCGCCGACCGGGATGCGGGTGCCTTCCGGGAACATGATAATCCATTGGCCGTCCACCAGCCTGCGTTTGCCGATTTCAACCACATGCTTGAAGGCGTTCTTGCCATCCTTGCGGTCGATCGGGATCATGCGCAGCAAATACATGGCCCAGCCGAAGAAGGGGATGTACATGATTTCCTTCTTGAAAACGTAGACCAGCGGGCGTGTCAGGTTAGGCAGCAGGAAGATGGTTTCCCATGCCGACTGGTGCTTCGAGAGTACGATCGCCGGCGCGTCCGGCAGGTTTTCGCGGCCCTTGAATTCGTAGCGGATGCCGCAGATGACCTTGGCGCACCAGATAATGAAAACGTTCCAGCGCGACGTCACCCAGAAGCGCTTGTTGTACGGCAGCGGCGCGGCCAAAAAGCAGATACAGGCCCAGACGACGGTGGCCACGATCATCACAAGCATGAACAGCAGGGAACGCAGGAACAGGGTGAAATTACGCAAAAGAGTCTCCGGGTACGGCGCTAAACATGGGAAGGGGGTCAGATCGAAAAATGGGCCGCATGCGCGCCCGTCTTGAGCAGGTCGGCGACCATGGCGGCCAGGTCGGGAAAAATCTGGGTGCCGGGCGGCAGCCCGCCGGTCTCGGACGTCTTCTGGCCCTTGCCCGTCAAGACCAGGTAGGGCGCGCAGCCGCTGATGAAACCGGCCTGCAGGTCGCGCAGCGAGTCGCCCACCGTCGGCACGCCCTTCAGGCTGATCTTGAAGCGTTTCGAGATCTCCTCGAACATGCCCGGCTTGGGTTTGCGGCAGTCGCAGTTGTCAATCGCCGCATGCGGGCAAAAGAAAATGGCGTCGATGTCGGCGCCCACCTGCTGCGCCGCCGTGTGCATCTTGTGATGGATCGCGTTGAGCGTGCGCATGTCGAACAGTTCGCGCGCAATGCCGGACTGATTCGACGCCACCACCACCCGGTAGCCGGCCTGGTTCAGCTGGGCGATCGCCTCGAGCGAACCGGGGATCGGAATCCACTCGGCCGGCGACTTGATGAAGTCGGGCGAGTCGTGGTTGATGACGCCGTCGCGGTCGAGGATGATCATCTTCATGCTTGGATCCTCAGGCTGCCAGCTTGGATATGTCGGCCACGCGGTTCATCATCGCGTGCAGCGACGAGAGCAGCGCCAGGCGGTTGTTGCGCAGTTCCACGTCGTCCGCCATCACCATCACCCCGTTGAAAAACGCGTCCACGTCGTCGCGCAGCTGCGCCAGCGTTTTGAGTGCGGCGGCAAAGTCGCGCGCGGCAAAGGCGGCGTCGACCTGTGGCCGCACGCGCGTCACGGCCGCGTACAGGGTTTTCTCCGCCTCTTCGTGCAGCAGGGACTCGGACACGGCGCCAATGGCCACCTCGGTCTTTTTGAGGATGTTGGTGATGCGCTTGTTGGCGGCGGCCAGCGACACGCTCTCGGGCAGCGCCGCAAAGGCCTTTACCGCATCGAGCCGCTCGACGATGTCGTGCAGGCGGTCCAGGTCGTCGACCAGCACCGCTTCGACTTCATTCGGTGAAAAACCGCGCTCGCGCAAAATGCCGCGCATGCGGTCGATCATGAAGGCGCGTACGTCCTTGACGGGATCGGTAAAGCCGGCGATGCCGGTGAAATTGGCGGCCGTGAGCGCAAGCAGCTGCGAGATCGACACGTCGATCCGCTTTTCAACCAGCATGCGCAGCACGCCCAGTGCATGGCGGCGCAGCGCGAACGGATCTTTTTCACCCGTTGGCTGCAGGCCGATGCCCCAGATGCCCACCAGCGTTTCGAACTTGTCGGCCAGCGCCACGGCGGTGCCGGTATTGGTGGACGGCAGCGCGTCGCCCGCAAAGCGCGGCTGATAGTGTTCGGTGGCGGTCAGGGCCACTTCGTCGCTCTCGCCGTCGTGGCGCGCGTAGTAGGTGCCCATGATGCCTTGCAGCTCGGGGAATTCGCCCACCATGTCGGTCAGCAGGTCGGCCTTGGATAGCAGCGCGCCGCGTTCTGCCAGCGCGACGTCAAATCCAAGTTCGCGCGCAATGGCGCCGGCCAGCGCCACCACGCGCTTGGAGCGCGCCGCCTGGGTGCCCAGCTTGTTGTGATAGACGACGTTTTCCAGCAGCGGCAGGCGCGCTTCAAGCGACTTTTTCTTGTCCTGCTCAAAGAAGAACTTGGCGTCCGACAGGCGCGGGCGCACCACGCGCTCATTGCCCCCGATGATGTGCTGCGGCTCGTCGGTGGCGATGTTCGAGACGATCAGAAAGCGCGAACGCAGCTTGCCGGCGGCGTCGGTCAGCGCAAAATACTTTTGATTGGTCTGCATGGTCAGGATCAGGCATTCCTGCGGCACGGCCAGAAATTCTTCTTCAAAGTGGCACTCGTAGACCACCGGCCATTCCACCAGCGCGGACACTTCCTCGAGCAGCGCTTCGGGCATCAAGACCTTGTCGGCGTCGGCCTTGGCCAGCAGCGAGGCGCGGATTTTTTCCTTGCGCACGTCCATGTGGGCGATGACCTTGCCTTCATTTTCCAGCGTGCCGGCGTACTGCTCCGCGTGCGCAATGGACAGGTCTTCGCCGTCGGTGAGGAAGCGGTGGCCGAGCGTGACGTTGCCGGCCTGAAGGCCCAGCAGCGTCAGCGGCACGACGGCGTCGCCATGCAGCGCCACCAGCTTGTGCGCCGGACGCACGAACTGCACCGTGGTGCCGTCGGGGCGCTGATAACTCATCAGCTTGGGAATGGGTAGCTTGGCCGCCGCTTCTTCCAGCGCGCCTTGCAGGCCGGTGACCAGCGCGCTGCCGGCCACGCTGCGGGTGTAGAACAGGCTTTCGGCCTTGCCGTCGACGGCGCGCTCGAGCGCGGCGATGTCCAGGTCGGCCAGGCCCATGGCGGCCAGCTTTTTGGCCAGCGGCGCGGTGCCCTGGCCGGCGGCGTCCAGCGCCACGGAGACGGGCAGTACTTTTTCGCGCACCGATTTGTCCGGCGAGACGCTGCGCACCTGAGTGATGGAGACGGCCAGCCGGCGCGGCGTGGCGTAGGCGGTGGCAACGCTGCCTTCATCGAGGAAGTCGCGCGCCTTGAGGCCGTTATTCACGCCCGCGGCGAACGCGGCGCCCAGTTTGATGAGCGCCTTGGGCGGCAGTTCTTCGGTCAGCAGTTCGACAAGTAAGGTGTGGTTCATGTTTTTCTTCTGTTCGTTCAGGCGGCGATGTTCGCTTTGGGGGCCATCGGGAAACCGAGCTTTTCGCGCGAGTCGTAATAGGCCTGCGCGACCAGGCGCGACAAGGTGCGCACGCGGCCGATGTAGGCGGCGCGTTCGGTCACCGAGATGGCGCCGCGCGCGTCCAGCATATTGAAGCTGTGCGAGGCCTTCATGATCTGCTCGTAGGCCGGCAGCGTGAGCTGCAGTGCGATCAGGCGCTTGGCTTCCGACTCGTGGTTGGCAAACTGGGCGAACAGCAGGTCGGTATTGGCGTGCTCGAAGTTGTAGGTCGACTGCTCCACTTCATTCTGGTGGTAGACGTCGCCGTAAGTCAGGTGCTTGGTGACGCCGTCTTCCATCCATTCGGTCCATACCAGGTCGTACACGTTCTCGACCCCCTGCAAGTACATCGCCAGGCGCTCGATGCCATAAGTGATCTCACCGAGCACCGGCTTGCAATCGAGCCCGCCCACTTGCTGGAAGTAGGTGAACTGGGTCACTTCCATCCCGTTCAGCCACACTTCCCAGCCCAGGCCCCAGGCGCCCAGCGTCGGGCTTTCCCAGTCGTCTTCCACGAAGCGCACATCATTTTTTTGCAGGTCCAGGCCCAGCGCCTGCAGTGAGCCCAGGTACAGGTCCAGGATGTTTTCCGGCGCCGGCTTCAAGACCACCTGGTACTGGTAATAGTGCTGCAGGCGGTTCGGGTTTTCGCCATAGCGGCCATCCTTGGGGCGGCGCGACGGCTGCACGTAGGCGGCGCGCCAGTGCTCCGGGCCGATCGCGCGCAAGAAGGTACCGGTGTGGAAAGTGCCGGCGCCAACTTCCATGTCGTAAGGCTGGAGCAGGGCGCATCCCTGCTTGTCCCAGTAGGATTGCAAGGTCAGGATAATTTGTTGGAATGTGAGCATCTTGGGTGCTGCCGCGCGCGCAAAGGCGCGCAAGCAAAAGTGGGTTTGCTAAAACGACCAATTTTAGCGGGTTTTGGCCCGGTACTGGGCCGCTTTGGCGACTTAGGTTGCCACTACGGTGGCAACTAGGTCACTTTTGTCCGGTTTTTGCGTACTTTCGGCCCGACCACCATGCAGCGCCGATCGCCAGCGCAGCGAGCAGCAGCATCGTGTAGTTGCCAAAGCGGATGAAAGGCGTCATGCCTCCCATGCCTTGCACCGTCGCGGCCAGCGTGCCTTGCGTGTAGTTGGGGAGCGCCGCGACCACTTTGCCGCGGCCATCGATATATGCCGTGGCGCCGCTGTTGGTGGCGCGCAGCATCGGGCGCCCGGTTTCGATGGCGCGCATCTGCGAAATTTGCAAGTGCTGCGGGATGGCGACCGATTCGCCGAACCAGGCCAGGTTCGATACATTGAGCAAGATCGTGGCGGGGCGCGCGGCGCTGCGCAGCTGCAGCGCGATCTCTTCGCCAAACACGTCTTCGTAGCAGATATTGGGCAGCACCAGCTGGTCCTTGACCGCGAACGCAGGCTGCACCGATGCGCCGCGCGTCATGTCGCCAAGGGGAATTTGCATCATGTCGACAAACCAGCGAAAGCCGGCCGGCACGAATTCGCCGAACGGCACCAGATGCTGCTTGTCGAAGCGGTAGGCCTGGCCGGTCGGGCTGTAACCCTTGATGCTGTTGGCGTACATGCGCGGCCCGTCCGAAATCGGAATCCCGTACAGCAGGTGGCTGCCGGTGGTGTTGGCGTACTGTTCGAGCGAAGGCAGGTAATCGGGCGGTAGATTTTCGGGCAGGGGCAAGGCTGTTTCGGGCAGCGCGATCAGGTCGGCGCGCCCGGCCAGCACCAGGCTGCGGTACATGGCGATGGCACCGGCGACCTGCTCTTTGTCGAACTTGTCTTGTTGCGGCACATTGCCCTGCACCAGGCGCACCGTGATCGGCTGGCCTTGCGGCTGCGTCCACTGCACGTAAGTGAGGCCAAAGCCGGCGGCCATGGTTGCGGCCAGCACGCCAGCGCCCAGCATGCGCCACTTTTGCGTCAGCATGGCGATGCAGCTGGCGCACAGCGCCACGACGACGCCCACGCCGTACACGCCGACCAGCGGCGCGTAGCCGGCCAGCGGGCTGTTGTTATGCGCGTAGCCGGAAGCGACCCACGGAAAGCCGGTCATGACCCAGCCGCGCATCCACTCCGACAGGCCCCAGGCGACCGGTAAAATCAGCAGCAGAAAACTTTTGACGGGCAGCGTCATGCGGCGCCGCAGCCAGGTCGAGATGCCGGTGGCAAAGGCGCTGAACAAGCCCATGTACAGGCCCAGCAGGCACACCGCGCCCACCGCCATGGGGCCGGGAATGTTGCCGAAGCGGTTCATGGTGATGTACAGCCAGTGCATGCCGGCGACCGACCAGCCAAAGCCGAAGGCCCAGCCGATCAAGGTGCTGCGCCGAATATTGGTGTCCATGCCGACCTGGTAGAACAGGAAGGCGAGCGAGAGTATTTCGACCGGCCACCAGCCGAAGGGGGCGAACGAAAACACGCTCGCCGCGCCGGCCAAGGCGGCAAACAGCATCGGCAGCGCGGTGGTGCGCGGCGCGCGTGGCGCGGCCGGATCGCGCGCGGTAGAACGACGCCACCGCATCAGTCGCGTTCGTCTTCGGCCAGGGGCAGTTTTTCTACCAGCAGCACGTGGACCTGGCGCGCGTCGGCGCGCAAGACCTCGAAGCGCAGGTGGGCGATGTCGAACACGTCGCCCTTGTGCGGCATGCGGCCAAGGTGATTGGCGACCAGGCCGCCGATGGTGTCGACGTCGTCCTCGGGCAGGCTGGTGCCAAGTTCCTCGTTGAACTGGGCCAGTTCGGTGAGGGCCTTGATGCGCCAGCGGGGGCCGAGCTGGCCTTCCTTGATCGAGAGGATATTGTCTTCTTCCTCGTCGAAGTCGTATTCGTCTTCGATGTCGCCGACGATCTGTTCGAGCACGTCTTCGATCGTGATCAGGCCGGCCACGCCGCTGTATTCGTCCACCACGATCGCCATGTGATTGTGGTTGGCGCGAAAGTCGCGCAGCAGCACGTTCAGGCGTTTCGATTCTGGGATGAAGATGGCGGGGCGCAGCATGTCGCGCACGTCGAAGGTTTCTTCGGCGTAGTAGCGCAGCAAGTCCTTGGCCAGCAGGATGCCGATCACCTTGTCGCGTTCGCCCTCGATGGCGGGAAAGCGCGAGTGCGCCGTTGCCAGCACCTGGGGCATCCATTCCTCGATCGGCTTGGAAATGTCGATGACATCCATCTGCGAGCGCGGCACCATGATGTCGCGCGCGGACAGGTCCGAGACCTGGAACACGCCTTCGATCATCGACAGGGCGTCGGCGTCGATCAGGTTGCGTTCGTGGGCGTCGTGCAGCACTTCGAGCAGCTCGGCGCGGTTTTCTGGCTCGGGGGAGATCAGTGCGGTCAGGCGTTCAAACAGTGACCGGTGGGTCTTGGCGTCGGGACGGACGTCATAAGAGTGCTCTGGCATAGTTGGCGTGAGCCGTTGTTGCAATAGGCATAGGATACACCAAAAGTGGATTTGCCCGCTTTTTAGCGGGATTGAGCGCGTTTTTCGGGAAGCCCGCACGATGTCGTGGCGCCATCGGTGCGGATGCCAAAAAAATAATGTTGGTAAGCAAGCGCGGCGCGGAGATAATGGACGCTTGGTAATTACGTGAAGCTGCCGCCCGATGAATGACGAAACTTTCCTCGAACGCCACGGAACCTTGCTGGTCCTGTTCCTGTGCGTGCTGATCCCCCTGGTCCTGTTCGGCTTGCTGGCCGACGAGGTGGCCGACAAGCATCCCTTCTGGTTCGACCAGCCGATCATGGCCGTCCTGCATGCGCGTTCCACGCCGCTGTTCGACAGCATCATGCTGGGCGCCAGCATTGCAGGGTCCACCTACGGCTTGCTGCCGTTTAATCTGGCCATTTTCGGCTTCTGCGTGTGGCGCCGCAAGATGCATGCAGCGACCTTCTGGGTGCTGGCCACCGGCGGCGCCTTGCTGCTCAATTTGCTGGCGAAAGAATTTTTCCAGCGTACCCGGCCAAGTTTCTGGCAGTCGATCGCACCGGAAAATTCGTTCAGTTTTCCAAGCGGGCACGCCATGTGTTCGATGGCCACGGCGGCCGCACTAGTGGTGCTGTTCCGACGCTCCCAGTGGCGCGCGCATGTGACGGCCATTGCGGTGTTGTTCGTGCTGATGGTGGGGATGTCGCGGCCCTACCTGGGCGTGCATTTTCCGTCGGATATTCTGGCGGGGTGGACGGCGGCGCTGGCGTGGGTGGTGGGGCTGGCGCTCAGCGGGGCGCATGCGCGCCGCTGGCGTGAAGGGCGCTTGGTGGGGTGAGGGCGCGGCGACCAAATAGAACCAATGCAGGTGGCAGATTACTCGGCGTACGGATCCGCGTAACCCATCGCCGCAAGAATGTCGCGCTCCAACTGCTCCATCTCCTGCGCCTGGTCGTCGTCATCATGGTCGTAACCTTGCGCGTGCAGCACCCCATGCACGATCAAGTGCGCGGCATGCTCCTCGAGCGTCTTTTTCTGCTCGGTCGATTCCTGTTCCAGCACGTCGGTGCACAAGATGATATCGGCGCGGGTCGGCTCATCGTCGGCCAACTCCTCGCCCTCGTTATAGGCAAAGGTCAGCACATTGGTCGCGTAATCCTTGTTGCGATAATCGCGATTGAGCACGCGCCCTTCTTCAGCGTCGACAAAGCGCACGGTCAGTTCGGCCGGCCCCAGCAAGGCCGCCTGCACCCAGCGCCGCACCTTCTGGCGCGTGACCGATTCCTGCAGTCGGGCGTCCGGGTACTGGACGGACAAGGACAGCTTATTTTTTATGGACATTTTTGGCGCCGGGTTTGGGCAGTGCGGCCAGTTCTTCGATTGATGCTGCCGTTTCATAGGCGTCGACAATGTGCGCCACCAGCGGGTGGCGCACCACGTCAACACTGGTGAACTGGGTAAAGGCGATCCCGCGCACGTCCTTGAGCACATGCACGGCGTCGATCAAGCCGCTCCTTTGCGTCTTGTGCAGGTCAACCTGGGTCACGTCGCCGGTCACTACTGCCTTGCTGCCAAAGCCGATCCGGGTCAGGAACATTTTCATTTGTTCGACCGTCGTGTTCTGCGCTTCGTCCAGGATCACAAAAGCGTGGTTCAACGTGCGCCCGCGCATGTAGGCCAGGGGCGCAATCTCGATGACCTGTTTTTCAAACATTTTTTGAGTCCGGTCAAAGCCGAGCAGGTCGTACAGCGCGTCGTACAGCGGGCGCAAATAGGGATCGACCTTTTGCGCCAGGTCGCCCGGCAGAAAGCCCAGGCGCTCGCCTGCTTCCACGGCGGGGCGGGTCAGGATGATGCGCTTGACGGCGTCGCGTTCGAGCGCGTCAACCGCGCAGGCGACGGCCAGGTAGGTCTTGCCGGTACCGGCCGGCCCCACGCCAAAGGCGATGTCGTGCTCGAGGATCGCGCGCAGGTAGGCGATCTGGTGCGGGGTGCGCCCGCGCAGGTCGCTGCGCCGCGTTTTCAGGATCGGGCTGCTGATCTCGATCTCGGGCAGGTTGCCGACCGGCTGGTTGTTGTCGCTCTCGGTCTGGGCGTGGGCGTACAGGCCGGTGCGCTGTTCAACCAGCGCCAGCTGCACTTCTTCGATCGGGATGATCTTGTTGGCGACGGCGTAAAAGCGATCGAGAATCTCGACCGCGCGCGCGGCGTTGCTGCCGCTGACGATGAATTTTTCACCGCGCCGGAAGATCGTGACGTCCAGCGCCGCTGAAATCTGGCGCAGGTTTTCGTCCAGCGGCCCGCACAGGTGGGCTAGGCGCGTGTTGTCGAGCGGCTCTGGGATGAAATATTCGGGCTGGGTGGGGATCTTGTTTTTCAACTGGCTTGTGCAATCGTATCAAGGCGGGCGACGAGCTCGCCACGCAGGGTGTAATTGAAGCTTTCGGTGATGCGCACGTCAACCATCTGCCCGGTCAGCGCGCCGGCGCTACCGGCGGCGAAGTTGACGACCCGGTTATTTTCGGTGCGTCCCTGGAGCTCGGCGGCGTCCTTCTTGGACGGTCCCTCGACCAGGATGCGCTGCACGGTGCCAACCATCGCCGCGCTGTACTTGCGCGTGTTGGCGTCAATTGCCGCCTGCAGCCGTTGCAGGCGCGCCAGTTTGATGTCGTGCGGCGTGTCGTCTTCGAGGCTGGCGGCGGGCGTGCCCGGGCGCTTGCTGAAAATGAAGCTGTAGCTGGTGTCAAAGCCGACGTCGGCGATCAGTTTCATCATCGCTTCAAAGTCAGCCTCGCTCTCGCCGGGAAAACCGACGATGAAGTCCGATGAGATCGACATGTTCGGGCGCACCGCGCGGATGCGGCGGATGATGGACTTGTATTCCAGGCCCGTGTAGCCGCGCTTCATGGCGCCGAGCACCTTGTCGGAGCCGTGCTGCGCGGGCAGGTACAAGTGGTCCACCAGTTGCGGGATCCGGGCGTAGGCGTCGATCAGGCGCTGCGTGAATTCCTTCGGGTGGCTGGTCACGAAGCGGATCCGTTCGACGCCGGGAATGTCGGCCACGTATTCGAGCAGCAGCGCGAAGTCGGCAATCTCGCCGCCTTCCATGACGCCGCGAAAGGCGTTCACGTTCTGGCCGAGCAGCGTGATTTCCTTGACCCCTTGCGCGGCCAGGCCGGCCACTTCGGCCAGCACGTCCTCGAAGCGGCGCGAGACTTCTTCGCCGCGGGTGTAGGGCACCACGCAGTAACTGCAGTATTTGCTGCAGCCTTCCATGATCGAGACAAAGGCTGATGCGCCGTCGACCTTGGCCGGCGGCAGGTGGTCGAATTTTTCGATTTCGGGAAAGCTGATGTCGACCTGGGCGTCGCCGCTGGCGCGCCGCGCGCGGATCAGGTGCGGCAGGCGGTGCAGCGTCTGCGGCCCGAACACCAGGTCAACATACGGCGCACGCTTGACGATCGCCGCGCCTTCCTGCGAAGCCACGCAGCCGCCCACGCCGATCAGCAGATCGGGTTTCAGCAGCTTGAGTTCGCGCAGGCGGCCCAGGTCGGAAAATACTTTTTCCTGCGCCTTTTCGCGCACCGAGCAGGTGTTGAGCAAAATGACATCGGCGTCTTCGGCAGTGTCGGTGCGCACCATGTCGCTCGATGCGCCGAGCACGTCCGCCATCTTGTCCGAGTCGTACTCGTTCATCTGGCAGCCGAAGGTCTTGATGAATACTTTTTTCTGCATGGAGTGCGTTTCTTTGAGCGAATGACAAGGCGGGGCGCCAGTTTATCGTAAATTGCAGCGGCGGTCGAAAAACAGATCCTGAAGCGGGCGCACGGAAGAGAGATCCCGCCAATAAAAAACCTGGTTTTCGGTTGTGCATTGCTTGCAGCTATTACTGCCGGGAATGATTAACACTTTTTAAATTGTGCGCTGCTTGTTTCTCCTTGTAAATCAACGAGTTCCGAATGTATCTTCCAGAGCAAAATTAAAAGGAAAAAACTCTTGCGTGCGCCACAAATTGTCCCCATGTGGTGAAATGACGATGTGACAAGCTTTCCAACAGATAGCTTGATTCTAAACAATGAGCGATATGCGCGAGTAAGTTGTACTTAAGGCATATGAGTCTAGCGGGTTGTTTGGGACCGGGTTGGTTGGGGGCGAGTGGCGCAGAGCGCATACGAACCGGACGCGTTCCCTTACAGGGTTTTTTAGATTCATTTTGTTAAATTTTGCCGTAGGGGCGATGTTCCGGGAACTTATTAAGATGAAACATGGTCTTTAGTAAGTTCGTGATCGGCATTATTTCAACCAACACACCACGAGGTAAATCATGGCACACCATGCTCTTGCATCACAGGAAAGCTACAATCCGAACCACCTGCTCGACATTCTGCTAGGCAAGATGCAGCTGAAGAACGATGCCGCGCTGTCGCGCATGCTCGAAGTCGCGCCACCGGTCATCAGCAAGATCCGCCACCACCGCTTGCCGGTCGGCGCCTCGCTGCTGATCCGCATGCACGAAGTAACCGGCATGAGCATTCGCGACCTGCGCGACCTGATGGGCGATCGCCGCACCAAGTATCGTCTGTCGGACGCCCAGGGCCGTCCAAAGCCAACGGAAGAGAAGGCGGCAACCGACCCTTCAACCACCGGTAACTATGCGCATTAATTGCCCGGGCATGAAGGCGACGCCGCTCATGCCTGTCCAGCAATGCCACTGATACCGCCTTTTCACCCGGTGTAAAAGGCGGGCGTCAGCCCATCAGTATCAGCGTGATTTCCTCGAACTGCAGCTCGGTTTCGCGGAACACGTGCAACCACGCTTCTTCGTTCAATCCCATTGCGGTCCATGCGGCCGATGACACCTCGGGCGCCAGCTCATCTTCTTCCCCGGCAATATCGAGGGCATGAACGATGGCGTTGGCCACGTGAACGATCGACGCCAGCAAACCTGCACCCGGCGCGTCCGGGTCATGGTGATGCGCGATCGCCAGCCGCATCGTCTCTGAAAAATTCCAGTGCTCCGCCAGCGCCATGCCCGCCTGCACATGGTCCACGCCCATGACTGCGCGTTCTGCGTCCAGCACGGCGCTGTCGTTCAGGTCGCGGTAAGCCATGACGGCGCTGTATTGGGCCGGGTAGGTGCTCACCAGCACCAGCCGGCCTATGTCGTGCAGCAAGCCTGCAGTAAAAGCGTAATCCTGGTTAAAGCGTACGCGCCGCGCAATCACCTTGCAGCAGGCGGCCGACGCAATCGAATGGCGCCAGAACGCCTGGTCATTGAAGAGCGGGCATTGGCCTTCGGCAAAGCAGCCCGTGACGGCGGCCGCCGTGATCAGGTTGCGCGTGGTCTGGAAACCGAGGAAGGTGATCGCTTGCTGGATCGTGGTCACTTTGACCTGCAGTCCATAGAGCGACGAATTGGCCAGACGCAGCGTCTTGGCCGTCAGCGCCGAGTCGTGCGACACTTTTTTGGCCAGCACGGAAATGTCGACGTCGTCCTGGTCGATGGCGCTCAGCAATTCCATGACGACCGCCGGCAGCGAAGGCAAGTCTTCCAGGTTCCTGACCATGTCGTCGATGGCAATGGGGCTCATGGCGCGATCTCCCGCTCGAGGCGGTAGTCAAGCATGTAGCGTCGCAAAATGCCGGTGGCCCAGTCATCGTGATTATCGGGATCGTTCTTGCGAAACAGTTTAGCCAGGCGGCGCTCGATGGTGCTGTGGTCAAGCCGGTCCTGCGCGCCGGGGGCGGCGTCGCCGCACAGCACGGCCAGCATGTCGATCCCGTGGCTGGGCAGCAAGGCGATGGTCTTGGCCGTCAGGACGGCGCCCTGGGGCAGCAATACCTGACCTTGGCGGTCCAGCAAGTCGTCCGATAAAATCATTCCTGGCTTGACGTCTGTCAGCGCCAGGTGCTGGTAAGCTGCGCTCATGCCGGCCTCCTGTGGTTAGTCAGATATTACCATCGCAAAACGGCGCTGTCCTGCTGCCAGGAATCTTTTGATATCTTGCCATTGCGCAGTGCTTACCGTACATTGGGCCTGCCGCGATCGGAGCGGGGAGCGTGGTTCGGGGGAGTGTCGATGTTCAGTATTCAAAACCGGCTAAAACTGCTGTTCGTCGTGATCGTCACGCTCGTGCTTGCCATTTCCGGCAGCTATACCCAATATTCGCTCGGCAAGGACTTGGAAGCGAGCAACCAGCGCTTGCGCCAGGGTGTGCTGACGCGCTTGCAGATCAGCCTACCCTCGGCGCTGTGGGACCTCGACAAATCCAAGGTCGATAGCATTGTGGACGCGGAAATGTTGCCGCCTGAAGTGGTAGCGATCCGCGTCTACGACACTTCGGTCGGCCTGTTCGCCGGCAAGCTGCGCACGCCCAAGGGCCAGCTGTTACCGGTCGAGCAGCAGCCGGAGCCTGCCGGTACTCCCGTGGAAGCCATTCTTGTGTTCCAGGACGGCGGTTTGGCCAGTGCATCGATCAAGCCTGTGTCAGTAGGCAAGGTTGTCATCAACTTCAGCCGGGCACAAATCGACGCGGCCCTGGCGTCGGAACTGATGCGCAAAGTGCTTGAAGTACTGCTGCTCGACATCTTCCTGGTGCTGGCGCTATCGCTGTCGCTGCGCATGGTGTTCGAGCCGCTCAAACAATTGCGTGATGGCTTGTTCGACCTGGCCACGCGCGGCACCGATGAAGTGGAAGAGTTGCCCGACAACCGGCGCGACGAGCTCGGCGACGTGATCCGCGGCTTCAATCAAATCCAGCGCCGCCTGAAGTCCACCATTGTCCGCATCCGCGAAGCCGAGGATGCGGCCCGCCGTTCCGCGCTGCAAACGGCAACGGCGCTGCAAGACTTGCGCCAGACCCAGGAGTCGCTGCTGCAGGCCGAGCGCCTGGCGTCGCTGGGCAGCCTGGTGGCCGGCGTGGCGCATGAAATCAATACGCCGGTGGGCATCGCGCTGACCAGCGCCTCGGTGCTCAAGGCCGCCACCGACGAGATCCTGGAAGCGGTCAATACGGTTGGCCTGAAAAAATCGGCGATCTTGCGCTACCTCGACACTGCCAGTGAAAGCGCGCGCTTGATCATGAACAATGCTTACCGCGCCGCGCACCTGATCCACAGCTTCAAGCAGATCGCGGTGGACCAGACCAGCGAGGCGCGCCGCCCTTTTGGGCTGAAGGACTATATCGAGGAGATCGTTTCCAGCCTGCAGCCGAAACTGAAAAAAAACCCGATCAAGCTGGTGTTGAACTGCTCGCCGGAAATCGTGCTCGACAGCTATCCGGGCGCCTTTGCGCAAGTCATCACCAACCTCACGCTCAATTGCGTGGAGCACGCTTTCGAGCCGGATGCGCCCGGCAAAATCGAGATCAGCGCGCGCCTGGACGGTGACATTGTCGAGCTGCACGTCAGGGATGACGGCAAGGGCATTGCCCCCGATGTGCTGGACCGCATTTTCGATCCTTTCTTCACGACGCGCCGGGGGCAGGGTGGTACCGGACTCGGGCTCAATATCGTCTACAACCTGATCGTCAAGCAATTTGCCGGCACCATCGCCGTGGCCAGCACGGTGGGCGAAGGCACCCATTTCACACTGCGCATTGCCCGCGTGACGGCGCAGGAAGCGGCGGGCGCGGCCACCTTGTCGGGAGTGGGGCAGGCGGTGGCGGCGCGTGTTCGCGTACCCGATTGAGAAGCGCCAAGCACGAACGAAAAATCTATTGTATTCTCGGCATGCCTCAAAAACACCGATCGAGACCTTGCGCGAACCCCTTTTCGCGTCATTACCTTGCAAAGGATCATCATGAAACTGTATTTCAGCCCCGGTGCCTGTTCCCTCTCCCCCCACATCATCCTGCACGAATCAGGCTTGCCGCATACGATCGAGAAGGTCGACCTGGGTAGCAAGAAGACCGCGTCCGGGGCAGATTACGCCGCCATCAACCCCAAGGGCTATGTTCCCGCGCTCGAAACCGACGATGGCGTGCTGCTGACCGAAGGCCCTGCCATCGTGCAGTACCTGGCCGACCAGGTCCCGGCCAAGAACCTGGCGCCGGCAGCGGGCAGCATCGAGCGCTATCAGATGATGAGCTGGCTTAACTTTATCGGCACTGAAATCCACAAGAATTACAGCCTGCTGTTCAACCCGGCAGGCTCGGATGAATCCAAGCAAAACGCCAGGGCCAACCTGACCAAGCGCTACGGCTATGTCGAGCGCATGCTCGAAGGCCGCGAGTACCTCGTTGGCACCGGTTTCAGCGTGGCCGACGGCTATCTGTTCGTTGTCACCAACTGGGCCGGCATGCTGAAAGTCGACCTGTCGGCGTTCCCCAATATTGCCGCGTTCCAGAAGCGGATCGCATCCCGTCCCGCCGTGCAAGCGGCTATGAAAGCCGAAGGCCTCCTCAATTGACCAACCAAGAAAGACCTGCCATGACCTTGATCAAGCGCGCCTTGTGCGCAAGCCTGATGCTGCTGGGCTCGACCGCGTTTGCGGCCGGGACCGCAGATGCCCCTGCCGCCGTCCGTCTGTACGCAATGGATTGCGGCACCATTGCCGTCTCGGACATTTCCGTGTTCAGCCCTGGCGTTGACGCCGGCCAGAAAAAGACGCTGACCGATTCCTGCTACGTGATCGTGCATCCGAAAGGCGTGCTGATGTGGGATACGGGCTTGAGCGACGAACTGGCCGCCATGCCCGACGGTAAACAACTCGGCAAGGAATTTCATGGCAGCCTGAAAAAGACAGTCGCCGCGCAACTGAAGGAAGCCGGCATCGCCCCCGAAAAGGTGACTTTCCTGGGCCTGTCGCACATGCACTTTGACCACATTGGCAACGTGGGCCTGTTCCCGAGAGCGACGCTGCTGATGCAAAAGGAAGAGCTCGCTTCAGCGTTTGGTCCGGACGCGGCCAAGTTCGGCAATGACCCCAAGAATTACCCGACGCTTGCGGCCAACCCGCGCCAGGAACTGACGGGCGACCATGATGTGTTTGGCGACGGTTCGGTCGTCATCAAGCGCGCCATCGGGCATACGCCGGGGCACCAGTCTTTGTTCGTCAAGCTGAAAAAAACCGGCAACGTGGTGTTGTCGGGCGACCTGGCGCACTTTACCAAAAACTGGGGAAACCGCCGCGTGCCATCGTTTAACTTTGATAAGGAAACGTCGCTCAAGTCGATGAACGAGATGGCGGCGTTCATCAAGGAAAACAAGGCGCAGTTCTGGATCCAGCACGACCTGGAGCAAAACCAGAAGCTCAAGCACGCGCCAAAGTTTTACGAATAACTGCGCATGTCACACTGGTGCCGTTCAGTGCAAACTGGACGGCGTTTTTTTTCGCCGTGTTCTTTCACGTGCGCTTACTTGAATTTTTCATCGTTGTCGCGGCTGGCGCGGTAACTGATCAGCACCAGACCTACCAGCATCATCAGCACGACATCGGGCTCGGGCAATTCCGGCAGGTGCCAGCCAGGCGTGACGGCCGGGCCGGGCACGGCGGCCAGCGCAGGACGCTGTTGCGCCACCGCGCTGCTGGCAACTTCCTCAAGTGCACAGGCGGCGCAACCACTGTACACGCCAGCGCCAGCACGGCAAACATTGCGACAGTTTTCATGACAATCTCCCGTGTTGCAATGCAATAAATATCGCAGCGTCCAGCGAGCAAACCACATCTTTATTTAACCATGCCGGGCTGCGGCGGGCCATCGGGATTCGATTGAATGTCTGGTATTTTCGCCGTTCGTTTCCATGCGTGAAAAGCACGGCGCGTCATGCATGCCACCCATTAAATATATCCGTCTCGCAAGGTTTAAGGATCCTCTAACGATCGGCCTTTACCATGCATGAGTGAACTGCTTGTTGCCGCAGCCGCTACCCAGCGGTCCAGGCAAGGACCTTTTGGCAGCTTGATAACGATACGATTGTCGAGTTGTCTACAGCTGTTGCGTCGCAAAATTTTTTCGACATTTCTTGGTATACCTCCATTTTTTTTGACGGTATAGTCTCCATATTCTTATTGCCTTCAAGCACTAAACTGATGGCAAATGGTCCATGTCTGGCTATTGCGCCAACATGTACCCGAACGTAGAGCGACATCGATTGAAGTCCATGGATTGCGGCTCCCATGCTATCGAACGCCGCTGTTTTTGCCAGGCTTAACCTATGCCGCGCAAAACTTACGCTGTTTGACCAGAGCGCAACCATCATTCATAAAGTATCGATATGCCCAACCTTTCCAAACTCCAGATTGCCTTCAAGAATGTCTATGTGCGGCTCGCCGCCGCGCTGCTGCTTGCACTGATGGTCGGCCTGGCAATCTACAAATCCGACGTGCCGCAAGACCCGAGCCCACTCGTGCACTCGCAGGATATTTCCCGCATCACCGCGCTGGCGGCCGACAAGGCTCGCCTGGAATATCTGCTCGTGGCCAAACCGCTGTCGGAGTCGCCGCGCTATGTGTTCAAATTCAAGGATGCGCCGCAATTGCACGTGGTCAAGGTGCCCAGTACCTCGCACCTGAGCCTGGAGCGCGAAGTCTTGCTCAAGAATGCCATTCCGTATTCGATCGCCAAGGATGACTTTTTGGAATCGCACAAGGCCGTCCTCCTCGATGAAGGCCAGAACCCGGCCACCGCCGAGGCACTCGCGTTTCTGAAACGCCACGCCCTCGACATTTTCGTGATCCTGCTCATTGCCTATGCGATTAAGTTCGGTATCCCGGGCATGGGCATGAGCGCGGCCGTCATCATGCCCGACAAGCTCAAGGGCAGCATGGATGACCTGATCGGCATGGAGGACATCAAGCAGGAAGTGCTGCACCTTGAAGACATGATCCGCAACCGCAGCGAGTACAAGTCGCACAATATCGACAAGCCATTCAACGTGATGCTGACTGGACCTGCCGGCACCGGCAAGACCAAGCTCGTTGGCTACCTGGCCAAAAAGCTCAACGTGCCGCTGATCCAGGCTTCCGGGTCGGCGCTGGAATCGGGATACGTGGGCGGCGGCTCCAAGGCGCTCAACGCGCTTTACCGCAAGGCGTGCGCACGCGGCAGCTGCATCATTTTCCTTGATGAAGCGCAAACCTTGTTCATGCCGCGCGGGCGCGGTGAAAAAAAATGGGAAGACGACACGGCTAATACGCTGCTGGGCCTGCTCGACGGGGTTAAAAGCGACAAGGGCGCGGGCGTGATTTGGGTGGTGGCGTCCAATTTTGATGATGCCTCGTCGGAAATGGATGAAGCGATGCTGCGCCGGTTTTCCGTGAAGATCAATTTCCGCTTGCCGAACAAGGGTGAGCGCGGACAGCTGCTCAAGAGTTTCCTTGGCCGCAAGAAAGATGGCCTGGTTGACTGGAATGATCTTGATCTCGGTCAAGTCGCCGAAATGACCGCCAACCTCAGTCCTGCCTTGCTGGAAACGGTTGTCGAGCGCGCCAGCATGATTTCGATCCAGGAAAAAGCGATCATCAATACCGACCTGATGTTCCGCGCCTTTGAGCGCGCCACGCTGGGCTTGACCGACCGCGCCACCACGGCGGAAAAGCACAAGCAGCGCGAGCGCGTTGCCTTGCATGAGCTGGGGCATTTCTTCATGCAGATCGATCCTTACCTGCGCCAGGGCCTGTCGCTGGCCGAGGTAAAGGAAAAGTCGCACTTGCTCAAGATTAGTACCGAATCGGTGTCGAAGCTTGGCGCGCTGGGCTATGTGTTGCAGTCGGGCGATGATGTGTCGCTGCGCACGCTTGAAGAGCTGGAGCAGGATGTCATCCAGCTGTACGGCGGCGTGGCGGCGGAAGAATTGTTTTACGGCGCGCGGGGTATCTCCGTGGGCAGCCAGAACGATATCGAAAAGGCGACCAAGATGCTCAATCTGATGGTCAATCGGCTCTCGATGTATTCCCGTTCCAAGATCGATTACACGCAGCTCAAGCAGGAGGGCGGCGGCGAGCGCACGGTGCGCCAGGTCGAAGAAAAATCCGACGAGCTTTACACCTACACGCTGGGCGCGATTCGCGATTACAAGGCGGTGATCGAGTCGATCAAGGATACGCTGCTCGAGCAGTACGTGCTGTCCAAGGATGCCGTGTTTGCCTTGCTCGAAGAACGGCATGACATGCTGATGGCGCACATTACGCTGCCGCGCCTGAAGCTGTGCGGCGACGCCATGGCCGTTTGAGCAAGCGCCGGTCGCGCCGGCCCTGACGTCTGCCAACGTTCAGTGGCCGGGTTTTAACTCATCAAGCACATGGCGCGCCATATTGCGCGCCAGCTCCTGCTCTCCCATCAGCACCATCCCCACATTTTCCGACCGCAGCAATTGCGCCTCCTGCTCGTTGTGACTGCGCACCAAGGTCTTGATCGCCGGATTGAGCGCGCGCGCAGTCTGGATCATCGCCCGCACATGAAAGGTGTCGGGCGTGGCAATCACCAGCAATGCCGCATTGGCGATATGCGCCTGGATCAGCACGGCGGGATCGGCGGCATTGCCCGCCACCGCCGCAATATCACGCCAGCGCGACATCGGCGACAAAGCCCGGCGTGGCAGGGCCGATCAGGATGCCGGCCGCCAGGTAGCCAACCAGCACCGGCAGCTTGAGGCGCACGGCGAGCATGCCGAAGATAAGGCCGAAGCCAAGCGCGGCGGCGATGGTGGTGATCAGGCTGATGTTATGGGGCATGCGCTGGCGCTCCTGATGATGGCCGATGCACCAGTATAGGCGAGAGCGACGGCCGGCGAGAGCTACGGCAGGCGAGATCTATGGCAGGCGAAATCTATAGCAGGCGAGATCTATGGCAGGCGAGCGCTATGGCACCGTGGCCAGGGCAAGCAAGACCTTGCGCACCGACGCGCGCACCGCCATGAACTGTTCGCGCCGTTCGGCCTTGCTCAGGCGGAACAGCATCAAGCCTTCGATCTGGGCCACCATCAGGATGGCGCGCTGCATGTATTCGTCGTCGCCGATGGCCGGGTTCAAGCCGCGAATCAGATTGAAGATGGCCTTGCGTTCGCGCCCCAGCATCTTGTCCATCAGGCGCGAAGCGAATTCGTTGCGCGAAGCTAGCGCCCACAGCTCGAAAAAGATCGCGTGCGTGACCGGGTCGGATATTTCTTCCAGAAACATGTCGCAGGTCGACAAGAACTTGTCGATGCGCGAGGCGCTCGTCATGGCCGCCGAGATCGAATCCATCTTGGATTGGAACAAGTTCATTGTGTACAGCAGCAGCGCTTCGAGCAGCGCATCCTTGCTCTGGTAATAGTGCTGCACGTTGGACAGGCTCATCCCCGTTTCCGCCGCCACCTTACGCATCGACAAACCCGCGTAGCCTTCCGCCGCCAGCAAGCCGCGCGCTGCCCGCAGGATGTCGTGCGCCCGTCCCAGCCCCTTTTCAGTGGTGCTGGACGACTTGTTTTTGAGCGAAGTAGGCGTGGTCGGCATGGGCAACATTATCGCATGGGGCTTTAATAAATAGTACGAGTGACCTATAATTGCCAAGTCTAGGTCGAATGACCTAATTAACCAATCTACACTGTGCAATCCTTCAGGAGCCGACAATGAGCCGCAAAGTCTTTGTAACGGGCGTGGGCATGATCCCGTTCGCCAAGCCGGGCAGTAGCGCCCCCTATGACGAGATGGGCGCCCTGGCAACGCGTGCGGCCCTCGCCGACGCGGGCGTGGCCTACGACGATATCGAGCAAGCCTACGCCGGCTATGTATATGGCGACTCGACCAGCGGCCAGAAGGCCCTGTACCAGGTCGGCCTGACCGGCATCCCCATCGTCAACGTCAACAACAACTGTTCCACCGGCTCCACGGCGCTGTTCTTGGCGCGCCAGGCGATCGCCAGCGGCGCCGCCGAATGCGTGCTGGTGCTCGGCTTCGAGCAGATGAGCCCCGGCGCGCTCGGCTCCGTGTTCAACGACCGTCCCAGCCCGTTCGACCCGTTCGACGCCGTCACCGACAAGCTCGTTGGCATGCCCGACATTCCGCTCGCGCTGCGCTACTTTGGCGGCGCCGGCTTGCAGCACATGAAAAAATACGGCACGCCGTTCGACGCCTTTGCCAAGGTCCGGGCCAAGGCCAGCCGCCACGCCGTGAACAATCCGCTGGCACTGTTTCGCAAGGAAGTGAGCACCCAGGACGTGCTTGACGCGCCGATGATCTGGCCCGGCGTGATGACGCGCTTGATGGCCTGCCCGCCCACCTGCGGGGCGGCCGCCGCGGTGCTGGTGTCGGAAGATTTTGCGAAAAAGCACGGCTTGAAAGCCGACGTCTACATCGCCGCACAAGCCATGACGACCGACCGCGCCAGTACCTTCGAGTCGGACGACATGATGCGCGTGGTCGGCTACGACATGAGCCAGGCGGCTGCGGCCAAGGTCTACGCCGAGGCCGGCATCGGCCCCGATGAACTGGACGTCGTCGAATTGCACGACTGCTTCGCCCAGAATGAATTGATCACCTACGAAGCGCTGGGCCTGTGCCCGGAAGGCGGCGCCGACAAATTCATCAGCGATGGCGACAATACCTACGGCGGCAAGGTCGTCACCAATCCATCCGGCGGCCTGCTCTCTAAAGGCCATCCGCTGGGCGCCACCGGCCTGGCACAGTGCTACGAACTGACGCACCAGCTGCGCGCCACGGCCGGCGCCCGGCAAGTGGCAGGTGCGCGCGTCGCGCTCCAGCACAACCTGGGCCTGGGCGGCGCCTGCGTGGTCACCATGTATCGGGCGGCGTGATGAGCAGCACCTACAACGTCACGGGAACATCGGCCTGGATGACGGGCGAACTGGAAGGCTTTCGCGACGCCGTGCGGCGCTTTGTCGGCAGCGAGATCACGCCGCACCAGGAGCGCTGGCGCAAGCAGCAGCACGTCGACCGCGCGCTGTGGAACAAGGGCGGCGAGATGGGCATCCTGTGCGCCGACATTCCCGAACAATACGGCGGCTCGGGCGGCAATTTTGCGCACCAGTCGATCGTGTTCGAGGAACTTGGCTACGCGGGCGACATGTCCTTCGGCATCCACGTGCATGCGATCGTGGCGCACTACATCCTAAACCAGGGCACCGAGGCGCAAAAACTTAAGTACCTGCCCAGGCTGGCCAGCGGCGAGATGGTCGCCGCCATCGCCATGTCCGAACCCGGCGCGGGGTCAGACCTCAAGGGCATTCGCACCACCGCCGTCATGGACGGCGACGGCTACAGCGTGAACGGCTCCAAGACCTTCATATCGAACGGCTACCTGGCCGACCTGATCGTCGTCGTGGTCAAGACCGATCTTGACGCGGGCCACAAGGGTGTCTCGCTGCTGCTGCTTGAAACCAAGGACAATCCGGGTTTTCGGGTTGGCCGCATCCTGGAAAAAGTAGGGCAGAAAGGGCAGGACACCTGCGAGCTGTTTTTCGATAACGCCCGCGTACCGTTTGAAAACGTGCTGGGCGGCGTCGAGGGCAAGGGTTTTGCCCAGCTGATGACGGAGCTGCCGTACGAGCGCACCATCCTGGGCGTGGCGGGCGTGGCCGCGATTGAACGCGCGCTGCAGCTGACGGTCGACTACACGCGCGAGCGCAAGGCTTTCGGCCAGGCGCTCATCGACATGCAAAACACCCGCTTCGTGCTGGCCGAGGTCAAGACCGAGGCGACGGTGGCGCGCATCTTCATCGACCGCTGCATCGAAGACACCATTGCCGGGCGCATGGACACGGTGCGCGCCTCGATGGCCAAGTACTGGATCTCGGACCTGCAGTGCAAGGTGATCGACCAGTGCGTGCAGCTGTTCGGCGGTTACGGCTACATGCTGGAATACCCGATCGCGCAAATGTACGTGGACGCGCGGGTGCAGCGAATCTACGGCGGCGCCAACGAAATCATGAAAGAAATCATTGCGCGCTCATTGTAAGGGGAACCCATGACCGGACCGCTTGCAGGGATGCGCGTGGTGGAGATGGTCGGCCTCGGGCCCTGCCCGTTCGCCGCCATGATGCTGGCCGACATGGGCGCCGAAGTGATCCGCATCGACCGCAAGGCGGTGCCGGGCGCGCCCAATCCCTTCCCCATGCTGGGCACCCGCTACGACGTGATGGCGCGCGGACGCCGTTCGCTGGCGCTTGACCTCAAGCAGCCGGCGGCAAAGGAAGTCGTGCTGCGCCTGCTGGACAAGGCCGACATCGTCATCGAGGGCTTCCGCCCGGGGGTGATGGAGCGGCTTGGCCTGGGGCCGGACGTATGCCATGCCCGCAATGCGGCGCTGGTGTATGGGCGCATCACCGGCTGGGGCCAGCATGGCCCGCTGGCGCAGGCTGCGGGGCACGACATCAATTACGTGGCGCTGACCGGCATGCTGCACGCCATGGGCCGCGCCGATGCGCCGCCGACGCCGCCCTTAAACCTGGTGGGCGACTTTGGCGGCGGAGCCATGATGCTGGCCTTTGGCGTGGTCTGCGCGGTGCTGGAAGCGCGCAAGTCGGGCCGGGGGCAGGTGGTGGACGCCGCCATGACCGACGGTGCGGCGCTGCTGGGCGCCATGATGTACGGCTTGCGCGCGCATGGCAGCTGGAGCGACCAGCGCGGCGCCAACATGCTGGACGGCGGCGCGCACTTCTACGACACCTACGCCTGCGCCGACGGCAAGTTCATCTCGATTGGCGCGATCGAGCCGCAGTTCTACGCGCTGCTGCTCAAGCTGGCCGGCATCGACGACCCGGCCTTCGACGCCCAGATGGATGCCGCGCTGTGGCCGTCGCTCACCGAAAAAATCGCCGCCGTGTTCCTCACGCGCGAGCGCGACAGCTGGTGCCACCTGATGGAAGGCACCGACGCCTGCTTCGCACCCGTGCTCGACATGGCCGAGGCGCCGCGCCACCCGCACAACGTCGCGCGCGCGACCTTTGCCGACGTCGGCGGGGTGGTGCAGCCGGCCCCCGCACCGCGCTTTAGCCGCACCGCGCCCGAAATCGGCATCATGCCGGCGATACCCGGCCAGCACAGCGCCGCGGTGCTGGGCGACTGGGGCTGGTCGCAGGCCGACGTGGCGGCGCTGGCGCAGCAGGGCGTGATCTGATGGCGCGTGCACCAAAGCGCCTGCGCGAGGAGTAGTATGGGTGCATCAACAACGCCAGGGAGCCGCCATGGAAGACGTACATCGCACAGGACTGCTGGGCATGCTGGAAATCGAGGAAGTGCCGGGCCGCGACCTGTTCATGGTCGGGCGCTACCTTGATCCGATCGAAGCGCACCTGGCGCGCGGCTGCCTGGTCGCGGCCGGCATTCCCGCCGTGGTCGCGGACGACAATATGTCAAACCAGCCCATGGTGCCCGTGATGGGCGGGGTGCGGGTGCTGGTGCCGGAGTCGTTCATCCAGCAGTCGCAGGAAGTGCTCGCTGCCCTGGCGCGCGGAGATTACGCGCTCGGCGACGACGCCGACGTCGGGCCAGCCGAGTAACGGACAGCATTGCTATTCGTGTTCGGGGTATCGCTTCGCCCTATCTGCCTATCAAAAGCGCCGCCTTGCGGGTTTAAACGCGTCGAAAATTTTGATTTATTCACGACCTCGTAGGGCGGAAAAGCCCGTAGGGCGCATTCCGCCATGAGCCGTCGAGACGCTTGGCGGAATGCGCCCTTCAGCTTTTCTCGCGGGGGCGCCGAGCCCCAACCTCTGTCGGCCCTTTTCGCGCCACTGCCGCGTACCGAGCAAAATAACCTGCAGCTGCCTTACAAAATTTTCCGTCATCCCATGCTCCAGCAACGGCTGGTCCGCCGGTAAATCAAGAATATCAATCGCCGCCGCCAGCAAGGTCATCACGATCAATCCGCACACCATCTGCAAACGCGCCGTCGGCAACTCCTTGTACAGCCTATTTTCTACCGCCGTTTCGCCAGTGCGAGTGCGAGCTGGCGCTCAATCACATCGCGGACATCGTGTCCGCACAGCGCCTTGAGCGTCTCACATACCGCATCAGATCGCAGGAAGGTCGTCTGAGCCGTTGTGGGCCGAAAGTCGCTGGCGTCGGTGAGCATCCACGTTTCAAGTTTGTCGCGCAAATACGCGCGGATGTCCAGATTTGCCATGGGCGCTATCCGGGCGACCGCTTCGATGACATCCCAGGCTCCGTTTTCCACCAAGGCGCATCAGCGGCGGCCAGTCCTGCGGACTCGAAAAATGCGTGCAAGCGGTGCTCAAGGGGATGACGGCGCCGTGCCTTGAAACCATCAGCATGGCCAGTTTTTTTACGTTGGACGCCGGGTCGGCCAGCGCCATCGCCGCGATGTCGTCCTTGCTCGTATTGTCAAGTTTAAGCCAGGCGGTATAGGCGGCTGCACGCATGCGGATGCTCGGGTGTGCAGTGAACGCACGCACCGCTGCAGCGTCATCGGGATGCCGCATGCCTCCCAGCGCGACCACGCAAATCTGGAGTACAGTTGCCGTCGCCGTACCTGCTGCCAGCACCTGCTGGTACGGAGCGGGAGTGTCAAGCTGGTGAGTGATGAGGTAGGAGATCGCCGCGCCCCGCACCGCCGATTGGCGATCAAAGGTGGGCCAGCGCTGTCTCGCGCTTGACGTCGCTGGCCGGACCCCCGAGCACGGCGCTCAAACCAATGGCCCGCACAGCGCCGAATGCCGACCGCAGCATCGCTTGGTAGAGCGCCGGCCGGGTCTCGGCCGGGAGCAGGGAAATCATTGCCGCAGCCTCGTACATCATGACAATATCGCTTCGCGATGCGAATGCTGCGGCGATCAAGTGTGCGGCATCTGAAGGGGCATGCCTGTGCATGATCTGGAAACAGGCGCGTGCGACTTTTGCGTCCGTGCTGCCAATGCCTTCTAACAGGACCTTTGGTGTCAGCTGGGCGATCAGGGCGCGCTCGAACGTATTGACCCACGCCGTGTGATCGTGGCGGCCTGCCTTGCGCAGGTGGACGATCGCGGGGGCGAGGGCGAGCATGGCCTGCGGCGCTGTGGTGGGCAGCAGGGTAATGAGCGCTGCACGGGCTGCGTCCCGAACCTGGGGCACCCAGTCATTGAGACGCGCGGCAATAGAGGGCAAGAGCTCCACGTGGCGAAGCGTGACAGCGCGCGCGATTGCGCCCTGCCGCGTGTAGCCGGAATAGTCGGCCATTGCGGCCGTCAGATCTGGAACCGAATTGCCGGGGGCTGACGCATCGAGGCGCGCGCGCACGGGGACCGGGGCGGTTTCGCCGGTTCCCATTTTTCCAAACAAGAGTGCGATGATGTTCATGCGGGCAGATCGCCTCGCGACGGTTTTTCGCGCCACTGCCCGGCACCGAGCAGAATAAGCTGCAGCTGCCGCACAAAATTCTCCGTCATCTCATGCTCTAGCAACGGCTGGTCCGCCGGCAAATCAAGAATATCAATCGCCGCCGCCAGCATGGTCATCACGATCAATCCGCACACCATCTGCAAACGCGCCGTCGGCAACTCCTTGTACAGCCCCAAGTCCCGGAAATCCTGCGCCATCTCGTTGGTGAAGTGCGTCACATCGCGGCGAATCGCCACGCGCAGTACGCGGCTGCCGCCCGAACGCTCGCTTGAAATGAACAGAAACACCAGCCGATTCGCCTTCACATACTGCTGGTACACCTGCACCGAGCGGCGCAAGATGTCGCCCTTGGACGGGTCGACCTGGCGCGCCTCGCGCAGCAGCCGACGCAGCGTGATGCCCATTTCCTCGACCAGTTCCAGCCCCAGATTCTCCGGACTGGCAAAGTGGCGGTAAAAGGCATTGGGCACCATGCCTGCCTGGCGCGCGATCTCGCGCAGCGAAATGCTGGTAAAGCTGCGCCCTTCGCCCACCAGCGTGAGCGCCGCGTGCAGCAGCGCCCTGTGGGAGACGGCCTTGCGTTCGCTACGGCTGTGGACGTCAAGTCGCTGCAAGTCAATATCTGGATTGGGCATGTTGTTCAGTGTGTACGGGTGTTACCGCATTTTACACGTGCGATTGAGAGGCAAACCTCTAAATCCCCGCCAACTTCTTGACTTTGAGTGTACGACTGTACACAATATGATCTGTTGAGATAAAGCAGGGGTTCCAATGACATCGATCCGCAATGCACTTACCAGCCTGGCTGACATGTTCGCCTACCCGCTGCGCCATTCGCACTACCTGGAGCTGGTCAACCCGCTGTGGACCGAGCACGTGCTCAAGGCGCGTGTGGTCGGCGTGCAGGACGAAACAGCCGACACGCGCACGCTGACGCTGCGCCCGGGGCGCGGTTGGCGCAGCCACCGCGCCGGGCAGTTCGTGCGCCTGGGCGTGCCGATTGACGGTCAGCGCCATACCCGCACCTATTCGATTTCGTCGGCCCCGGCGCGCGAGGACGGCTGCATCACCGTCACCGTCAAGACGGTTGACGGCGGGCGCGTCTCGCAGCATCTGGCGCGCCGCGTGGTGGTGGGTGAATACCTGCCGCTGGGCGAGCCGCAGGGCGAATTCGTGCTGCCCGAATCGATGCCGGTGCACCCGCTGTTCATTACCGGCGGCAGCGGCATCACTCCGGTCATGAGTATGCTGCGCAGCTACGTGCTCGAATACGACGTCATTCCCGACACGGTGCACATGCACTACGCGCCACATGTTCAGGACGTGATCTTTGGCGCCGAACTGGGCGAACTGCAGGCCAGCCAGAAGCACTACCAGCTGCACAAGTACTACACCCGCGCCAGTGCGCAGGAGGCCAGCGTCCACTTCAGCGCGCAGCAGTTGGAGCGCGCCTGTCCCGACTGGCGCGAGCGCGAAGTGTGGGCCTGCGGCCCGGCCGCTATGCTCGACGCGGTCGAGGCGCACTGGGAACAGGCGGGCCTTGCGCGCCAGTTGCACACCGAGCGCTTTCACGCCATGGTGGCGCCGCTGCCGGGGGCCGGCGTGAAGGCCGGGCGCGTGTGGTTTGCCGCCAGCGGCGTACAAGCGCAGTCGGACGGCGCCACCGTTCTATTGCGCGTGGCTGAAGACGCGGGCTTAAATCCTCCGCACGGCTGCCGCATGGGCATCTGCCACGGCTGCAACACAACCTTGGTCAGCGGCTGCGTGCGCGACTCGCGCACGGGTTCCTTGATCAGCGAAGCGGGCGACACCGTGCAGGTATGCGTGTGCACCGCCGTCGGCGACGTCGAACTCGCGCTGTAAATCATTTAACAGGAAACCACCATGTCGATACCCGCCCACCTGACGCTTGACGACATCGCCGGCTTTGGCCGCGAGATTGAAGCGATCCGCAATGAAGTGATGGACAGCCGCGGCGAGCGCGATGCGCGCTACATCTACCGCCTGATCAAGGTCCAGCGCAGCCTGGCACTGGCCGCGCGCATGGTCATCTACGCCAGCCTGGCGCTGCTGCCGCACTGGGGCCATGGCCTGGCCAGTTGGCAGTTGTTCTGGCCCGCCATCGGGCTCGGCACGCTGATGCTGGGCTGCGCCAAGATCCTCGAGAACATGGAGATCGGCCACAATATCTCGCATGCCCAGTGGGACTGGCTGCGCGACCCGGCGATCCAGTCGGGCAGCTGGGAATGGGACCACGTGTGCCCGTCGGACCAGTGGAAGCACTCGCATAATGTGAAGCACCATACCTGGACCAATGTGTTCGGCAAGGATGCCGACGTGGGCGGCTACGGCTTGCTGCGCCTGTTCTCGAACCAGCGCTGGAAGCCGTTCAACCTGGGCAATCCGGTGTATGCGCTGCTGCTGGCGCTGCTGTTCGAATGGGGCATCGCCATCCAGGAACTGGAACTGGGGCGCGTTCTGTCGGGCCGCATGACGTGGGCCAGCATCGGCCCGATGTGGCGCAAGACGCGCGCCAAAATGGGGCGCCAGATCCTCAAGGACTATATCCTGTTCCCGCTGCTGGCCGGCCCCTTCTTTTGGTACGTGTGCGGCGCCAATGCGGCCGCCAATGTGATCCGCAATCTGTGGACTTACCTGATCATTTTTTGCGGCCACTTCCCGATGGACGTGCACGTGTTCACCAAGGAGGAAGTGGAGAACGAAACGCGGCAGCACTGGTATGTGCGCCAGCTGCTCGGTTCCTGCAATATCGGCGGCGGCAAGCTGTTTCATATCATGAGCGGCAACCTCAGTCACCAGATCGAACATCACCTGTTCCCCGACATGCCGAGCAACCGCTACCCGGAAGTGGCGCCGCGCGTGCGCGCGCTGTGCGCGCGCTACAAACTGCCGTACAACAGCGGCTCGCTCACGCGCCAGTTCGGCACCACGCTATTGCGCATCTTGCGCATGACTTTTCCCGGTTATAGCCCGCTGCTTGACGGGCCGCCGCCGGTACGCGTCAAGGTAGCCTTATAACAGACTGTCGCCGGGATAAAACGCGATGCTGTCGCGCCCGGCCTTTTTGGCCAGGTACATGGCCGCGTCGGCATGCTTGAGCAGCAAATCGGCGCTGCTGCCATGCTGCGGGTAGACGCTCACGCCGATGCTGCAGGTGGCGCTAAAGAGTGCATCGCCCAGCATGATCGGTTCGGCCAGCACCTTTTGAATTTTCGCCAGCATTTCGCCGATATGCAGGCAGGTGCGCGCAAAGGCGTCGCTGCCGGCGTCGCAGCTGTGCAACGAGATGAGCACGAACTCGTCGCCGCCCAAACGCGCCACGGTGTCGCACTTGCGCACGCATGATTGCATGCGCGCCGCCACTGACTTGAGCAGGACGTCGCCGGCTTCATGGCCTTGCGTGTCGTTGATGAACTTGAGCCGGTCCAGGTCAAGGAAGGCGACCGCCATCAAAAACCTGCCCCGTTCAGCCAGCGCCAGCGCCTGGCCCATGCGGTCCATCAGCATGCGCCGGTTGGGCAGGCCGGTGAGCGCGTCGTGGCTGGCCATGCGCTCGAGTTTTTCTTCGGAGTCGCGCGCCTTGGTGATGTCGCTCATTGTAAAGACGAAATGCGTGGCGCGCCCCGCCATGTCGCGCACCGGCGCGACCCGCACCTCGTTCCAGAACTTGCCCTTGTCCTTGCGCGCGCTGTGCAGCACGGCGCGCCCGTCGCGCTGCTCGCGCATGGCCAGCAACAGCGCTTGCGGCCCGGCGTGGTCGGCGGGGGCGGCGGGGTCGTCATCATCATGCGCCAGCAAGCGCTCAATGCCGCCGGCAGTCGCTTCGTCGAACGAGAACCCGGTGATCCGTTCAAAGGCCGGGTTCACGTACACCACCGGGTTGCCAGGCTTGAGGCAACTGGTGATGACGATCGCGTCCAGGCTCGATTCGATGGCCCGGTTGCGCAGGCGGATTGCCTCGTCGGCGGCCACGCGCAAGGTGACGTCGCGCGACATGCCAACGATGCCGATCACCTGCCCGCCTTCATCCTTGACCGGCACCTTGGTGGTCGAGAACCAGCGGTGCACGCCGTTGTGGTTGACGTTTTCCTCGAGCTGGTCGACCAGGGCGGTGCCGGAGTCGATGATGGCCTGCTCGTCGTCGTAAAACTGGCGGCCGCATTCGCCGGGGAACAGCTGCAAGTCCGATTTGCCGAGCAGGTCGTCGGGCGACGCCACGCCGATGCAGTCGGCGCTAGCGTTGTTGGCAAGAACAAAGCAGCCGGTCGTGTCCTTGACGTAGATCTGGTCGGGCATATTGTCGATCAGGGTGCGCAGCAGGCTGCGCTCGTCGGCCACGTGGCGCGCCAGCGACAGGCGCGCGCCGATGCCGGCCCTGAGCGCCGCGTTCTCGGCCTCGAGTGCGGCAATGCGCGCCAGCGCGGCGTCCAAAGCCGTCGGCGCGTCGGGCGGGTTGTCGATGGGCTGCTCGGATGGTCCGCTGTGCACGCGTGGGTCCCTCAAAAATGGTGCCTGATCGGCAAGTAGTATGCAGTGGTGCAATTGCAGGGCTGCTCAAGAATGAGCGATTTCGGTATAAATCGCAAGTGCCGCAAAGCAAACGTACGCTTGCGGGGTCTGGTCCATCAGCCACCCCGGCCCAGGCGCTCGATCAGATCAAACAGCGCCATCCCCGCCAGCATCGCGGCAGAAAAAATGAGGGGCTTGGCGCCACCGCTGGCGAGCGAGGCCAGCGCCGGGCCCGGGCAGTAGCCGGCCAGGCCCCAGCCGGCGCCAAAGGCGAGGCTGCCCAGCACCAGGCGGCAGTCGATATCGTCCCTTTACGGCAAACGCATGACGTCGCCGAGCAGCGACTTGTCGCGCTTGGACGCGAAGCGGAACGCAATTAGCCCGATCAGGATCGCGCCGCCCATGACGAAGCCGAGCGAAGGATCCCAGCGGCCGGCCAGGTCGAGAAAACCGATGATCTTGGACGGATCGGTCATGCCGGAAATAATCAGGCCTATGCCGAACAGCAATCCGGCCGGCAGCGCGATGATGATATGCACGGTGTGCCCCTTATCCAATAACGTAGCGAACGAGAAAGACGGTAGCCAAGCCGGCCCCCATGAAAGCGAGCGTGGCGGCCAGCGAACGGAGCGAACGGAGCGACAGGCGCGACAGACCGCACACGCCGTGCCCGCTGGTGTAGCCTGAGCCGTAGCGGGTGCCCAGGCCGACCAGCAAGCCGCCCAGGATGCCGCTGATGCCCGCAATGCGGCCGTTAAACAGGATCAGCAGCGATGCCGCCAGGCCGATCAAGGCGCCGCCGGCCAGCGAGGCCCACGGCGTGAAGTTTGGCCAATCGATCATCATGTTGTTGCTCCTTCGGCGGTGGCACAATACAGCTGGGACAGCACCTGCATGACTGCCAGCGCTTCGGCACTGGCCATGCTGTAAAAAATTTGCTTGCCTTCGCGGCGGGTTGTGACCAGCGCTTCGTCGCGCAGCACGGCCAACTGCTGGGAAAGTGTGGGCTGTTGAATTCCCGAAATGCTTTCCAGCTCGCCCACGCACAGCGGCCCTTGCGTGAGCTGGCACAGCAACAGCAGCCGGTCGCGGTTGGCGAGTACCTTGAACAGGGTGCAGGCGCGGGTTGCCGCTGCCTGCATGGCGGCGGGGTCGAGCTGGGCGAGGTCGTTCATTGTCGGGCCTGTCCTTGGGGCGTAATGCGCAGAGATATTATCTAATCACACAGAATATAATTCAATAGATTAATGGCGGGCTGGTGGGCGCTCGGCGGCGATGGTTCGAGGAGGCGCCAGGGCGCGTCGACAGCCGCGTGGGGGGAAGGATTTGGCCGCAGGGCGCGGCAAGTGCGCGTAGCGGCCAGGTGTGCCAATTGCCGCAGCGCGGCCGTTGCCGGCGCGAGCCGCGCAGGTGGATAGGTCGTCCCGATTACCTGTACTGGCGCGGCGCGGCCGTCATTTTTTGATAACCCGTGGTTTATCGTCCGGCAGGGCAAGTGCGAATCCCGAACGGCAGATACGCGGGACAAAAGCGGAAGATGCCGGTCGCCAGCGGGACGACGCCGATCCAGCCCCAGGCGCCGATCGCGCCGAACAGTGTTGCGCCGATCAGGCCCAGTCCGGCGGCGATGCGCAAGGCGCGGTCCACATTACCTACATTGGTTTTCATGATGTTCCTTGGTGCTGGTGATGGGTGTGTCAGTGGCGCGCGGCGTTGCGCGCGGGAGCCGGGGCGTGGTCCAGGTCCGGTTTGCGCCACGGATCGATGTGCGTCATGAGCGAGAGCACGCGATGCCGTTCCATTACGTTGCGGCGCGCCGCCACAGCAATGTCATGCCCGGCTTCGACCGGGATCGCGGCGTCCACCTCGAGATGGGCGTCGACCACGATCATGTCGCCCATCTTGCGGGTGCGCACGTCGTGCACGCCCATCACGCCCGGGGTAGCGGTCAGCGTGGCGATGATCGCCTTCAGTTCCTGTTCGTCGACGCCGCGGTCCATCAATTCATGCAGGGCGTCCCACGCGAAGCTCGAACCCATCTTGATGATCATCAGGCCGACGACCAGCGCGGCGATCGGGTCGAGCAGCGGATAGCCGGCCAGGTTACCGGCGATTCCGATGCCTACTACCAGCGACGAGGCTGCGTCTGAGCGGGCATGCCAGGCATTGGCGACGAGCATGCTCGACTTGACTCGGGTGGCAATCCGCAGCATGTAGCGAAACAGGATTTCCTTGGACACCAGGGCCACCGCAGCGACGCCGAGCGCGACCGCGTGGACCACCGGGATATCGTGCGGGTTTTGCAGCTTGTCGATGGCCGACCAGGCCATGCCGGCGCCGACGGCCAGCAGCAGGGCGCCCACCACCAGGGAAGCCGCGTTTTCGAAGCGTTGATGGCCGTAGGGGTGTTCGGCATCGGCTTCCTTGGCGCCGTGGTGGCTGGCAAAGAGCACCACGAAATCGGCCACCAGGTCAGAGAGCGAATGGATGCCGTCGGCCACCAGGCCCTGCGATTTGGCGAGCACGCCGACGGTGATCTGCACGCCGCTCAGCGCGATGTTGACCGCTACGCTGACCCAGGTGCTGCGCGAGGCGGCGGCGGTGCGCTCGGCCGGGGTGTGAGCTTGGTCTTCGGGATCGTCGACAGGGACGTTAAAGTCGGTCAAAGGCACCTCGGTAACACGGTCGCGCTGCGCGGGCCTTCATTTTGGCAGCATCCTGCGCAAGGTGTCGTCGCGCAAAAAATAATGGTGATACAAGGCGGCCGCCGCATGCAGGCCGACGAGGACATAGCCGAGCGTCGCGATGGTCTCATGGATTTCCTTGATCGACTCCGCCAGGTCCTTGCTCTGGCTCAGCAGCGGGGGAAGATGCAGGCCGAAGAAGGGGATGGTCGACCCTTTGGCACTGAGGATGAGCCAGCCCAGTAGCGGCATGGCCAGCATGAAGATATACAGCGCTGCCTTCATCAGCGTGGCGCCGGTAGTTTGCCAAGCGGCGGGGGAGGGCGAAATTGCGGGGGCGGGGCCGCGCAGGTGGACCGCCAGGCGCAGCGAGGCGAGCACGAGCACCGACAGGCCGAGCATGTAGTGCCAGGTTTTCATGGCGTCGCGCTCGGCGCTGCCTTTCGGGAAATAGCCGCGCAGTTCCATGCTCAGGTAGACCGCGACCAGCAGCACGAGCATCAGCCAGTGCAGGCTGATCGCTAGCCAGCCGTAGCGTGCAGGACTGTTTCTCCAATTCATACTTGCTCCAGAATCATTATGCCAGATGAGGTAAATCGCGGCGAAGTCGCGACAGTCTGACTTGCCCGCGCGCGACTACCTGTAGCAAGTGTAGCCAGTGTAGTGAGGGCTAGTCACAAAATCGTTGATGTGCGTCAAATTATACGGGCTGGGACTGAGGCAGGAACCCGTGCGCAAAAAGCCGCAGGTCAACGGTTTGTTGGACGACGCTAACTCCAGCGCAGGAAACTTGGATGCTGCAAATCTATGAGCCAAGCGTGAATGGCACGAACGGCCAGTTCACGCGGCAACACCAGTTCGCTCGACGGGGTGTAAATTGAGCCGTCGTCATCTTTAAATGAGATGGTATTACTATTCGCGGAAATGCTGTCGGGATCGCTCGCATCATGTGAACGATGCTCACCTATTCGTGCAACGGCATATGCCCCAGAACACCATAAGCAAAAGTCGCCCAAGCTATCGGTATCATGCCAAACTGAAGCTTCGATTAGACAGTCACGGTCGGTGGGAATACCAATCCAAGTAGCGGCCGCATTTCCTGAACTAAACGTCTCAGTCACCGGCACTGGGCTGGGGGTGAACCGGATGATCGTTAGTTCGTATCGTCGGCCACTGGAACGTTCCAATACCTCTTCTTTAGCGGAAATGATCCTGCAGAAAATGTGGAAGAAGCTACGGAGGATCTGAGGAAGCGTTTTCTTGCTCATTTAGTTTCTTTGTATATGTGTCCCGGCCGCTCCTGGCCGGTCACTGCCGAGTGTACTCGACGGCACGACAGGGCCAAACGGCTCGGTAGCTCCGCCCCGAATTAGTCATTAGGCACAGTGCATCGAAAGCTCAAAAGCACTTCCCGCCTCACCGGGACGCCAGCCCTGCTGAAGCGCCAGTCCAATGGCGCGCTCTACGATGGGGGGAGAGATAACGCCGGCTGGGGGTTTGCATGCATGAAAGGAAGTATGGATGCAAAAAAGTTGGGAGGTAAATGAATCCAAACGACCAAAAAACAAAAAACCCGCATTCTCACAGGGAGAGATGCGGGTTTCTGTACGTCACTGGACTTCTTGAAACGTGTTCTTGGTGGTGATAGGTGGACTTGAACCACCGACCCCAGCATTATGAATGCTGTGCTCTAACCAACTGAGCTATATCACCCAACAGGCGAGCATTATAGGCACCACATTTAAACCTGTCAAGCGGTTCGCGTTACAAGCTTTTTCTGGCAGCAATGTGGGCCAGCATCTTCCCCGCCGTATTGTCAGCCAAACAATCAATCACGAGCCGATCGGGCATCGAACGCAGCCACGTCAGCTGGCGCTTGGCAAGCTGGCGCGTGGCGATGATACCGGTCTCGCGCAGGCCGGCGCGGTCGATCACGCCATCCAGATAGTCCCACGTCTGCCGATAGCCCACGCAGCGCATCGACGGCAGCGCCGGGTGCAGGTCGCCGCGCGCGCGCAGGCGCGCCACCTCGGCCACGATGCCGCTTTCGTCGCTGGCGCCGAGCATCTGGTCGAAGCGATTTGCAATGCGCCGGTGCAGCACGCTGCGGTCCGACGGCTCCAGGCCGAACGACAGCAATTCGAACGGCAGCGCAAGCTTGGGGCGCCCCAGCAGCAGCTCCGACATCGGCCGGCCCGACAGCGCGATGATCTCCAGCGCGCGGTTGATGCGCTGGGCGTCGTTGGGCGCCAGGCGCTCGGCCGTCACCGGGTCGAGTGCGCGCAGCTTGTCGTGCATGCCCGGCCAGCCGATGCGCGCCGCTTCTGCTTCAATCTCGGCGCGCAGGGCCACGTCCGCAGTCGGCAGGTCGTCCAGGCCTTCGCTCAAGCCCTTGTAGTACATCATGGTGCCGCCCACCAGCAGCGCCAGCTTGCCGCGCGCGTTGATTTCGGCCACCAGGCGCAGCGTGTCGATGCGGAACTGGGCCACCGAATACGACTCGGTCGGGTCGATGATGTCGATCAGGTGGTGCGGCGCGCTGGCCAGTTCTTCGGCACTTGGCTTGGCCGTGCCAATGTCCATGCCACGGTAGACCAGCGCCGAATCGACCGAGATGATTTCGGCCGGGAGCTCGCGCGCGATCGCCAGCGCGGCGGCGGTCTTGCCCGACGCGGTCGGGCCCATGATGGCAACGGCGAGCGGCTTCATGACGCCACCGCCGCCGGGTGCAGCGCCAGCAGGCGCACCGAGACAAAAATGCTGGCGCCCAGCGTGCAGGCGATCGCCGCCAGCGGGTACAGCGTGCCGTTGTAGGTGGCGCCAACCGCCGTGCCGACGACGAAAGCGACGCACATGTAGAGCGCCCCCATCAAGCCGGCGGCGGTGCCGGCCTGCTGCGGAAACGGCGTGACCGAACCGGATTGCGAGACCGGGAAATTGACGCCGTGCGCGAGCATCGTCAGGAACATGGCGCCGGTGACCAGCGCCCAGTGGGCCAGCCCAAAGCCGGCGGCGGCCAGGAACAGCGCGCCGGCGCCCACCGACAGCGTGCTGCCGATGCGCAGCGTGACGGCAGGGCCGAACGCAGGCAGCAGGCGCCGGCACACGATAGTGCCCGTCATGTAGCCCGACACGCCAAACGCAAAACAGTAGCCGAACCATTCGGTGGGCACCTGCAAAATGCGGATCAGGACCGGCGACGAACCCGAGATGAAAGCGAAGATCGAACCGTACGACAGTGCGCCCGGCAGTGCATGGGCCCAGAATTGGCGCGAACCGAGCACCAGGCGCCAGTTGGCGGCCAGCCCGGCCAGTTCGGTGGCGCGCGCATCTTTGTGCTCGTTGGTTTCGGGCAGGCGCAGGATGACGGCGGCCAGCACTGCGCTTGACAGCAGCGTGAGGGCGACAAAGGCGGCGCGCCAGCCGAACGTCACCTGCAGGTAGGAGCCGAGGATGGGGCCAGTGAGCGGCGCCAGCGCCAGCCAGGTGCTGACACGGGCGATCACGCGCACGCTGTCGGCCGGCGCGTAGGCGTCGCGCACGATCGCGCGCGCGATGATGATGGCCGAGCAGCAGCCCAGTGCCTGCACGAAGCGCGCCGCGATCAACAGTTCAATGGAAGGCGCAAAGGCGCACAGAAGGCTGGCCACGACGTACAGGCCCAGGCCCCAGATGACGACCGGGCGCCGCCCGTAACGGTCCGACAAAGGGCCGATAACCAGTTGCGCCAGCCCGAAGGCGATCACGAACATCGACAGCGTCAGCTGCACGGTTGCCATGGGCGCGCCAAACACGCTGCCCAGGCTGGGGAGCGAGGCCAGGTACAGGTCGGTGGAGAGCGGCTGCAGCATCAGGAAACACGCCACCAGCAGCAGGATGGGGGCGTGCGCGAACCGCGTCAAAGGTGGGATCGCGCCGCTTGACTGGTTCATCACTGGCCGCGCAGGAACAGCTTGTCGAGCGCGGAGATCTCCAGCTGGACCCAGGTCGGGCGCCCGTGGTTGCACTGGTCGGCGCGCTCGGTCGACTCCATCTGGCGCAGCAGCGCGTTCATCTCCGGCACCGACAAGATACGGTTGGCGCGCACCGCCGTGTGGCAGGCGAGGGTGCCCAGCAGCTCGTTGCGCCGCTCGACCAGCACGCGCGAGCCGCCAAACTCGCGCACGTCGCGCAGCACATCGCGCGCCAGGGTCTGGGCGTCGGCGTTCTTGAGCAGCGTGGGCACCGAGCGCACCGCCAGCGTGGTGGGCGACAGGGCCGCGATGTCAAAGCCGAGTGCCTTGAGCGTTTCCTGGTTTTCCTGGGCGGTGCCCACTTCCACGGCGTCGGCGTAAAAGGTGACGGGAATCAGCAGCGACTGGACCTGCATGTCGTGGCCGTCGGCGCGCGCGTCGAGCGCGTTCTTGATCTGCTCGTAGAGGATGCGCTCGTGCGCGGCGTGCATGTCGACCAGCACCAGGCCCTTGGTGTTCTGGGCCAGGATGTAAATGCCGTGCAGCTGGGCCAGCGCGAAGCCGAGCGGGAACTCGTCGCTCGACATGCCCTGGGCCGGCGCGCTGTAGGGCGTGACCGGTGCGCCGGCGGCGAACAGGGCGCCGTAGCTGTTCGTGGTTTGTGCCACGCCGGCGCCGTCGTGCCGGTTGGCGCTCGCGTAGGGCGAGGGCGAAAAGGTGGCCGGGTAGCCCGTCGCGAGCTGGGCGCCAAAGCTGGTTTGCTCGTGCTCGCGGCGCCAGGAACCGGGATTGGCGGCATTGGCGGTATTGGCGCCATTGGCGCCGCCGTTGACGTCGGCGGCCGGCAGCGGCGCGGGGGCGGTGCCAAAGTTGGTGGCCGACGTCAGCGCCAGCGCGCGCTGCACAGCGTGGAACACGAACTGGTGCACCGAGCGGCTGTCGCGAAAGCGCACTTCGATCTTGGATGGATGGACGTTGACGTCGACCAGCGCCGGGTCAAGGTCGAGCGCCAGCACGTAGGAGGGAAAGCGGTCGCCGTGCAGCACGTCCTGGTAGGCGGCGCGCACCGCGTGCACCAGCAGCTTGTCGCGCACGTAGCGGCCATTGACGTAAAAGAACTGGCCGTCGGCGCGTGCCTTGGACGCCGTGGGCAGGCCCGCGAAGCCGTGCACGCGCAAGGGGCCGGCCGATTCATCGATCGGCAAGCGCGCCTCGGCAAAGTCATTGCCCAAAATGTGGGCGCTGCGCTTGGCCATAGCGCACACGTTCCACTGGTCGATGGTGCGGCCGTTGTGCGACAGCGAAAACGCGACGTCAGGGCGCGCCAGCGCGATGCGGCGCACCACTTCGGCGCAGTGGCCGTATTCGGTCTGTTCGGACTTGAGAAACTTGCGCCGCGCCGGCGTATTGAAATACAGGTCCTGCACGTCGATGGTGGTGCCCTGCGCGCCCGACGACGGGGCGACCGTGCCGTGATGGGAGCCGACGATTTCCCATGCGTGTGGCGCGTCGGCCGTGCGCGAGGTGACCGTGACGGCGGCGACGGCCGCGATCGAGGCCAGCGCTTCGCCGCGAAAGCCGAGCGTGGCGACGTTTTCCAGGTCGGTCAGGGAAGCGATTTTTGATGTGGCGTGGCGAGCCAGCGCGAGCGGCAACTGCTCGGGGGCGATGCCGCGGCCATTGTCGGTGATGGCGATGCGTTTTACGCCGCCTTCTTCCAGGCGCACGGTGATCTGGGTGGCGCCCGCGTCGAGCGCGTTTTCCAGCAATTCCTTGACCACGGCGGAAGGGCGTTCGACGACCTCGCCGGCGGCAATTTGTGAAATTAACTGATCGGGAAGAGCCTGGATGGGGCGATGGGCGAGGACAGAATTCATCAACGAATTATATCGCTTGCGGCTTGTTCCTAAAATAAACGTCTGGGTGTGGATGCAATCGGTCGACGGCAAGTGTCACGTGGGTGCATGCACTTGGCCGATTGCATCCGCCCGACGAAAAGCGCCCTCGTGATCCCGGCTTGCGCCCTCGTAGGGCGGATGCAATCCGCCGAAGGCATGCGTTACGTTGATGCATGCACTTGGCCGATTGCATCCGCCCAACGAAAAACGCCCTCGTGGTCCCGGCTTTGCGCCCTCGTAGGGCGGATGCAATTCGCCGAAGGCATGCGTTACGTTGATGCATGCATTGGCGGATTGCATCCGCCCTACGAAAGCCGGCTATTGTTGTTCGCGCACGGGGATGGGGGCGTTGCACAGATCGATGTAGCCGGCCGCGACCTTGGTCCACGGGCCGCCGCGGTTGCGCTGCGCTTCGACTGCGGCCTTGAAGGCGGTGCTGTCGGTGCGCATCACTTCAAATTTTGCGCGCTCGGCCACCGGCACGTCGGCCGCCACCTTCACCGACAGGATCGGCACGTTCTGCTCCGGCTTGTCGTAAAAGCCCATCGGCGCGCTGCCGCGCGGCAGCGTCGAGAGCAGCGGCATGCCCGACACCACGCGCCCGACCACGGTAATGTTGCGGTCCAGGTGGCGCGGGGCATGTCCGATCACGGCGTACAGCGCCGAGCCGCCGCCACTGTCGGCGTCATTGTCGCGCCCCACGCCCACCATGCCGTAGCAGTGCGTCAGCCACGCTTGCCCGCTCCTTTGGTCGCGCGCGGATGGAAAACCGTTCGAGTGGCCCACCTGCTGCGCGTAGCCGTCGCGGTCGGGCAGGCGGGTAAAGTCCTTGTCGTTTTTGATCGGCACCGTGAATTCGCCCTTTAGCGTGGCTTTTGCCGTTTTCATCGGTTTTGGATGCTTTTCGTCCGGGTCGCCCCATTGCGCCACCCAGTTGTCCTGCGAGCGCAAGATTACCAAGCCGTCGAAATAATGCTCGCGCACGAGCGTCTTGATATTGGCCACGTGGTTGGGCGCAAAGGTCGGCGCCAGCTCGATGATCACGCGCCCCAGCGCGGTTTGCATGTACAGCGTGTTTTCCGGGTCCAGCGCACGCCAGTCGCCCGGCTTCGATTGCTTGATGATGTCAGCCACGGTGACCTTGGGCTTGAGCTCAGCGTTGGTCTGCGCCGCAGCGCTCTCGACTGCGCCCGCCTGACCCATCACCAGCATGCCGAGCGCGGCGGCCAGCAGCATTGCTGGGCTCCGATTGTTCATGATGTGCATTGTTCTGTCTCCGTCGGGCACGCCCGGGCTTGGCGTGCGGGAATTGTAAGCCGGAACCCACCGCCAAAGTGCGCCGTGGCGTGCGTTTTGTGCAGTAGCGAAGATGGTATGATGCGGCGCTACCACTTAGGAACTCTATGGATCTGATGGAAATCGTCAACTTGATCATGAAAGTTGACTTGAAGACGCTGCTGGCCAACTACGGCATCTATGTGTACGTGGTGTTGTTTGCGATCATTTTCAGCGAAACGGGCCTGGTGGTTCTGTTCTTTTTTCCCGGGGACACGCTGCTGTTCATCGCGGGCGCGTTTTGCGCCACCGGCGAAATGAACATCTGGCTGCTCAACGCGCTCCTCATTACCGCCGCCGTCACCGGCAATACGCTCAATTACTGGATCGGTTCGCGCATCGGCCAGCGGGTTTTCACGCACGATTACCGCTGGATCAACAAGGATGCCTTGCGCCGCACCCATGATTTTTTCGAGAAACACGGCGGCAAGACCATCATCCTGGCGCGCTTTGTGCCGGTGGTGCGCACCTTCGCGCCGTTCGTGGCGGGCGTGTCCAAGATGACGCCCTGGCGCTTCCAGATGTTCAATTTTGCCGGCGCATCGGCCTGGGTCGCCCTCTTGACCACCGCCGGCTATTTCTTCGGCGGCGTTCCTGTGATTCGCGACAACCTGACCACGATCGTGCTGATCGGCGTGGCGGCGGCCGTGGTCCCGGTCGCGCTGGGCGGCTTGTACAAATTCGGCCGCAAGATGATGGCAAAATAAGCAGGCGCAGGTCCGCGCCCGGCAAGGGCGCGGAACATTCTCCAAAATATTCAAGTTTCGGGCGGCCCGCGCCGATACCAGACTGTACTTTCTATATCTGGAGCCTCATGCGTCATCTGATTGCCCTGTTCGTTTGCAGCCTGGTCGCCACTGCGGCGTGCGCGAACGATCCCATTGCGCCGGCGGCCAAAGTGGCCACGCCTTCCATCAAGCCGGGGCTGCCCGCGATCAAGCCAGCCGTGGCCGCGCCGTCCGCACCGGCCGCCACTTCCACGGCCGCCGCGCAAGCCGCCAGGGAAGACGAGGCCGAAGCGGAGCTGTCGTCCAAAATCGCCGCGCGCCTGGCCGCCATGCGGGCCAATCAGGTTGCCCGCGCCGCTGCCGTTGCCAAGGCGCGCAAGGCGGCCGAAGCGCGCCGCAAGGATGTGGCAGTTGCTCGCGTGGAGGCGCCGCCCGCCGTCAAGCCGTATCCGGGCGAGCACTGGTCGTACGAAGGCGAGACGGGGCCGGCCAACTGGGGCCGCAACCCCGCCTGGACCAAGTGCGGCGTTGGCACGCGCCAGTCGCCGATCGACCTGCGCGACGGCATGAAGGTCGATCTAGAACCCATCGTCTTCGACTACCGGCCGTCGTCCTTTAACGTCATCGACAACGGTCACACCATCCAGGTCAACGTCGGCGCGGGCAATATCATCGCGCTTGGGGGGCGTTCTTACGAACTGCTGCAGTTCCACTTCCATCGTCCGTCCGAAGAGCGCGTCAACGGCAAGGGCTTCGAGATGGTGGTCCACCTGGAGCACAAGGATAGCGAAGGCAAGCTGGCGGTGGTGGCCGTGCTGCTGGAACGGGGCAAGGCACAGAACCTGATCCAGACCGTATGGAACAACCTGCCGCTGGAAAAAAACGACACCGTCACGCCATCGATCGTGCTCAACGTGGCCGACCTGCTGCCGGCCCGGCGTGACTACTTTACCTATATGGGTTCGCTCACCTCGCCGCCGTGCACGGAGGGCGTGCTGTGGATGGTAATGAAGGAGCCGGTGCAGGCGTCACCGGCGCAGATGGCGCTCTTTAGCCGCCTGTATCCCCTTAACGCGCGCCCGATCCAGGCCAGTTCGGGGCGCGTGGTCAAGGAATCGAACTAGTCGTCCGAACTAGCCGTCCGAAGTTGATCCCGGAACCTGGCGCAAAGCCGAGCTCGGATCACGCTTTTCGTAGGGCGGATGCAATCCGCCAAGTGCATGCATCGACGTAAGGCATGCCTTCGGCCGATTGCATCCGCCCTACGAGATTGATTCCCCGAACCTGGCGCAAAGCCGAACTCGGACCACGCTTTTCGTAGGGCGGATGCAATCCGCCAAGTGTATGCGTCGACGTAACGCATGCCTTCGGCCGATTGCATCCGCCCTACGAATTAGCCTTCCGAACTAGCGATCACCTGGTGCTCGCCGCGCCAGGCGGCGCCGGCTGGCAAGCTGGCCGGCACGATCAGGGCCGGCTCGATGCACACAAAACGCCTGTAGTCGGCGTCGTCCATGTCCGCCAGCGCCGCCGTGTCGGCCGCGCCCGGGTTCCAGATCACGGCGTCGCGAAAGCCTGACTGGGTCAGCCTGAGCGTGCCGGCGCCGTGCGCGAGCGTGATGCCGGCCGTGGCGTCGCGGTAAATGCGGTCCAGTTTGTCGGTGATGCGCAGCGCGCCCGCTTCGACGCCCTTGATGCGCACCGCTTCGATTGCGTCCACCAGAAAATACGTATGCAGCGCGGCCGAGAACGCGAACTCGTCGTCGCCGGTATTGCGCACGTCCAGGCTCAGGTTCAGCGTCGGGCCCTGCAAGGCCACCGTCAGGCGCAGCTCGAAGCCGTGCTCCCACGCCGCCGCTATCGCCGGGGTCAGGTCGGGGCGGGTCAGCACGAACACGGCGAAAATACCATGCTCGCCCTCACCACTGTCGGCCAGGCGCCACGTGGAAACGCGCGCAAAGCCGTGCCGCATGCCGTCGCCGCGCTCGGCGAACTGGGGGAAGATGACGGGCACGCCGCCGCGAATGGCGCGGCTGCCGTCGCGCGCGGAGCGCTCGCTGCAAAACAGCTTATCGGCGCCGTCGGCACTGGTCCAGGAAACGAGGTGGGCGCCGTACAGCGTGACGATGGCGCACGCGCCGTCGGCGCTGGTCAGCTGCACGGCCGGCAGGGCGCCCCAGGTGGTCATGGTGATTGCGTTCATATCGATGTGCTCAGCTCAGGCGGCCCTTGGCCAGTGGAGGATTTTTCGAAAAATAGCGCTTGATACCCTTGGTGATGGCGTTGGCGATTTCATCCTGGTAGCCGTTGTCGCGCAGCTTGGCTTCTTCTTCCGGGTTCGAGATGAAGGCTGTTTCGATCAGGATCGAGGGAATGTCGGGCGCTTTGAGCACCGCAAAGCCGGCCTGTTCGACCGCGCCCTTGTGCAGCTTGGCGATGCCGCCGATTTCGCTCAGTACCGCGCGCCCCAGCTTCATGCTGTCGTTGATCTGGGCCGTGGTCGATAGGTCCAGCAGCACGCTGGCCAGTTGCGCGTCCTGGCCTTTCATGTTGACTCCGCCAATGGCGTCGGCCAGGTTTTCCTTGTTGGCCAGCCAGCGCGCCGCGCTCGAGGTGGCGCCTTTTTCGGACAGCACGAACACCGACGAGCCGCGCGCGGAGGGTGCGATAAAGGCGTCGGCGTGCAGCGAGACGAACAGGTCGGCCTGCACCTTGCGCGCCTTGTCGACGCGGGTGCCGAGCGGGACGAAAAAGTCGCCGTCGCGCGTAAGCATGACGCGGATGTTGGGCTGCTCTTCAAGTTTGAATTTGAGGCGCTTTGCAATGGCCAGCACGATGTCTTTTTCACGCGTGCCCTGGGCGCCGATGGCGCCCGGGTCTTCGCCGCCGTGGCCAGGGTCGAGCGCGATGGTGATCATGCGCGTTACATTGGCGCCGGCGGCCGGGTTGGGCACGGCGGGAGCCTGAGCAACGGCGGGCGCGGACGGCGCGGCTGGCGCAGGTGTTGGCGCCGCGCCGGGTTTGATGGTGGCAACCGGCGGCGAGGCGGGCAGCGCGGGCGCGGGCGGCGCCACGGTGGCCGGCACGGCCGCCACCTGCGGGTCGGTGCCCGGCGCGCCCTGCGCCCAATCACCTTTTTCGATCATGGCGGCGATCGGGTCGACCGCCTTGATCGGATACAGGTCGAATATCAGGCGGTGGTTATAGGTGCCCACGGGCGCCAGCGTAAACACCTGCGGCTTGATTTCTTCCTTCAGGTCGAACACCAGGCGCACCACGTTGGGCCGGTTCTGGCCCACGCGCACCTGCTTGATGTACGGGTCGTTGGAGGCGATCTTGGCGACCAGGCCCTTGAGGGTGGGATTGAGCTCGAGCCCTTCAATGTCGACCACCAGGCGCTGCGGGTCGGGCACGGTGAAGTGCGTCGCCTTCAGGTCGGTGTCGTTTTCCAGCGTGACGCGGGTGTAGTCGGCGGCCGGCCAGACCCGTACCGCGAGAATTTGCGCTGCGGCGGCAGGCAGCACCGGCAGCACCGACAGCAGCAGCGTGCCGCCGGCCTTGAGCACCGTGCGCCGCGTGACGGGGCCGGCAATTAAAGGTTCGGGGCGAATTTGAGGCGGTCGAGGCATAGCAAACCCAGGTCGGACAACGCTTGCAATTCTACATCACGACCCGCGCCCGCCACGCTCAACCGGACATTCAAATCGGGCGGCGGCAGCACTGGCTCGGCTTTTTCGGGCCATTCGACGATGCAGATGTTGGCCGCATTGAAGTCTTCGCGAAAGCCGGCGTCGAGAAACTCTTCGGCGCTCGACATGCGGTACAGGTCGAAGTGGATCACGCTGACGGCTGCCCCGTCCAGTACGATGCTGTAGGGCTCGGACAGCGTGTAAGTCGGACTCTTGACGTGGCCCACGTGCCCCGCCGCGTGCAGCAGGGCGCGCGTGAGGGCGGTTTTGCCGGCGCCCAGGTCGCCGTGCAGATGGATCGCCAGGCCGGGAACAAGGGCGCGCGCCAGGGCCGCGCCCAGGGCGGCGGTGCCGGCTTCGTCGTGCAGGTGGGCTGTAAAATGGCGCATCGAATAAAATGTCGTTTGAAATAATCAGGGGTGTGCGCCCGGTACGGCGCAGTGTCAACCAGGCGTCATTGTAAACCACCGGTCCCAGCATGCAGCCTTCCCAACCAGATTTGCCAGAGCTCGTCCGCCGCATCAAGCAGTGGGGCGTTGAGCTCGGCTTTGCCGAAGTGCGCATTGCCGATGTCGATCTGCGCCACGCCGAAGCGGGCTTGCAAGCCTGGCTGGACGCCGGGCGACACGGCGAGATGGATTATATGGCAAGCCATGGCATGAAGCGCGCGCGGCCTGGCGAACTGGTGCCGGGCACGGTGCGCGTGATTTGCGCGCGCATGGATTATCTGCCGGCCACCACGCTAGAGGGCTGGCGCGAGCACGAAACGGCGCGCCTGGCCGATCCGCAGGCGGCCGTGGTGTCGGTGTATGCCCGCGGGCGCGATTATCACAAGGTGTTGCGCAGCCGGCTGCAGCAGCTGGCCGAGCGCATCGGCGGCGTGACCGGGGAATATGGGTTCAGGGTATTTACCGATTCGGCGCCGGTGATGGAGTTGCCGCTGGCCGAAAAGGCGGGCCTGGGCTGGCGCGGCAAGCACACGCTGATGCTCAGCCGCGAAGCGGGGTCGATGTTTTTTCTGGGCGAAATCCTGGTCGATATTGCGCTGCCGGTGGACGCGCCGGCCAGTGCTCACTGCGGCGCCTGCCAGGCGTGCATCGACGTCTGCCCGACCCAGGCCATCCTCGGGCCCGGCAGGCTGGATGCGCGGCGCTGCATTTCCTACCTGACGATTGAACTGAAAAGCAGCATCCCGCTGGAACTGCGGCCGCTGATCGGCAACCGGGTGTATGGCTGCGATGATTGCCAGACAGTGTGCCCGTGGAATAAATTCGCGCAGCGCGCGGTGGTGCCGGACTTTGAAGAGCGTAACGGCCTGGGCGGCGCGGAACTGGTGGCGCTGTTCGCCTGGAGCGCCGAGGAATTCGATCTCCGTCTGGAGGGCAGCCCGATCCGGCGCATCGGGCACGAGCGCTGGCTGCGCAATATTGCCGTGGCGCTGGGGAATGCGGCTGGTCAGTGCAGGGGTGATGCGGGTATTCTGGCGGCCTTGGGGGCGCGGGCGGAACATCCGTCGGCGATGGTGCGGGAGCATGTGCAGTGGGCGTTGGAATGCCATGCCGGTAACCGGGCTGATTTACTACAACATTAAGCTGCATCGTCCTGGCCCACGCTGGTGTTGCAGAACGTTTTGCAACCCTTTGACTGCGCATACAATCGCGACATTGGGCAACCCGAGAACCAAAACCACATCGTCCTCGCGTACGCGGGGACCCATAGAACGTACGCTAATAGGCTATCAGAATCAATGCGTTAGAGCGGTGCAGCTGAGCAAGCGTTCTATGGGTCCCCGCGTTCGCGAGGACGATGTGGATGGGCTGCACTGTCAGCCCACTTATTGGAAGGTTTCTTGTCAACATGGGACGTTCGCGTGATGGCCAAAACTGCCCTGCGCCGCCCAGTTAAATCCGCTTGAGCCGCACCGCCGACCAGTCCGCATCCATGGAAATGAGCGCCACCCCGGTCACGCCGCGTGCGCTGGCGTACTCGTAGATCACGTCGCGGTTCAGGTCGGTTGCCTTGGGCGCGGATTGCTTGAGAAACGCAATCCACAACGACCCTTTTTCGCCCAGCCTGGCCAGCGCCGCCTCCCACCATTTGTCGAGCTCGGCCTCGCTGAGCGCGAATACCAGCACCGCATCAGCTTCGGCCTCGTCAACGCCGATCATGTCTTGCGGCAGTTGATCAACCAGGCTTTGGTGGGCGCCGCCGTTGAAGATGGCCAGCGACTTGGCAGTCTTCAAGTACATCTTGTCAGCAATCGTCTTGTCGCTCATAAGTGCCTTCGAAGCAAGGGTAGGGTTGCATGGGCCGCGCCCGCGCGCTGTCGCCTCCATTACCATCGGATCGTTAAAACGGCTGAAGGTTCTCGACTATTTGAGCAAGCCCGCCAGTTCGACCGCCGTCTTTACTTCCATCTTGTCAAAAATATGGGCGCGGTGCACTTCGACGGTGCGCATGCTGATGCCCAGCTTGTCTGCCACGACCTTGTTCATCATGCCTGCCAAAATCAGCTCGAGCACTTCGCGTTCGCGCGCCGACAGCGTTGCCAGACGCGCCTGCACCTGCGCCGCAACGCCGGCCGCGCGCGAAGCGGCCATGGCCTGGTCGACGCGATCCATCAGCTCGTTGTCATTAAATGGTTTTTCGAAAAAATCAAAGGCGCCCCGTTTCAGCGTATCAACCGCCATCGGCACATCCCCGTGGCCGGTCAGAAAAATGACCGGCAGGCGCGCCGTCAGGCCGCGCGCGCGCAACTGGTCGAACACGCCCACGCCGTTGATGTCGGGCATGCGCACGTCGAGCAGCAGGCAGTCGCCGTCCGCGTCGAAACCGTTGTGTGGACCATCCAGGCCATCGAGGCCGTCCAAAAAATTCCTGGCGCCCGCGTAACTGCGGGCCTTGATGTTGCGCGACTGCGCCAGCCAGGCGAGGGCGTCACGGATGACTTCCTCATCGTCCACGATGTGCAGCATGCTTGTCTCCCTTATTTTTAGTGTGTGCGGGCAAGGAAAAACTGAATATCGTCCCGCCGTCGGGATTGTCCCGGTGGCTGAGCGTGCCTCCATGGAATTCGACAGCGGTGCGGCAGATCGACAGTCCCATACCCATGCCTTCGGCCTTGGTCGAAAAGAAGGGCGAAAAGAGCCTGCCGGCCACTTCGGCGCTGATGCCGTGGCCGTGGTCGCTAACGGCAACGCGGACCTGGTCTTGCTCAATCGCAGCGTCGATGCGCAAGATGCGCCGCTCGGGAGCGACATCCTGCATCGCTTCGATGGCGTTGCGCGTGAGGTTCAGCAAAACTTGTTCGAGCATCATGCGGTCGGCGCTGACCTGGGGCAAGCCGGGTGCGATGCCGGTGCGAATGGCGACAAAATACTTGCGCGCCTGCAGTTCGATCAGCGTGGAAATACCGTCCACCAAACCGGCAATGTCGATCAGCTGGCGCTCCGGCGCGCGTTGTTTGACAAACTGGTGCACGCTGCGGATGATCTGGCCGGCGCGCTGCGCCTGCACGCCGGCTTTTTCCAGCGCCGGCAGCAGCAGCGCCGCGTCCACCGCGCTGCCGTCGGCAGCGGCGCGCGCAAGCAGGTTCAGCGCGCCCGTGGTGTAGCTGGAAATGGCGGCCAGCGGCTGGTTCAGTTCGTGCGCCAGCATCGACGAGATTTCGCCCATGGTCGCCAGGCGCGCGCTCGCCTGCAGTTTTTCCTGCTGCTGGCGGTTCAGTTCCTCGACACGCTTGCGGTCGGAAATATCGAGGATCGAACCCATCCAGCCGGTCTGGCGCCCTTCGCTGTCAACCAGCGGCGCCTCGAAAATGAGCACCGGGATGCGCTCGCCGTCGGCGCGCCGGAAGGTGGTTTCAAATTGCGGCGTGACGTGCCCGCTCAAGACTTTATCGAGCCGCTGCTGGTATTCGGCCATCGCTTCCGGCGCCCAGTAGGGCATGGGCGGCGCTTTGCCGACCAGTTCTTCGGGCGGCAAGCCCACCAACTGGCAAAAGGCCGGGTTGACATAAGTGACGCGCCCTTCAAGGTCGCGCGCGCGCAAACCGGTGACGAGCGAATTTTCCATGGCGGTGCGAAACGCCATCTGCTGGCACAGTGCGCCTTCGGCGGCCAGGCGGCGCGCAATGTGGCGCCACAGTGCAATCAGGCTGACCAGCAAACCCAGCGCCAGCGCGATCACGGAGCCAACCAGCAGGTTGGGCAACAGGCGCGGCAGGTCCTTGACGCTGTCAGTTGCCAGGCGCACGTTGGCGCCGGGCAGGTCCAGCTCGCGCTTGTGGGTGTACACGCCGCGCCCCGGTCCGGCCGCGGCGCGCTGGGCCAGGACGGCGTCGTCGCGGTTGATCAGCGAGGTGACGTTGTCTTGCGCGAACCACCAGGGCACGGTTTCGTCGAGCAGCGCCTTGAGGCTGTAGGTGGCCACCAGGCTGCCGGCAAAGCGTTCGTTGCGGATGCGCGGCAAGTGGTAGTCGATCAGATTCTGGCCGGCCGCATACGGCTCGCTGTAGCGCCCGCGCCCCGTCTTGCGCGCCAGTTCGGCCGCGTTGCGCGACGGTTCTGCCAGCGTGGCCGGCAATTCCGGGCCGCTGGTCAGCAGCGCGCGGCCCTGTTCGTCGAGCACGGCCAGACGCAGCAGTTCGTGGCTGTTCTTGCGCATCTGGTCCATGCGCGCCTGCACGGTGGCGGTGGCCGTGCCGGGGCGTGCAAGGTCGGCGGCGATGCCCGTGAAAGCGTCTTCGTTGCGGCTTAGTTCGAAGCGTACCGCCTGCTCGACCCACAAGGTGTCGGCAATCAGTTGCTCCTGGCGTTCGTTGTTTTCCATCTGGCGCGCTTGCCATGGCAGCCAGAACAGCACGGCAAGAAACAGGCAGACCAGCAACAGTGGCAGCAGCCAGCGCCACAGGCTGCCGAGGCGGAGGGGGCGCGCGAGCAGGGCATGGTTTTTCATGCTGAAAGCGTGTTGTATTGTCAACGAGATGCCTATTGTGGAGTTCCACACTTGCAGTGCAAAATGGCAAGGGGCCAGACTACGCCCAATCATAATGGACTTTCAGAGACCGGAGATAATATGCACGTAAGGAAGTTGCAAGCGCTGGCCGTCGGTTTGGCCGCAGCGATCAGTTTCAACGCCTGGGCCCAAAGTCCGATCATTATCAAATTTAGCCATGTGGTGGCCACCGATACGCCCAAGGGCCAGGCGGCGGAGCGGTTCAAGGCCCTGGCCGAAAAGGCCACCAATGGCCGCGTCAAGGTTGAGGTCTATCCGAACAGCCAGCTGTACAAGGACAAGGAAGAACTCGAGGCCCTGCAGCTGGGCGCGGTGCAGATGCTGGCCCCGTCGCTGGCCAAGTTCGGTCCGCTTGGCGTCAAGGAATTCGAAGTATTCGATCTGCCGTACCTGTTCCCGAACAAGGAAGCGCTGTACCGCGTGACCGAAGGGCCGGTCGGGAAAAGCCTGTTCGCCAAGCTCGACGCCAAGGGCATCGTCGGCCTGGCGTATTGGGACAATGGTTTCAAGGTAATGTCGGCCAACAAGCCGCTGTTGATGCCGGCCGACTTCAAGGGCCTCAAGCTGCGCATCCAGTCGTCCAAGGTGCTCGACGCGCAAATGCGCGCGCTGGGCGCCAATCCGCAAGTGCTGGCCTTTTCCGAGGTCTACCAGGCGCTGCAGACCGGCGTGGTCGATGGGACCGAGAACCCGCCGTCAAATATGTATACGCAAAAAATGCATGAGGTGCAAAAGCACGTCACCGTGTCGAACCACGGTTACCTGGGCTACGCCGTCATCGTCAACAAGAAATTCTGGGATGGCTTGCCGGCCGACATACGCAGCAGCCTGGCCAAAGCCATGGCGGAGGCAACCACCTATGAAAAAGCCATTGCCCAGCGCGACAACAACATGGCGCTGGACGCGATCCGTAAGTCCGGCAAGACCACCATCCACATGCAGACGGCCCAGGAGCAGGCCGCCTGGCGCGCCGCGCTGACGCCGGTGCACAAGGATATGGAAAGGCGGGTCGGCAAGGAGTTGCTGGGCGCCATTACCGCCGCGGCCAAATAAGCGGCCAAATACGTCGTCAAACGAGCAGCGTTTCACTATCGATAGCCGCGCATTCTCTTGCGCGGCTATTTTTGTGCGCCTGACGCACATCTTTTGCCCGGGAGTGCCATGAAATTGCTCGATCACCTGGAGGAGTGGTTGATCGCCACCCTGATGGGCGCGGCCACGCTGGTGGTGTTTGTCGCGGTGGTGCACCGCTATCTGTCGGGCCTGGCGATACCGGGCGTGCAGGATTACTTGATCAGCCTAAATACCAGCTGGGCGCAGGAATTGTGCATTTTCATGTTTGTCTGGATGGCCAAGTTCGGCGCCGCCTACGGCGTGCGCACCGGCATCCATGTCGGCGTCGATGTGCTGATCAATCGGATGAATCCGCGCTGGCGCGGCCGCTTCGTCGTCATCGGCTTGCTGGCGGGCGCCATCTTTACGGGCGTCATCGGCAGCCTCGGCGCTTACCTGATCTGGCACCTGTCGCCGGACCAGACGTCCGAAGTGCTTGAAATCCAGATGCGCTATGTGTACCTGTGCCTGCCGCTGGGCTCCTGGCTGATGTGCTTTCGTTTCCTGCAGGTGATGGTGCATTTCCTGCGCACGGGCGAGCTGCCGCGCCATGATCCGGCCCACGTTGAAGGCTTGGACGACGAGATCAACGCCGCCCGCGCTGGAGAGAAAGCATGAACGCCGCCATCATTTTCCTGCTGCTGATCTTGCTGATGCTGACCGGCATGCCGATCTCCATTTCGCTGGGCCTGACGGTGCTCGTGTTTTTCGTGACCATGACCAGTGTGCCGATCGAGGCGGTGGCCATGAAACTGTTCACGGGCATCGAAAAGTTCGAGATCATGGCGATTCCCTTCTTTATATTGGCGGGCAATTTCCTCACGCATGGCGGGGTGGCCAAGCGCATGATCCGCTTTGCCAGCGCCATGGTGGGCCATTGGCACGGCGGGCTGGCGCTGGCCGGCGTGCTCGCTTGCGCGCTGTTTGCCGCGGTCTCCGGTTCCAGCCCGGCCACGGTGGTGGCGATCGGTTCGATCGTCCTGCCGGCCATGGTCGCGCAGGGTTATCCCAAGGCGTTCGGCGCCGGCGTGATCACCACTTCCGGCGCGCTCGGCATCCTGATTCCGCCGTCGATCGTGATGGTCATGTATTCGGTGACCACCAATACTTCGGTCGGCAAGCTGTTCATGGCCGGCGTGGTGCCGGGCCTGATGCTGGCGTTCTTCCTGGGCTTGACGACCTGGTTTTTGGCGCGCAAGCATGGCTACCCGCGCATGAAAAAGGCGAGTTGGGGCGAGCGCTGGTCAACCTTTCGCGAGAGCATCTGGGGCTTAATGCTGATCGTGGTGGTGATGGGCGGCATTTACAGCGGCAAGTTCACGCCTACCGAAGCGGCCGCGATGGCGGCCATGTATGCCTTTTTCATTGCCGTGTTCGTCTACAAGGACTTGAAGCTGAGCCAGATTCCTAAGGTCTTGCTCGATTCGGCGTCACTGTCGGCAATGCTGCTCTACATCATCACGAACGCCATGCTGTTCTCGTTCCTGATGACCAGCGAAAATATTCCCCAGCAAATGGCGGCCTGGATTACCGGGCAGGGCATGGGCGTGGTCAGCTTCCTGCTGGTGGTCAATATCCTGCTGCTGGTGGCGGGCAACTTCATGGAACCGTCGTCGATCGTGCTGATCATGGCGCCCATCCTGTTCCCGGTCGCGGTGACGCTGGGCATCGATCCGGTGCACTTCGGAATCTTGATCGTGGTGAACATGGAAGTGGGCATGTGCCATCCGCCGGTCGGCTTGAACTTGTATGTGGCGTCCGGGATTACCAATATGGGCATTTCGGAACTGACCGTCGCGGTGCTGCCGTGGCTGTTGACGATGCTCGCGTTCCTGGCGCTGGTGACGTATGTGCCTCAGATTTCGCTATGGCTGCCGAACCTGGTCTACAACTGAGAAAGGGCGGCCGTACCGCCGGCCGAGAATGGCACCGATGATCACCCCTCCAAGCCCTTGCTCGACCAATGCCCAGCAAAAATCGAGCGGCAGCGCCAAGTAGGGAAAGGCATATACCCCGAACAGGACCAGGCTGTACGGCATGAGCCAGCCGACCCCGGCCAGCATGCCGAAGCGGGCGTTGGTCCAGGTAGTCGGCCGCGTGCCATAAAACAGGCGCCGGTGAACCAGGGTCATGCACAGCGCCAGGAAAACATAGCCGGCGAAGACGAGGGGGAGGTTGGGTGGCGTGCGAAGCGCCGGGCCGGCAAGGTGCTGGGCAATAAAGGCGTGCGCGAGCACGCCCGTGTAGAGGCCGGCCAGCGAAAACATCGCAAGGGCCGAGACGGCAACGGCCAGGAGGATAGGTTTCATGAGGAAGGCCTTGTAGGGATGCATTGCCGGAGATGGCGAGGTGAATCTTGTCGTATTGACGCAGATAAAGGAAGTGTATGATATGCATCCCGCCTATTCAATTCTGCATAGCCGATCCGGAAGCCGTCCATGTCTCCTCCGCTTGCCAGCCTTGACTGGAATTTGCTCAATGTCTTCATGCATCTGGTCGACGCGGGATCGTTGTCCAAGGCGGCACGGTCCTCCGGTATGAGCCAGCCCACCCTGAGTCGCCAGATTTCCACTTTGGAACAACAGTTGGGGATTATCTTGTTTGACCGTTCGTCACGGGGCATGCAGTTGACCGTCGCGGGGCGGCAATTGGTTGAGCGGGCCGGCCGAATGCGGCACGAGGCCGGTGCGATTGCGCGCGCAGCCCAGGCCATCAGTGACGAGGTGGCCGGAACGGTTCGCCTTGCCGCTAGCGAATTGACCGCTGTGCACATCTTGCCGCCAATTTTGACGGACATTCGGCGCCGCCATCCAGCAATCGAATTCGAAGTACTGGCCAGCAATGACATCGCCAACTTGCTGGAACGTGAAGCGGACATTGCCATCCGGATGGCCGCCCCCGGCCAGGGTGAACTGGTGGCACGCAAAGTAGGCCAATTGGAAATGGGAATTTATGCCCACCGATCCTATCTCGACCTGCGCGGGACGCCGCACACGCTGGAACAGTTGCTGGAATGCGACTTGATCGGGTTCGATCGCGATGACAGCTTGCGCCGTGGCTTGCTGGCGGCCGGTGCGGCCAAGGACCGGCTACGCTTCGCCTTCCGTTCCGATAGCCACGACGTGTGCTGGCAGATGGTGCGCTCCGGCTTCGGTTGCGGCTTCGTAACAAAGCTTGTTGCCGCGACCGATACCGATGTGGTGCGTCTGATGCCGTCGGCGGCGGTGCCTCCTCTGCCGGTCTGGCTGACCGTGCATCGGGAAGTGCGTTCGAGCCGGCGCCTGCGCCTAGTGTACGATGCGCTGGCGCTGGCGTTGGCAACATTGACGATTGCCACCGCTTGACGCACAGCAGCGCTACGGCACGGCGTCCTAAGACGCACGTACCACAGATTGCGTTCCGGTTGTCACATATAAATTGCAAGTAATTAAATTTCAATCTCCGTGCCATAAATGCCACAATTTCCCTTTTTAAATAAGTTATGATGAGCACCGTCCCAGCACCACTATGGTGCACAACGTGGTGCGCGGCGCAGTACAGAATTAGGCAGTTTGGGGAGTAGTAAGATAAGAGCACGGTAGTTCATACCGGAGAAATATCGAGGAGACACGCGTTTTACAGAATGCTGTTGGTACATGCCAAACGGCCGGAAACGTGAACAAAATTTGGAACGCACCGCAAGGTGCGTTTTTTTTCGTCCGTCGAAAAGCGGGCGAGTAAGCTTTGCGGCCGTCTGCGCTACACTGTCACTGATGAACCCTACGCAAGGCAGCAACATTTTCTCGGCCATCGTCGCCGCCCCCTTCGGCGCGATCGGCATTCGCACCGATGCGGGGATCGTCACCGAACTGGTGTATCTGCCGCCCCATTTCGGTGAAAAAGCGGCGACCGATGCGGTAGCCGACATCGTTGCGCGCCAGCTTGAAAACTACCTGTGCGACGCCGATTTCCCCTTCACTTTTCCCTTGCCGGAAGTGGGCAGCGCCTTCCAGCGCAAAGTGTGGGCGGCGATTGCTTCCATCCCGCGCGGCACGGTGCGTACCTACGGCCAGGTCGCCAAGCACATCGGTTCTGCGCCGCGCGCGGTGGGGCAGGCGTGCGGCGCCAACTGGTTCCCGCTGGTCATACCCTGCCACCGGGTGACGGCTGCGGGCGGACTGGGCGGCTTTGCGCAGAGCGACGATGAAAACGGCTTTCAGCTGAGCGTCAAGCGCTGGCTGCTGGCCCATGAAGGCGTCAACCATTCCCCATGGCAGCAGCAGACAATCTTCGGTTGATCGACGAATTTTGCGACAACCTTTGGCTCGAACAAGGGTTGGCCAAGAATTCGCTCGACGCGTACCGGCGCGACATGCGCATGTTCGCGCGCTGGCTCGAAGTCACGCGGCCCGGGCGCGACAGCCTGCACGCGGTGCAGGGACACGACCTGAATGCGTATTTTGCCGACCGCCACGCCGAGTCGAAGCCCAGTTCGTCGAACCGGCGCCTGTCGGTGCTCAAGCGCTTTTACCAGTTGGCGCTGCGCCAGCGCGCCATTGCCGCCGACCCCTGCCTGAAGCTGGTGTCGGCCAAGCAAGCCGTGCGCTTCGTGCATACCTTGAGCGAGGCCCAGGTCGAGGCGCTGCTGGCCGCGCCCGACGTGGCCACGCCGCTGGGTTTGCGCGAACGCACCATGCTCGAGCTGATGTACGCCAGCGGCTTGCGCGTGTCGGAACTGGTGACGCTGAAAGTTGTCGAACTGAGCTTGAACGATGGCGTGCTGCGCATCACGGGCAAGGGGGCCAAGACGCGCCTGGTGCCTTTCGGCCAGGTGGCGCGCGAATGGATCGAGCGCTATCTGCGCGACGCGCGCGGCCTCATCCTCAATGGCCAAATGGACGACGCGCTGTTCGTGACGGCGCGCGGTGCTCCGATGACGCGCCAAATGTTCTGGGTAATAATCAAAAAACATGCCGCGCGGGCCGGGATTACCGCTCCGCTGTCGCCCCATACACTGCGGCATGCCTTTGCGACGCACTTGCTCAATCACGGTGCCGACTTGCGCGTTGTGCAACTTCTGCTCGGGCACGCGGATATTTCGACGACACAAATCTATACCCATGTTGCGCGCGAGCGCATGAAACAGCTGCACGCCAAACACCATCCACGTGGTTAATTCAAATGCGACAGGGCTATCTGCGTCATAATGGTGCCGTAATACTCATTATCGACAGACAAACAAAGAGGTGATTCATGGCTAAAACTAATTTTTCGTACGAAAAGCGGCAGCGGGAATTAGAAAAGAAGAAAAAGGCCGAAGAAAAAGCCCGTAAGAAGCAAGACGCGAAAAATTCGCCAGGCGGCGAGGAAGGCAGCGCGCCCGAGGGCGACGAGGCTGAAGAAGCGGCGCCGACGGCGAGCGATCCCGTTTAAAAGCACTGTCAGTGTGGCGCCGAGCTCCGGTTGGGGCAAGCGCCTTGGTATCCCAGGCTTGGCGACATCCGCGGCCTTCTTGTCCAGTACCCCATCGAACATCGTTCTCGCCAACGCGGTAACCCATGGAACGCTTGCTTTTAGCAAATGTTCTTCGGGTTCCCGCGCCGGCGCGCAACCCTTGGGCGATCGATCAGGCGACCTCCAGTTTTTGCTCCTCGAATGATTCCTCGTGCGCTTCGTCATCGCCTTTCAGATAGCGCGCCACGCGCTTTCCCAGGCGGTCCAGGTAGGTGTAGGCCACCGGCACCACGACCAGCGTCAGCAGCGTCGAAGTAATCACGCCGCCGATCACCGCGCGCCCCATCGGCGCTTGCAGTTCGCCCCCTTCGCCCAGGCCGATTGCCATCGGCAACATGCCGAAAATCATCGCCAGGGTCGTCATCAGGATCGGCCGCAGACGCACTTGGCCGGCGTCCATGATGGCGTCGAACTGGTTCTTGCCTTCGCGCTGACCATGGTTGGTAAAGTCCACCAGCAAAATCGCGTTTTTGGTCACCAGCCCCATCAGCATGATGATGCCGATGACCGAGAAAATATTCATCGTGCTGCCGGTAATGAACAAGGCGAGCACGACGCCGATCAGCGACAGCGGCAGCGACACCATGATGGCGATTGGCTGCAAAAAGCTGCCGAATTGCGAGGCCAGCACCAGGTAGATGAAGATCACCGCCACCCCCAGCGCAGCGCCGGCCGCGCCCAGCGTTTCCGCCATTTCTTCCGCATCGCCGCCGATGTCGAAGCGCACGCCTTCGGGCAAGTCGAAGGCCTTGATGATCTTTTGCACGTCTTCATGCACGTCGCCGTTCGGGCGCCCTTCGACCGCCGCCATGACCGCCACCCGGCGTTCGAGCGACTGGCGCTTGAGTACTTGCGGGCTGGTCGAGGGCACGAACTCGACGATCTGGCCGAGTGGCACCATGACCGGGTTACCGGCCGCGTCGCGCCGGCTCGAGGCCACCGACAGATCGGCCAAGTCGGCAATTTTCTGGCGACCAGACTTGGGCAGTTGCACGTTGATGTCGTAGTTTTGGCCGTCCGGCGCCAGCCAGCGGCTAATCTGATCGCCAGCCACAAAGGGCCGCAGGGCAGCACCGACTTGCTGGATCGATACGCCGAGGTCGCTTGCCAATTCATTATTGATCTTGACCACGGTGGCCGGATTGGCGCCTTCCTGGCTGTATTCGATATCCGTGACGCCTTTTACTGCGCGCATCTTGTCCATCAGCTTGTGCGCAACGGTATCGAGCTTGCCCTCGTCCGACCCCATGATATTGATGCGCACTGGTTTCCAGCCCACCGACATGCTGATGCCGGCAATTGGGGTCAAGCGGTCGCGCAGCACGGTTTCCATTTCCTGCTGCGAACGGCGCTTGCCCTTCTTGAGGTCGGTCAGCTTGATGTTCACTTGCGCCGTGTTGCGCCCGTCCCACGTGCCTACGTTGACCATAATGCTGTCGACTTCCTTAAATTCCCGCAACGCCGCTTCGATCTGGCGCACCTTGCCGTCGGTGTATTCCAGGCTGGAGCCGACCGCCGTCTTGAAGCGCATCTGGATGTAGCCATTGTCGGTCTGCGGCATCATTTCACTGCCGAGCGAACCCATCAGGGCGATGCTGCCGGCAAACAGTGCAAAGGCAATTGCCAGCGTCGCCTTGCGCCAGTTCAGCGCCACCGCCAGCACTGTGCCGTACCACACGTGCATGCGGTCGATGCCATGTTCGATTCTTTCCATGCCGCGGCCCAGCCACGGCAGGTACTTGAAGCGATTCTTGACCGGATCGCGCCACACTGACGAGAGCATGGGATCGAGTGTGAAGCTCACGAACAGCGAGACCATCACGGCCACTGCGACGGTGATGCCGAACTGCAGGAAAAAGCGCCCGATGATGCCTTCCATGAAGGCTACCGGCACGAACACGGCAACAATCGCAAAGGTCGTGGCCATTACGGCCAAGCCGATTTCATTGGTGCCGTCGTAGGCGGCGCGCAAATGGCTTTTGCCCATCGCCAAGTGGCGTACGATGTTTTCGCGCACCACAATGGCGTCATCGATCAGCAGGCCGATGCACAGCGACAAGGCCATGAGCGTTAGGAAGTTGAGCGTGAAACCGAAAGCTTGCATGGCAATAAAACTGGCCAGCACCGAAATAGGCAGCGTCAGGCCGGTGATGATGGTGCTGCGCCATGAGTGCAAAAACAGGAATACGATGATCATCGTCAGCAGCGCACCTTCGAGGATGGTGTGCTTGACGCTGGTGAGCTGACTTTCGACGCGCTCGGACTGGTCTTCGATGACCTTGATCTTGACGTCGGCAGGAATCACCGTGGCCAGTTTCGCCAGCACATCGCGCACGCCTTTGCCCACTTCCACGACATTGGCGCCTTGCACCTTCGTCACTTCGAGTGTAATGGCGCGCATGCCGTCGATGCGCGATATCGACGTTTCTTCCTGCTCGCCATCGATCACCTCGGCCACCTGCTCCAGATACACTGGGCCGTTGGCATGGCGCGCCACGATAATCTTGTTGAAGCCGCGCGTATCCTTGATCTTGCCTTCTATGCGCACCAGGCGTTCGCTGGCGCCGTAGCTGATATTGCCGGCTGGAAGGTTGGCATTGGTTTGCTGGATGGCGCGCAATACTTCGTCAACCCCGACATTGTTGCTGGTCAGTGCATCGGGCCTGACATTGATCAGGATCTGGCGGTTGGTCTTGCCGTTCACCCGCACCTGGCCCACGCCCGGTACCGCTTGCAAGCGCTTGACGATGACTTGCTCGGTGAGCGTCGACAAATCGCGCATGCTGCGCGTTGCCGATTTCAGGCTCATCTCCACCACCGGCTGGGCATTGTCGCCTTCCCACTGCAGCACCAGCGGTTCCTTGGCATCCTTGGGGAAGGACGGGCGCACGCGTGCCACCTTGTCGCGAATATCGATCATGGCGCGCTCGGCATTGACCGACAGTTGCAGTTCGACTTGGATGCCGGCGCGGCCTTCCCAGGCATTTGAATTGATGCGCTTGACGCCGCTGACGGTATTGAGCGCGTCCTCGAGCGGTCGCACGATGTCGTTTTCCACCTGCTCGGGGGAGGCGCCGGGGTAGGCCACTTCGACCCATGCCACCGGGATTTCGACGTTCGGCATTGCTTCCACGCCCAGCCGCTTGTAGGCAAACAGGCCGATCACCACAATGGCCACCATGATCATGGTGGCAAACACGGGGTTCTTGATACTGGTCTTGGTGATCCACATGGCTTATTCCTTCGCGCCGGCGGCTGCAACTCTGACGGCAGCTGCGGGCACACCCGGCAGCTTGACCTTGGCGCCCGGCTTGACGCCATCGAGCGCGCCGACCACGACGGTGGCGCCGGCGTTCAGGCCGCCGGTAATTTCGGCGTAGCCTTCATCGTCATTGCGCATGCCCAGCGTCACTTTCTGTGCGACCACCTTGTTGCCGAGAATCTGGTAGACCACGTCCGTATTGTTTTCCTTGCGCAACGCGGCCAGCGGCACCAGCGGCACGACGGCCGATTTTTGCGTGGTGATATTACCCTTGGCAAACATGCCGCCGCTCAACGCACCGTCGGCATTGTCGACGCTGATATACACCAGCATCGAGCGCGAACCCATTTCCGTGGTCGGATTGATCCGCGCGACCTTGCCGGAAAAATCGCGCCCCGGATAGCCGTCGACCTTGAACTGGACATCTTGCCCCACTTTAATGCGGGGAATGTCGGACGCCGGCACTTGCGCTTCCAGCGTCAACTGTTTGAGGTTGACGATCGTAAACACCGGCATGTCGGGCGCGAGCTTTTCACCGGCTTGCACATGGCGCTTGCTGACGATGCCCGACAGCGGCGCGCGGATCGCCGTGTCGGCCAGTGCGTTGCGCGCCAGTTGCACCTGGGCCTGGGCCGCCTTGACGCCGGCCTGGGCCAGTTCGACCGAGTTCTGGGTCGTGTCGTAAGCTTGCTGCGAAATATAGTTTTGCTTGAGTAGCGCGCCGCTGTTCTGGTTATTCTTGCGCGCCAGCGCCAGGCGCGCATTTGCTTCGTCAAGCAGGGCTTGCTGTTGCGACAGGCGGGCGCTCGGATCGGACTGCTCGAGGCGGGCCAGCACTTGCCCCGCAGTCACGGCAGTGCCTTCACGGATGCTGGACTCCACCACCAGGCCCGACACCTTGGACTTGACGGTGGCTTGCGCAATGGGGGTCAAGGACCCGGACAGCGGCAAGCCGACGCTGAGTGCGCGCGCCTGTACCGCAGCGATGTCGCCTTTGGACAATTCATAGACATCGATTTTCGGCTTGCCGTCGGCGCCCTGCGCCAGGTCCGGCTTGGGCGGCGCGCTCGGCGCGCGCAGCGCGAACCAGCCGCCACCGGCCAGCGCCAGCACCGCCAGCGCGATCGCCGCGACTTTCCAGCGCTGGCGGCGCACGGTGCTCTGGACGGGGGCGCGGGGCAGGTTGTCGATTTTCATGGTCGTGTTTTTTCTTGGTTGGCAAAGTAGCAGGCGGAAATGCGGGGCGCTTGTGCTCCGCCTTGAAAACAAGATGGGGCCTCAGGCGCATGGTGACACTATAGAAAAGACGGGTTCGCGCCGCCTGTGAAATGTGACAGGACGCCGTTTTGCTGTGATGAACTGCAAACCGGCCCGACAAAACGCAATCCGTACGGGCAGGAAATACGTGGTCAGAATCCTGTTTGCGCGTTCGCAAACGGCCCATCAAACCCATAGACAAAAATGGGTAGACCAAGAGCATGCGCTGTGCATCGTCTTCTGTATTACTGTCGTGAAGGGAAGTTCCGTGAGTGCTGACACACCTGCCGTGCCATCTGTTTTTGAGCCTGATGGACCGGGGCGCGAGGCCCTCGATACCCTGTATCGATTCGTCGCCGCCCTCGAATTGACGCCGACCGTGGCGGTGCACAGCATCGACCGCGACGGCCTGGTGCGCTTCTGGAACCACAGTTGCGAAAATGCATTTGGCATTGCCGCGCGCGACGCCTTGGGGCGACCGCTCACGCAGCTGATCTCGCACCCGGAGCGCCAGGAAGAGTTCGCCTCCACGCTGGAAGCGATCTGGGTAGCGCGCAAGTCGCCGCCCCCGCGCGACTGGCTGGTGCAGCGCCCGGACGGCCAAAGGCGCTGGATGTATTCCACCCATTTTCCCGTGCTGCGCAATGGCGAGCCACAGCAAATTTTCTGCATGGAAGTGGACATCAGCAAACGCAAGGTCGACGAGCAGGCGCTGATCGACGCCGGCACCAATTTTCGCCAACTGTTCGAGCGTTCCAACGATGCCATCGTTTTAATTGAAGGCAATGCCATCATCGACGCCAACCCGGCCTCGCTCAAACTGTTTCGCTGCGCCGACAAAAACGGGCTGGTCGGCAAGACGCTGCTCGATTTTTCGCCGCCCAACCAACCGTCGGGCGATTCGTCGATCATGGCCGACGCGACGCAGTCGGCGCAGAACTTTATTGACGGCAACCGGCGCTACGAATGGGAGTTTCGCTTGCCCGACGGCAGTGCATTCTGGGCCGAGGTGCTGCTGACCTCGGTCACGCTGGACCACGAATTTTTGTCGTATGCCGTGCTGCGCGACATCTCCGCGCGCAAGGCCACCGAGACCACACTGCACATGGCGGCCCAGGTATTCGAGAACAGCCGCGACGCCATCGCCATCACCGACCGCGCCCACCGCGTGCTGGCGGTCAACCACGCGTTCACCGTCATCACCGGCATTGCGGCGCTCGACATTGTCGGCGCCGAACTGCCCAACTTGCGCACCGGCGCCCACGAACCGAGCTTTTACCAGCAAATCTGGGATTACGTGGCCGCCAACGACCACTGGGAAGGCGAAGTCTGGAGCGAGCGCAAGGGGGGCGAAGAATACCCGGTATGGGTAGCCCTGACCGCCATTCGCGACAGCGACGACCAGGTCTGCAACTTCATGGCCATCCTGTCCGACATCACCGACCGCAAGCGCATCGAAGAGCGCCACCGCCACCTGGCCGAGCATGATTTCCTGACCGACCTGCCGAACCGCGTGCTGTTCCTCGACCGCCTGCACCAGGCCCTGGCGGCGGCGCGCCGCCAGCATACCAAGGTGGCCGTCATGTTTGTCGACCTGGACCGCTTCAAGGGCATCAACGACAGCTTCGGCCACCACGTGGGCGACGCCGTGCTCAAGGAAGTGGCGGCCCGGCTGACCGGCTGCGTGCGCGGCGTGGACACCGTCAGCCGCCAGGGCGGCGACGAATTCGTCGTGATCCTGGCCGACATCGGCGGCGCCGACCAGGCCGCGCACGTGGCCGGCAGCGTGATGCAGGCGGTGGCCCAGCCGGTGCAGCATGGCGATGGCATCAAGGTCAGCCTGTCGGTATCGATCGGGATCAGCATCTACCCGGGCGACGGCGAAGATCTTGATACACTTTTAAAGCATGCCGACATAGCGATGTATCATGCCAAACAGAACGGGCGCAATGCCTTCAGCTTTTTTAATGCGGAAATGAACGCGCACGTGACCGAACGCGCGCAGATGGAAAAAGCCTTGCGCCAGGCGCTCGCCAACCAGGAGTTCGAGCTTGCCTATCAGCCAGAAATTAACATCGCCAGCGGCATGGCGATCGGCGTCGAAGCGCTGCTGCGCTGGCGCCACCCGGAGCGCGGGCTGCTGCTGCCTGCCGAGTTCATGGCGGTGGCCGAGGAATCGGGTCTGATGCTTCCCATCGGCGACTGGGTGCTGCGCAAGGCATGCCGCCAAGCGGCCGTCTGGCGCGATGCCGGCGTGCCGGTGGTAATGGCGGTCAACCTGTCCACGGTGCAATTTATGCACGACCATCTGGTCGAGAGCGTCGATGCGGCGCTCGCTGCGTCTGGTCTGGAGCCAGCTTACCTGGACCTGGAAATTACCGAAGACGTCATCATGAGCAACAATGAAAAAGCCATCGCCACCGTGAAAGCGCTGCGCGAGCGCGGCATCGGACTGACCATCGACGACTTTGGCACCGGCTTTTCAAGCCTGAGCTACCTGCGCCGCTTTCCGCTGTCCAAGCTCAAGATCGACCGTTCCTTCGTCGACGACATCACGCGCCAGCCTGCCGACGCGGCCATCATCCTGGCCATCATCGCGGTGGCGCGCAGCCTCAAGCTGCGCGTGATCGCCGAAGGCGTCGAAACGGCCGAACAGCTGCGCTTTTTGCAGCAGCACGGCTGCGACGCCTACCAGGGCTACTACGCTAGCATGGCCATGCCGGAACCGGATCTCACACGCCGCCATCGCTAAGGCCGCGCGTCTCGTCGAACAGGCGGATGCGCGCCAGCACTTGCCCGTGGTCGGACGCTGCGGGCAGTTCGAGCACCACGTGGTCGTTCAGATAGACCACGTCGACCACTTCGCCGATCGCGTTGGGCAAGGCCGGGTTGAATTCCTCGGACACCAAAATGTGGTCGATGGTGGTGTAGTTGCCGTCGTGGAGCATTGAAAACCCCACATGGCGCAGGTGGTCCTGGCGCTGTTGCAGCTGGTAGGCGTCAAACAGGCGGCCCGACATGGGCGTGCCCACGCCCAGCACGATGGTGGTGGTGACGGCGTCGGCCACGTCATTGAAATCGCCCAGCACGATTTGCGCGCGCTTGTTGTCGCGCGCCATAGTGGTCAGCAGCACGCGCAGCGCCACCGCTTCGGTCCCGCGCCGCACCAGCGAACGCAGGCAAGCCATGCCGAACAGCAGCGGATCTTCGCTGTTGTCGCCGTTGCGGTAGTCAGGCCGCTTGCTCTTCAAATGCACCACGACCACGTCAACCGTCACGTCGGGCGAGACCGCCACCGCCGCATGGATCACGGCGCGTGAAAACTGTTCGGCGTCGCGCGTGCCGTCTGCCAGCGCCACGCCCGCCGGATAATCGCCCAGCGCCACGCCGGGCGCGGCCAGCGGCAGGCGCGACACCAGCGCCACCGACGGCGTGAGCCGTTCGGCGGCCGGGTCCGGGTCGAAGCCGACGTGGACGGCGTCGCGGTAAAGGCGCGTGCGCGCCAGCGCTTCGCGCAGCGCCGCCTGCGAAAAAATTTCCTGGAAACCGATCACGTCGGCGTCGAGCAAGTCGATCTGGCGCGCAGTCCAGTCGAGCTTGGCTTCATATTCCTCGGCCGTGGCGGGCAGCAGGTTGTCATACAGTTGCACGCCGGGCGGGGCAAGGTTGTAGGCATTGAAGGTGGCAAAGCGGATTTCTTGCTGCATAATAAGAACTCCTCATTGAGTCTTTAGCGTATCACGCATGGCAAAGAAAGAGCATATTTCCGAAACACAGGCCACGCAGTTCCTGCGCAAACAGGGCGTGGCGTTCAGCGAACACCCTTATGCCTACGAGGAAAAGGGCGGCACCAAGGTGTCCGCGCGCGAACTGGGCGTGCCCGAACACGACGTCATCAAGACGCTGGTGATGCAGGACGAAGCCGCGCGTCCGTTGATCGTGCTGATGCATGGCGACTGCAAGGTGTCGACCAAGAACCTGGCGCGCGCTATCGGCTGCAAGTCGGTCGAGCCGTGCAAGCCGGAAGTGGCCCAGCGCCATTCCGGCTACCAGGTAGGGGGCACGTCGCCGTTTGGCACGCGCAAGGTGCTGCCGGTGTATGTCGAGGAAAGCATCCTGGCTTTGCCGACCATCTACATCAACGGCGGACGGCGCGGCTACCTGGTGGGGATTGCGCCCCAGGTGCTGGTCGCGCAACTGGGCGCCAGGGCGGTCAACTGCGCGCTGGCCGAGTGATGGTGTATATTCTCGTCCCGGCGCCCGGAGAACCGGGCATTCCAATCACGTAGCAGAGAGAGCGCATGTACACTGTCCTTTTCACCATCGTCGCCTACCTGATCGGCTCCATTTCGTTTGCCGTGGTGATGAGCCATGCCTTTGGCCTGTCCGACCCGCGCACCTATGGTTCCAAGAACCCGGGCGCCACCAATGTGCTGCGCAGCGGTAACAAGAAGGCGGCCATCGCTACCCTGATCGGCGACGCGGCCAAGGGTTGGTTCGCGGTCTGGCTGGCCGAGCGCCTGGCCGACCAGTTCGGCGTGGGCGAGTTGGGCATTGCGCTGGTGGCGCTGGCGGTGTTCCTGGGGCACTTGTATCCCATCTTCTTTCGCTTTGTCGGCGGCAAGGGTGTCGCCACCGCGCTGGGCGTGCTGCTTGGCCTGAACCCATGGCTGGGCCTGGCCACGCTGATCACCTGGCTGGTGATTGCCTATGCCTTCCGCTATTCGTCGCTGGCGGCGCTGGTGGCGGCGCTGTTCGCGCCGTTTTACTTCGGCCTGCTGTTCGGTATCGACCAACTTGAAAAGCTGCTGGCCGTCATCATCATGAGCGCCCTGCTGCTGTTTCGCCATCGCAGCAACATCGCCAACCTGTTGGCAGGCAAGGAAAGCAAGTTGGGCAGCAAGGCTGCCAGCGCCAAACCAGTGGCGAAAAAACACTAGGCAGGCGACGGGTTTCGGCTGCAGGCTCTAAAATGGGCCATCCATCCTTGATAGGCGCCGCCGTGACCCAACTCAGAATCGACTTTGTATCCGACATTTCCTGCCCGTGGTGCGTGATCGGGCTTAAATCGCTCGAACAGGCGCTGGCCAACGTGGCCGACGTTGCCAGTGCCGACCTGCACTTCCATCCCTTTGAACTGAACCCGCAGATGGCGCCGGAAGGCGAAGACATCGGCGAGCATCTTGCGCGCAAGTATGGGGCGACCGAAGAGCAGAGCGCCAAGACGCGCGCGATGATCCGCGAGCGCGGCGCCGAACTGGGCTTTGAATTCGCCATGGACAAGCGCAGCCGCATCTATAACACCTTTGATGCGCATCGCCTGCTGCATTGGGCCGAGCTGCAAGGCCGCCAGCGCGAGCTGAAAATGGCGCTGTTCGAAGCCTATTTTACCCATGGCGACAATCCCGGTTCGCATGAAGTGCTCACGCGCGTGGCGCAAGAAGTGGGGCTCGATGCGACCGAGGCAGCCGAAGTGCTGGCCACCGGTGCGTATGAGGAAGAAGTGCGCGAGCAGGAAGAATTTTTCCAGCGGCAAGGGATCAGCGCTGTGCCGGCCATCATCATCAATCAGAAACATTTGATCTCGGGCGGGCAGCCGCCAGAGGTGTTCGAAAAGGCCCTGCGCCAGATTGCGGCGCAAAGCGCCGAATAAGGTCAAGCACCCGGTGCCCTTTTGGTGCAGTGCACACAAAAGGTGCCGCGTGTCGCCATCTTGAAGACCGTAGCGCCATTTTTTCATCCATTTCCCCTCCTTGCCTGCTGGCACGGCCCTTGCTGAGTAGTTCACAACGGCGGACGCGTTTGCGCCCGCTTCCGACAGTGACTACTGCTAGCGAACGAGGGAAGAATGCAAATCGACGACTCCACCAATGTGATCCGCCGCAGCCTCATCAAGGCCGGCGCCGCCGCATCGCTGACCGGCCTGGCCAGCGGCGGCGTGTTTGCCGCCGGCTCGGACAAGCCGGAAAAGGAAGAAGTCAAAATCGGCTTCATTCCGCTGACCGACTGCGCGTCGGTCGTCATGGCCTCGGTACTGGGCTTTGACAAAAAATACGGCATCAAGATCGTGCTGTCGAAAGAATCATCGTGGGCCAGCGTGCGCGACAAGCTCGTCAATGGCGAGCTCGACGCCGCCCATGTACTGTATGGCTTGATCTACGGCGTGCAGATGGGCATTGGCGGGGCCAAGAAGGACATGGCCATCCTGATGAACCTGAACCATAACGGCCAGGCCATCACCCTGTCGAAAAAAGTGGCCGACAAGGGCGGCGTGGACGGCGCCTCGCTGGCCAGGCTGATGCAGACGGACAAGCGCGAGTATTCCTTCGCCCAGACTTTTCCAACCGGCACCCACGCCATGTGGCTGTACTACTGGCTGGCCAGCTACGGCATCAACCCGATGAAGGACGCCAAGGTCATCACCGTGCCGCCGCCGCAAATGGTGGCCAACATGCGCGTCGGTAACATGGACGGTTTTTGCGTGGGCGAACCGTGGAACCACCGCGCCATTGTCGATGGTGTGGGCATTACTGCGGCCACCACCCAAGACATCTGGAAAGACCACCCCGAAAAAACGCTGGGCACCACGCTCGACTGGGCCACGCAGCACCCGAATACGGCGCGCGCGCTGATCGCCGCCGTGCTCGACGCCAGCAAGTGGATCGATGCGGGTCTGGTCAACAAGACCAAGATGGCTGAGACCATTGCCGCCAAGTCTTACGTGAACACCACGGTGGACGTCATCAACCAACGCATTTTAGGCCGTTACCAGAACGGGCTCGGGCGCACCTGGGACGATCCGAACTACATGAAGTTCTACAACGATGGCTTGGTCAACTATCCCTTCGTGTCCGACGGCATGTGGTTCATGACCCAGCACAAGCGCTGGGGCTTGCTCAAGGGCGAAGTGGACTACCTGGGCACGGCGAGCAAGGTCAACCAGACCAAGCTGTACGCGGAAGGCGCCGCCTTGGCCAAGGTGGCCGTGCCCAAGTCGCCGATGCGTTCGGTGAAGATGATCGACGGCACCGTTTGGGACGGCAAGAATCCCAAAGCCTACGCCGACGCCTTCAAGATCAAAGCCTGAAAGACAAGGAGAGCGCAATGAGTGCAGTGCTGGAGAGTGACATGAGCTTGCCGGTGGGTACGCCGGTGAATACGCCAATGCAAGAAACCGTGCTCGAACGCCCGGCGCGCAGCAAGCGCCTGGCCGCCAAGGGCGTCAAGCTTTCCAACGGAAACTCGCGCGGGCGCGCCCTTGCGGTGGCCGTGATGCCGCCGCTGCTGGGCCTGGGCATCCTGTTGCTGCTGTGGGAAATTCTATCGGTGAGCAATACCAGTTTTCCATCTCCGAAAGTCACCTTCCTGGAAGCGGTCAAGATGTTTTCCGATCCGTTCTACAGCAACGGGCCGAACGACCAGGGCATTGGCTGGAACATTCTGGCCTCGCTGAAGCGCGTGGGCGTCGGCTTTGGCTTGGCGGCGCTGGTGGGCATTCCGCTCGGCTTCATGATCGGCCGCTTCACATTTTTGGCGGGCATGTTCAATCCGATTGTCAGCCTGCTCAAGCCAGTCTCGCCGCTGGCCTGGTTGCCGATTGGCTTGCTGGTGTTCAAGGCGGCCGATCCCGCCGCCATCTGGTCGATTTTCATTTGCTCGATCTGGCCGATGATCATCAACACGGCCGCCGGCGTGCAACGCGTGCCGCAAGACTACATGAACGTGGCGCGCGTGCTGCAACTGTCGGAATGGAAGATTTTCACCAAGATCTTGCTGCCATCGGTGCTGCCCTACATGCTGACCGGCGTGCGCCTGGCGATCGGCACGGCCTGGCTGGTGATCGTCGCGGCCGAGATGCTGACCGGCGGCGTAGGAATCGGCTTTTGGGTGTGGGATGAGTGGAACAACCTGAACGTGGCGCATATCGTGATTGCCATCGTGGTGATCGGCGTGGTCGGCCTGATCCTGGAGCAGGCGCTCGTTGCGCTCGCAAAAACTTTCACCTATGAAGAAGCGGGAACCTGACATGAGCAAAAAATTCATCGAAGTGCAGAACGCGGAAATGGTGTTCGACACGCGCAAGGGCAGTTTTCACGCGCTCACCAGGGTCAATCTGGCGGTGGAGCAGGGCGAGTTCATCACGCTGATCGGCCACTCCGGCTGCGGCAAGTCCACACTGCTCAACTTGCTGGCAGGTTTGACGACGGCGACCGAAGGCGCGCTGATCTGCGCCGGGCGCGAAATTGCGGGCCCCTCGCCCGAGCGCGCGGTAGTGTTCCAGAACCATTCCCTGCTGCCATGGCTGACCTGTTTCGAGAACGTCTACCTGGCCGTCGAAAAAGTGTTCGCTGCCAAGGAATCCACGGCGCAATTGCGCGAGCGAACAGCGGCGGCGCTGGCGCTGGTCGGCTTGACGGCGGCCAGCGCCAAGCGCCCGAATGAAATCTCGGGCGGCATGAAGCAACGCGTGGGCATTGCGCGTGCCTTGTCGATGGAGCCGAAAGTGTTGCTGATGGACGAGCCCTTCGGCGCGCTCGACGCGCTCACGCGTGCTCACTTGCAAGATGAGTTGATGGCCATTGTCGCCAAGACCGGTTCGACGGTCGTGATGGTGACGCATGATGTGGATGAAGCGGTGCTGCTGTCAGACCGGATCGTAATGATGACCAATGGCCCTGCGGCCACGATCGGCGACATCGTCCAGGTCAGACTGGCCCGCCCGCGCGACCGGGTGGCGTTGGCGCATGACGTGCTGTACGTGGAATACCGCACGCGCGTGCTGGAGTTTTTGTATCACCGGCAAGCCAGGCCGCACAAAGATGCGGCCTAGCGTGGCGCGCGAGGCTGGTCTGTACGGGCACGCGTGGAGTCGGCGAGCCTCGTTAGCCCAAAAGGATTTTTACTCAAGCGCACGATAAGATGGCCTATATCGATATCGTCCAAGGACCGTCCCGCCTCTGACCAGTGACTCAGGGTTGGTCTGAAATACGTTACTGTGCTACAACAACGCCGGCACAGTTCAACGCTAGCGTCGCCAAGCTAAAAACGCCAGGGATGATCTGAATACCTTTCGTCCATGTTACAACTACATTTTCCAGATGATACTCACGCTTGCCATCGAATAGCATCCATTCGTCTTCGTCCGCTTGATAGATTGCCAGCGTTCGCCGCGACAAGCCACCCTGAGATAGGGTTATAACGTTGGCGCCAACGCCATCCGGAGCTGGCTCTTCGGCGCGTACTTTACGAATGGCAGCAGTCACGCCTGTAGAACGGTCCAATTCGAAAGACATCGGTGCCCAGATCGCCCCAGTAGTCAGGTTTGCTAAAGAAACGATACTTCCTACGCATTCAGAAGAATCAATGCTCTGTTTTGTTTGCATTCACAACTCCTGCTTCCGTCAGAATTACGCCTCATCGACCAAGCTGAGGCACTGATAGTTCCCGACGATATCTTGAAATGCCACAGCGGCCCTTGTGATCGCATAGGCATCGCCTGTTCACCCAGCCATCGGTCAAGCGCATGAACAACATCGCCTCGCCTCGCCGCCTTCGCCAGAACGATGTAACGCTGCTGTAATGCCGCCCCTTTTGCGACAGCCGACACAATGTTATAGTCCCAGCAATATGACCCCGGACCAGTCCCCCCTTCCGCCCAGCGCCACAGCCCTGCCGTCCGACGGCCGCGTGGTGCTTGACGCTGGCATGCTCAAACAGCTGCGCAAGGCGCGGGCCCTGAGCCAAGAGGCACTGGCCGAGCTGTGCTTTACCAGCCAGCTGTGTGTGTCAATCGCCTCCATCAAACGCGCCGAGACGGGCAAGGCCGTCTTGTACCGCACGGCGCGCCACCTTGCCGCGATTTTCGCGGTCGACGTGGAAGACCTGCGCAACCCGGCCAATGCGCCAAATCGCGAGAGCGCCATCCCGCGCGACGACCCGGTGCGCTACGTCATTGAACTGCACATTGGCCTGAACACCCCTGCCAGCGATGCCACGCGCGAAACGCTCGATGCGCTGGTGCGTCAGTTCGGTGGGCGCACGGAGGCACCCGGCGCGCAACACATCACCGCCATCTTCGGCATCCCGCAGGCCTACAGCAGCGACGCCGAACGCGCCATGCGCTGCGCCCTCGAAATCAGCCTGCAATTGGCGCCCACGGTTGCCACCAGCATGGCGCTGCGCCTGGCGCGCTGGGAAGACGGGCGCGCCCCCGACGCCGTCCTGCAGGCCGACGCGCGCGCCACGGGCCAAAGCTGCGGCGCGATCCACGTAGCGCTCGAGCTGGTCTCGCAACTGACCGGCATTTTTGTGTTCGACGCCGCGCCCCAAGGTGGCGGCTACCAGACCTTTTCCCGCCTCGCCGACCAGGCGCACGCGCCCGCGCCAATGATCGGGCGCTATATCGAAACGGGCCAGTTCAAAGGGTTGATCGAGTTCGCGCAGCAGTACCAGAGCGGCCACGTGATTTACCTGCGCGGCATGGCCGGCATCGGCAAGAGCCGGCTGACGCAGGAATTCATTGCCATCGCGCGCCAGAACCAGTTCGCATGCCACGCCTGCGAGGTGCGCGACTTTGGCGCCGACAGCGCGTTGGCGCCGCTGGGCCAATTGGTGCGCAGCCTGTTTGGCCCCGCCGACACGCCTGAAGCCCTGGCGCGCGCCATCGCCGCCACCGTGGCGCAGCTCAAGCTGCCGCCTGAATGGACCATGTTCTACTGCGCGCTGACGGGCGCCCCGATGGACGCAGGCCAGCGCGCGCTCGACGCGGCCATGACGGCCGAGGCGCGTGATCGAGCAATCCTGAACGCCGTGCAAACGCTGATCGTGCGCAGCTCGATGCTCACCGCCCTGATGCTCAGCGTGGAAGACATCCACTGGGGCGACAGCCATCTGTTCGCCGCCCTCGGCGCGCTGATCGCCCACACGCGCGAAGCGAGCGTGGTGTGGGTACTCACCTCGCGCATTGAACACGATCCGCTCGAGTCGCAGCTGCGCGCGCACCTGGCCGACATTGCCCTGTCGGTGTTCGAACTGGCGCCCCTGAACGCGCGCGAAGCCGACGTGCTGGCCGACCAGTACGCCAACCTGGAACCGGCCTGGCGCCGCCGCTGCGTCGCGCGCGCGCAAGGCAACCCCTTGTTCCTGACCCAGCTGCTGACCAGTCCCGGCATTGCGCTGCCCGACAGCCTGCGCCACCTGGTCCAGGCGCGCGTGGACGCGCTCGAACCGCTGCACCGCGCTGCGCTGCGCCTGGCGGCCGTGATCGGCAACCGCTTCGAACTGGGCATGCTGCGCCAGGCCCTGGCGCAGCCCGACTACCTGCCCGAGGCGGCCGGGCGCCACTGCCTGGTGCGACCCTGCGGGCAGGGCAGCTACATGTTCGTGCACGACCTGGTCATGCATTGCATCTACGACGCCATCGACGCGCAGCAGCGGCGCCTGTTGCACCGCACCGTGGCCGACCTGTACCGCGACACCGACCGCGCCCTATGCGCCCATCACCTGTGGCGCTGCGACGATCCGGCCGCTTTCGAGATGGCGCTGGCGGCCCTGCGCGACAAGCTGGCCGCGCGCCAGTTCGACGCCGCGCTGGAACTGAGCGCACAGTGGCAAAGCGAGCACCCGGACAGCTTTGCGCTGGCGCTGCTGCACGCGCATGCCCTGAGCGGCGCGGGATTGACGCCGCGGGCGCGCCAGTCTTACCAGGGCGCGCTGGCGTTGGCCGCCGGCGCGTCCGACAAGATCGAGGCGGCGCTGGGCCTGGCGACCAGCCTGAATATTCTTGAGCAGCTCGACGAGGAAGAGCGCCTGCTCGACGCCATGCTGCCGCTGGCGCGGGGCATGGGCGCCGACGCTTCGCTGGCCAAGCTGCTCTACTTGAAGGGCAATATCTACTTCCCACGCGGGAACTACAACGCGTGCCGCCAGTATCACGAACAAGCAGTCGTGCACGCGCGCGCCGGCGCCAGCGTGGAAACCGAAATCCGCGCCCTCAGCGGCGTGGCCGACTCTTACTACGCGCAGGGCTACATGCGCCAGGCCGAGGCCCTGTTTGGCCAGTGTCTGGCCATGTGCGAGCGCGACGGCCTGGTCCAGCTGGACCCGGGTAACCGCAGCGCGCTGGCCTCGACCCGGCTGTACCTGGGCCAGAGCGCGGCGGCCCGCACCGGCGCGCGCGCGGCGGCGCTGCTGGCGCGCCGGCTGGGCAACCAGCGCGCCGAAATCGTGGCGCGCCTGACCGCCGGCTGGGTGCTGCTGGCCGGCGGCCAGCTGGACGAAGCCAAAGAGGAAGTGGCCGCCGGCCTGGCGCTGAGCCGGGCCATGGGCGCGGCCCGCTTCGAGCCGTTTTTGATGGAGAGCATGGCGCGTATTGCATGGCTGCAGGGCGATGTCGTGCTGGCGCAGCAACAGATTGGCTGGGCCGCCGCCGAGGTTGAACGCTTGCAGCTGCAAGGTTTCATCGGTCCGTGGGTGATGGGTACGCTGGCGCTGCTGACTGACGACGCCGCCGTGCGCGAGCAGGCGCTGCGCCTGGGCAACGCCTACCTGCGCCAGGACTGCGTGGCGCACAATGGCTTGCGCTTCCTGGTGGCGGCGGCCGAGGTGGCGCTGATCGCGGGCGACGCGCCAGCGGCGCTGGCCTTTGCCGGGCGACTGGCCGCCCAGACCAGGGGCGAGCCCTGCGCCTGGGTCGAACACCACGTTGCGCTGCTCACGCAATTCGCGCGCTGGCTGAACGCGCCCGACGACAGCGCTCGCGCCGCACTCATCGAGCTGCACCGGCACAGCGGCGAACTAGGCTTCGCGCTCGCCACGCCCCGCCTGCACGACGCGCTGCTGCGCCTCGCCTGACCTTTTCCCTCCCAACCCAAGGAATACCATGGATACTCCCCCGCGCGGACGCGCTGCTGCCCAGGCCCAGCTGACGCTGGCCGATGCCAAGCTCGATCTGCTGGCCGCGCTCGACCCGCTGCTGATCCTGTCGGTGCGCGAACCGTGCTTTGCCGCCGTGGTCGGGCACACCCTGCAAAACAAGATCGATACCTGGCCGCTGCTGGACCAGTTCAACATCCAGGACCGGATCATCGCCACGCTCGATTACGCTTTTCCCGAGCAGCTCGAAGTCGAGGACGACTTCTGCTGCTACCTGCGCGACAATCAATATGACCTGAGCCACTGCTTTGCGATGACCGAAGTGGGAACCTTGAGCGAGACCGGTTTTACGCCCGACCCCAGCGTGCAAAAACTGCTCGCGTACACGATTCCCAACACCTTGCACGAAATTAACCTGATGCCCAAGCCCATGGACAGTGGGCATGTGCTGGAAAAGCTGGCCGCCAGCGTGGCCTGGCTGCGCAACGCTTGGCAAGCCACGGGCAACCCGGGCGGGCGCATCTACATCAACATCGTCGACCTGATGGATACTTTCATGGCCGATCGCGACTATGCGCTCGACGTGCTCGAGTTGCTGGCCACGCTGCCGGTCGATGGCCTCTCCTTCGAAGATGGACGCGGCAGCTTTTTCCCGTTCCAGGTGGGCGCCGTGGTGGCCGCCGCCAAGGCCGTGCTGGCGCCGGGCCAGGCCATTTTGTTCCACTGCCATAGCGGCAACGGCATGGATAACGCCTCGGTGATCGAAGCACTGCTGCAGGGCGCAAACGGCTACTGGGGCGGCATGGAACGAACTTCGTCGACCATCGGTCACGCCAGCGTCGGCGAGCTGGTTGCCAACCTGGTGCGCGCCGGCAACCCGAACATGGCGCGCCGCTTCTCGCTGCCCGACTTGCTGCCGGTGTCGGCCAAAATGTACTCCATCAACAACAACCTGCCTGACGCACCCGACGACTGGCCAATTGCCGGCTACGACGCCTACCGCACCGTGCTGTCGGACTTTACCCAGACCGACCGGCGCAAGATGGACTTGCCGCCGCAAGTCATCGGCGGCACCGGGCAATTCCGGATCGCGCCGGTGGGCAGCGATATTTCCGTGGTGCAAGAGCGAGTGTATAAGGTGGTGCGCGTAAAAATCGAACGCGACCTGGCGCGCCAGATGATTTTGCTAATGCGCGCCGACCTGCGCCAGGGTCTGCGCATCGTCTACGACGAGCCTGAACAGCTCACACGGCTGTACCGGCGCGCGCTGCTCGCCACCACTGAACCAGCTTGACGCTACCCCCGGTGCGCATTGTCATGATGCGCACCTTTTTGGCCGGTTTTCCTTGCCAAAAAGTCATATTCCTCTGCATTTTCCTGCCGCATTGTCTCGCTAAAACACCAATCCACGGCAACTGTCGCTGAGCCGACACGAACCGGCGCCACGCCGGTATCAGTGCGGTATCAGATGGCCGCACCGCCGTTGTGCCCGCTTTATTCCCTTTAGAATGACGTAAGAATAAATTTTAGACAACAATTTTATTGTATAAAGTCTGGCATAAAAGCAAGGACTTCCGATCATTTTTGTTGTGCTGGATGCATTTTAAATAAGCAAATGGCTATGAAATAGTTATTGTGCATAAAGCATTGCTTTATACTGCGCGATTGAAAAAAAGGAAATGTATGGCAACGATGATTTTTTACCAGAAACCGACCGCGCTGAACCGCGAACGCCACCGCAACCTCAAGCTCGATGCGAGCGCGGGCAACTTTTCCTTTGCCGAAAAGACCAATTCGGTCCTGATCGCCGCCACCGAAATCGTCGATGCCGCCTTGAGTTATCCGGTTGTCTTCGTCGGCAAGGCTGGCGGACCGTTCACACTGGCCGCCATGGTCGGCCTGAACGACCAGGAAAACCTGTACGTGGACGCCAATGGCCAATGGGAAGCGGACTGCTATCTGCCCGCCTTCGTGCGCCGCTACCCGTTCGTGCTGGCCGAGGGCGACGGCGAGGGCGCCGACCTGACGGTCTGCGTCGACGAATCGTTTGTCGGCCTGAATGAGGAAACGGGCGAAGCGCTGTTCGACGCCGACGGCACGGAAGCGCCGCTGCTGACCGGCGCCGTCGATTTCCTGCGCCTGTTCCACATCGAAATGCAGAACACCAACGCTTTTGCCGCCCGCCTGGCGGAGCTGGACTTGCTGACCCAGAAGACGATCGAAGTGCAGCGCGACGGCAAAAAGCAGCTGGTCGAGGGCATTTTTATTATCGACCAGGAAAAGCTGATGAAGCTCGATGACGTCACACTGCTGCACCTTCTGCGCAATGGCGACATGAGCCTGATCCACGCCCATCTGTTCTCCCTCAAGCATGTGCCGCGCCTGGCTGCACGCCTCGACCGCCGCACCAGCGCCGCCACGCAAGCGGCCACTGAGGCAGCTCAATCGCTGCTCGAAAGCATGCCCGCAGCGCCGACCGTGATGTAGCCCCGCCTTCAACGCCAGCAATACGGCGCGCCCGCTCCCGCAAGGGCCGCTCGCCCATCCCATCCCGTCCCATCCCGGCCGGGCAGGCGCCTCGCGCCTGCCCGGGCAATCAACACATTTACAGGAACGCCCCATGTCCATCTTGTCGAAGACTCTCCAAGCCGCAAACCCACGTCGCTGGCAGCTGTACCGCGCCCGGCCGTCGGCGCTGTTCATGGCCTTGCTGACAGTATTCGGCAATTCGATTGGCATGGCGTACGCGCAAAACACCATCGTGCCCAAGGGGACCACGGCCACCCAGCTGACCGTGACCGGCAACGTGACCAACATCACCACCGGCACCATCCACGGCAAGACGGCGCTCAATGCCTTCAACCTGTTCCAGGTGGGGCAAAACAATACGGTCAACCTGGTGGTGCCCACCAATGCGACCCACCTGGTCAACCTGGTCACGAACGCCCCGGTCCAGGTCAACGGCATCGTCAACAGCCTGAAGGATGGACGCATCGGCGGCAATGTCGTGTTTGCCGATCCGTACGGCATGATCGTCGGCGCTTCCGGCGCGCTGAACGTGGGCAGCCTGCTGGTGACGACACCGAGCCGCCAGTTCCTTGACGGCGTGATCGGCACCGATGGCAGCATCGACGCGCTGGCCGTCAGCACGCTGGTCAGCGGCAACGCACCGGCCTCCGGCCTGGGCGCGATCCGCATCGATGGCCAGGTCAATGCACGCGACATGATCCGCCTGCAAGGCGCGGCGGTTTTCATCAACGGCGCCTTGCGCGCCGGCGCCGAAGTGGCGCACCAGAGCGCCTTCCTGGGCGCCGTCAACAGCACCGGCATCGACGCCGGCGTGGCGCTGGTCGAGACGGCTGGCGTGATCGAAATCCAGGCCAGCGGCAGCGTGGCGCTGGCCTTGCCGTCGCGGTCGACGGCAAGGCCGGCATGGCCGGCAAGATCACCGTGCGCGCGGACCAGGATATTGACGTCGCGAGCGGGGCGCTGGTGTCGGCGCGCGGCCTGGGTCTGGACGCCAACGGCGGCAACATCGTCGTGTTCGCGCAGAACAATGCCACGCTGGCGGGCGGCGCCACCATCGACGCGGGTGCCGGCGCCACCGGCGACGGCGGCTTTCTCGAGTTCAGCGCCAAGAAGGATCTGGCGATTCGCGGCGGCAAGCTGGCCGCAGGCGCGCTCGGCGGCCTAGGCGGGACCATCCTGATCGATCCGGAAAACCTGCTGTACGAGGGCGCCGGCTTTGACGACTTCAACGGCAACTCCGGCGTCAATTATGTGCTCCAGGCCGACAAATCGATCGTGCTCAAGAACGTGTTTATCTCCACGCGGCGCCTGGCGGGCAACGCCACACCGGATCGCGGCAACGTGATGAGTGCACTCTCGTCGCAGGCATCGGGAAACATCACGCTAACCGCGCCTTCCATCACGCTCAAGGACAGCACGCTGGTGGCCAATTCGGGCGACAAAGCCACCACCACGTCCGGCGTGGTCTTGCTCAAGGCTGAAGCGAGCAAAACTGCGCTCCAGCTGGGCCTGGTGGACTTGGGAACCGGCATCACGCTCGAGAACTCGACCATCAAGGGCGACTCGGTTGAACTGTCCGCCAAGACCACCGTCGACAGCCGCCACGTGTATGTGGGCGACTCGGTAGTCGGGCTGGCGCAGGGCCTGGCCCGTACCGGCGCATCGGCTATCCTGAAAGTGTCCGGCGTGCCGCTTGACGCTGAGCTGATCTAATCGGACGTGCGCGCCGACGCCACGGTGCGCATCGGCACGGGCAGCGTGCTGGAGGCGCGCAGCAAGGTATTGTTGAGCGCCGCCACGCTGACCCAGGCCGGCATCGAACAGGCCGCGCCCGCCAGCGGCTCGACCGGCTCGTCCTCGTTCGGCATTGGCGCCGCCTATGTCAGCAACCAGTCCAAGGCCCAGGTCATCGTCGAAAGCGGCGCGCGCATCAAGGCGGCCGACCTGACCATCGATGCGCACAACCAGGCCAAGGTGGTAGCCCAGATCAAGGCGCCCCACGCCACCAAGCCGGACAACAACGACGTGTCGGTGGCGCTGTCCTACACCAAGGCCGAGATCGACGCCATCGCGCGCGTGGACGCCGGCGCCACGCTGGACGTGTCGGGCAAGCTGGCGCTGGGTGCCACCAACGCCGGCAGCTACACCAACAACGCGGAAGTGGAGACCGGCACCCAGGGCCTGGCCGCTGCCGCCGTCGCCTACGCGCTGCACAATTCGCACGCCGCCGCCACGCTGGGCGCCAACGTGGCCGACGCCAGCACGGTGTCGGTGATCGCCGTCAACGACGTACAAAAAGATATCGTGACGGCCAAGTCGTCGGTCGGCGCCTCCGGTACCGACGCCATCGCCAACCAGGCTGCCGCGCAAACCATCGGCAAGGCCGAAACCGCCATGTATGGCTTCCTTGGTCTTGGCAACATCATGCCGAGCAAGGACCTGGCGCCTGCCAGCGCCCAGGAATCGAACGCGTTCCGCCTGGGCGGCGCGATTGCCATGTCCACCAGCCGTCACACGGCGGACGCGGTGATCGGCAACGGCAGCGTGGTGCACGCCACCGGTTCGATCGCCGTGGCCAGCCGCCTGCTGGCGGCCGACGTCAAGATCAGCGCCACCTCGGCGGCCGTTTCGCAGTCGGCGGCCAAGGAGTCCGGCGGCGCCAAGAGTGCGTTTTCGGCCGGCCTGTCGTTTGGCAACTTCACTCATGAAGCGAACGCCACGGTGGGCGAAAACGCGCTGCTGACGGCGCCGCGCATTGGCGTTTCCGCCAATACCCTGGTGCCGATCCGCCCAAGTTCGTTCTTCGATCCGGTCGCCACGCTGGAACCGTTTACCCGCTGGACCACCTGGGAAAACCTGCGCACTACCTACGTCAACCTGGACCTGACGACCGACGTCTTCAACGGCCAGTCCTCGGCCAAGGCCAGCGGCGACGGCAGCGAAGACGCCAAAGGCATCTACGGTTCGCTCAACCTGCTGACCTTTAACGACCATGCGCGCAGCGAAGTAATGGCCGGCGCCCGGCTCAATGTGAGCGGCATGTACAACACGGCAGTCGCGCCGTGGAGCGCGAGCATCAAGGTCGACCCGGCCCGTCCCGAGCAAAAATTCGACTTCACCCAGGCCGTGACGGTACGCGCCGACTACGACGCCACCTACCTGTTCATGGCCGGCCGCCTGCCGGGCGGCAGCAGCGCCACGGGCCTGGGCGCCTCGATCGGCCAGACTACGCTCAACAACACGACCGCTGCGGTGATCCGCGAAGGCGTCGTGATCGAAGGCATCAAGGAATCGGCCAGCGGCACGCCGGGTACGCGCACCTGGAGCGTGGACGAGCGCGGCGCCGCCGACAGCGTTGCGGTGCAGGCAACCAGCAAGGAGCGCATCATTTCGCTGGCCATGGCCGGCGGCGGCGGCGCCACCTTCGGCTTGAACGGTACGCTGGTGATGAGCGAAGTCAACAGCAATGCGCTGGCGCTGGTGGACGATGAAGCGACCATTCGCAGCAAGGCCTTGACGCTGTCCTCCAGCGTGGAACCGGTGCTGTGGACCGCTGGTGGAGGCTTGAGCCACGCCTCCACCGCCAGCGTTGGCGTGGGCATCGCGATCAACCGCGTGGACACCAGTTCGCGCGCCGAAGTCGCCGACAACGACAGTACCGCCGTCAACGCGCCGCGCGCCAGCACGCGCAACGTGACCGGCGCCGCGCTGGCCGTGCGCGCACTCGCGGTCGAGGCGCGCAGCGGCGGCGCCGTCAACGCGCTGGCGATCGCCGGCAGCGTGGCCAAGAACAGCAGCGACCCGAAGCCGGGCATCATCGACAAGATCAAGGAAAAATACAATTACGTGCTCGACAACACGGCGGACGCGGTCAACAAGCTGACGCTGACCGACGCGCCGGCCAAGCCGGCCGGGGCCCAGAAGAGCAAGGAAGAGCCGAGCTTCGCCTTTGCGGGCGCGGGCAGTGCATCGGCCAACGCGGCCAAGATGCGCACCAGCGCCCTGGTGGCCAACGTCAACCTCGACCAGGCTTCCACCACGCCAGCGCCTGGGCCAGCCTCGCTGGTGGTGCGCGCCGTGTCCGACGCCGACGTGCTGGCCGCCAGCGGCTCGGCCGCGCTGGCCCTGGGTGGCGCCACCTCGAACACCAGCAGCAGCGCCATTGCCGGCGCGGTTGCCGTCAACCAGGTCGGCAACGGCACCAGCGCGCTGTTGAAGAACACCCACGTCACGGGCGCCGGCGACGTCAAGATCCAGGCCTTGACCGGCGGCGAGCAGCTGGCCATCGCGCTGGCCATGGCGGTCAACAGCAGCAGCAAGGAAACCACCACATCCAACCAGCTGGTGGGCTCCATCTCGATCACGACCTCGCTCTACGACGACGCCGACAAGAGCATGAATTTCGCGCACGCGGGCGTGGCCGACGCCAGCATCGAAGCGGACGACAGCGCCCCCGCCAACGCTGAAGTGACCGCCTACAACCGCAGCTTTATCGGCACCGGCGGCGGCTCGCTGGCAGTCAAGATCTCCCGCAACGCGGAGGAAAAAGGCGTGGCCGCCGGTCTGGCCGTCAGTTTTGCCAACGTCAGCGCGGACGTCAGCAGCACCATCGATCACGCCACTGTCAAGAACTTCAAGCAGCTTGACGTCAAAGCGTTCAACGCCACGGAAATTGCCAGTGGCGCCGCCTTTATCGCCGCCTCCAACGCGCCCGATGGCAACAGCATTAGCGGCTCGACCGTCATTTCGATGGTCGACAGCACCACCCGCGCCACCATCGGCGGCGACTCCGACGTGGGCGTGACGGGCAACGTGACGGTGCTGGCCACCGATGCCGGCGCGAACGAAGCCTACGAACTGCTGATCAACCCTGACGGCAAGCGCAAAAACGCGGTCAAGGGGCTGGACTATTGCGGCGGCCAGACCAGCGCCGTCGTCACCCCGGCCGGCAGCTGTATCACCGCGGTTGCAGGCAATGTGATGCTCACCGGCGGCAACAACATGGGCGCATCGGCCGGCTACAGCCAGATCAAGAGCGAACTGCGCGCCAGCATCGACAACGCCAGCGTGACGGCCAGCGGCCCCGGCGCCGGCATTGACGTGGCGGCCAGTTCGACGGCGCGCCTGACCACGATTGCGGCGGGCGTGGGCGTGTCCAAGAAAGCGGCCGGCACCGGCTCGTTCTCGGTCAACTACATCGACCAGAACGTCACGGCCAGCGTCGGCAATGCGGGTGCGGGCGCCAGCAACACGGCCAATACGACGCTGGTGGCCGACAATGTGCACGTCGGCGCGTCCGACAAATCCGTCATTGCCACCATGGCCGGCGCAATCGCACTGGGCAAGGAGAACGCGGTGGGCGGCGCCCTGACGCTCAACGACAGTTCCGGCGACGTGCTGGCCAAAGTCGATCACGCCACCATCCACGCGGCCAAGGCGCTTGCCGTCAACGCGGACTCCGGGGCGGACATCAAGTCGCTGGCCGTCAGCGGCGTGGGTTCCAGCGGCGACGCCGTGGGCGCCGCACTGGCGCTCAATTTCATCGCCAACCAGACCGATGCCACGGTCGGCCACAGCGCGCTCGACAGCGGCACTGCAGGCGGCGCTTCAAGTGGAAACGCGGTGACCATCAGCGCGGCCGACAAGTCGGCCATTTTGTCGGGCAGCGGCGCGGCCGTGCTGGGCATGAAGTCCGGCGTGGGCGGCGCCTTTTCGTTCAACAGCATCGACAACGGCGCGCGCGCCACGCTCGACGCCTCCAGCGTAACGCAGGCCAATACGCTCAGCGTGACCGGCGCGCTCGACTCGAACATTCGCAGCGCCGCGATCTCGGTCGGCGTGGGCGTCAAGGATCTTGGCGTATCCGGCTCGGTCACGCTGAACTGGATCGGCACCGGCTCCGGCAACGTAGCCGGCGCCGCCATTACCGCTTCGGACCTTACGTTGACGGGCGCCAGCGCCACCACCACCATCAAGGCCACGGACGAATCGCGCATTGAATCGCTGGCCGGCGCGGTCGCCGGCGGCAAGGACGCCGGCATCGGCGCCGCCGTGGCCGACAACAAGATCGCCACTGCCGTCACCGCCCGCGTCGACGACAGCGCCGTGCATGGCGCGCGCGCAGTAACTGTCGCCGGCGAGAGCACGGCGGCGATCACGTCGGGCTCGGTCGCCGGAGCACTCGGCGGCAACGGCGGCCTGGGCGGCTCGGCTTCGAGCAACCGCATCGACAACCAGACCTTCGCCACGCTCTCGAACGCGCAGGTCGATGGCGGCAACGCCACCGTGCGCGTCACCGCGCATGACGCGGCGAGCATCGATTCGCTGGCCGGCACTGCGGCGGCGGGCGGCACCGCCGCCGTGGGCGCGGCGCTGGCCGTCAACCTGATCGGCGTCACGCCCGGCCATGCGCATACGGCGCAGGCCAGCGTCACCGGCAAAAAGAGCAGCAGCGCGGGCCTGGCGGTCAAGGACTTGCTGGTCTCGGCCGACTCGGCAAGCACCATCAATACCAAGGCTGCCGCCGGCGCGGCGGCCGGCACCGGCGCGCTTGCAGGTTCCGTGGTCACCAACATCGTGGCCAAGAACGCCAAGGCCTTCATCAGCGACGGCGCCAAGGTCAGCGCCGCCAACAATATCGGCGTGCTGGCCTTTAACAATGACCAGGCGTCGGTCTTTGCCGGCGCCATTGCGGTCGGCGGCAACGGCAGCCTGGGCGTGTCGGCGGTATTTAACCAGATGGATGGCGTTACCAGCGCCGCCGTGACGGGCGCGGCAACCGAAGTGGACGCGCGCGGCGCCGACGCCGGCAAGACGGTGGAAGTCAATAGCGGCGAACTGGCCAGCGCACCGGACGTGGGCAGCATCGGCGCGCCGCGCACCAGCGCCTTCAACCTGGATGAAACCAAGTTGCAGGTACGGGGCCTGGCCGTCAACGCCGCGGCGCACCAGAGCGTCAACAACATTGCCGCCACCTTGTCGGTCAGCGGCGGTGGCTCGGTCGCCATGGTGCCCGTGATTAATCTGATGGGCGGCGAGACGGCGGCCTTCATCACCGACGCCAAAGTCAATACGGGCAGTCCCGTGGCGCTGGCTGGCGCCGACGTCAACGTGCTCGCCTCCAGCCACGGCTACGCGGGCAATTTCGCAGCCGGCGGCTCGGGCGGCGTGGGCGCCGCCACCGGTGCGGCCACGGCCAACAAGACCAGCCGCAGCACCCAGGCCTATGTGAAAGACGCCACCATCGGCGTGGCCGCCGTGCGCGACGTGGCCGGCGCGCCCGTCGGCACCCCGATCTACCCGACCAATCCCGGCGCCACCGACGGCGACACCGTATTCCCAATCTTGACCACCACCACGCACACGCTCACGCTCGCCCCGAGCGTGGGCGCGGTCACGGTGCAAGCGCGCGCCTCGCAAAGCGCGGTCGACATCGTGGGCGGCTTTGCGGTCGGCGGCGCGGGGCTGGCAGCCACTGGCGCCGTCACCATTTTCGGCAGCACCACCGATGCCTTCCTCGAAGGCGGGCAGGTCGTCGCCGGCAAACTGGCGGTCGACGCCAAGAGCCGCAGCGCCTACAACTCGCTGGCGCTGACCGGCGCCGGCGGCGGCGTGGGCGTTGGCGCAGCATTTGGCGTGGGCATCAGCGACAGCACCACGCGCGCCTGGGTCGGCGTGAAAAACGCGACCACGCGCAGCACGGCGCTGATGCTGGGCGGCGACCTGGCAGTTGCGGCGCTGACCGACAACACCTTTAACAGCGCCGTGCTGAGCGGCTCGGCCGCCGGGCTTGCCGCGGTGGCGGGCAGCGTCGACGTCACCCTGGTCAAGAACCGCACCGAAGCGGGCGTCTACCACGTCGCCATGAGCGAGCAGGCACCAGCCACGGTGGTGCAGCCGGTCACGTCGGCCATGCTGGCCGAGCCGGCGCCGGGCACCGGTTTTACGCGCACCATCACCACCGACCGCACTGGGTCGGGCCGCCTGGCCGCAGGGCCGGGCGCGGTCTCGGTCACGGCCACGGAAACCATGACGATCAAGCCGAACATCGGCGCGGCCAGCGTGTCGGCCACCCTTGGCGCCGGCGCCTCGGCCAATGTGGTAATCGTTAAGAGCGCGGTGACTAGTGAAATCATCGACAGCGCGATTGTCTCCTCAGGCACCGTCAAGGTCGACGCCAGCAGCACCAAGACGATCGACATGGCGGCGCGCACGGTGGCCGGCGGCGGCAGCGTCGGCATCGGCGGCTCGCTCGGCCTGATCGTACTGGGCAGCGGCAATACGGGCGGCGCCAACAGCGAACTGGACAAGGATGGTAACGGCACCTTGAGCCAGGTCAGCACCTTTGCCAGCACGCCCTCCTCGCAAGAGCGCGGCGGCGATCCGGCCCAGCGCAGCGGACCGGGTTATGACGTCAAGGCCAGTGTCAACGACACCAAGGCCGATGCCGTCACCGCCCGCATCGTGGGCGGCGTGGTCAATGCGAATGCGGTCGTGGTCAAGGCCAACGCCCTGACCTCGACCAAGATCGTGTCGGGCGCGGCCACCGTGGGCGGCCTGCTCGGCGCCGGCGGCGCGGTCGGCGTGGCGCGCGTCTACAGCACGGTCGACGCTTCGCTCACGCAAGCGAGCGTCACGGCCGCGAAGATCGACGTCACGGCCTTCACCGGCGACGGCGCGGCCGGTGGGGCGGCGCGCGTAACCACCGTGGCGGGTGCGGCCGGCCTGGTGGGCCTGGGCGCAGCAGTGTCCGACGCAAAAATCGAAAACAGCGTCAGCGCCAAGGCTGACGGCAACTTCACCGGCAACGGCAGCAATGCCATGACGGTGCTCGCCAGCGACGATTCGACCGTTGCCGCCGACGGCCTGGGCGCGGCGGTTGGCGCAGCCGCTGTCGGCGTGGTCATCAGCACGGCCGACAAGGGCAGCGACGTGCGCAGCGAGGTAGGAGACAACACCAGCGTGGCCGGCTACAGCCAGCTGGCGGTCACGGCTGCTGCACAAAAGCGCGCCAACAATGACAAGACGGTGCAGGCCACTGCCGTGGGCGCTGCCGGCGGCTTGCTGCTGGCCGGCTCAGGCGCGCAGGCGAATGCCACCAATACCACCGGCGTGCGCGCGCTGGTTGGCAACAACGTCAAGCTGCCCGATGGGAATATCACCATCGCGGCAACCAATACCAGCAGCCAGCATGCCAAGGCCGAAGGCTATGCCGGCGCCGGTCTGTTCGCCGCCAGCGGTGCGGTGGCGCATGCGAGCTCGGGCCAGCAGGACGGTGCAAAAATGACGACCGTGGCCAGCATTGGCGACAACGCCAGCACCGGCAGCACGCGCAAAGGCTTCCTGTCCGTGATGGCCACCGGTGAAGACCTGACCACGTCCACGGCAATTGCCGCAGCCGGCGGCGTGGTGGCCGGCAATGCCTCGGTCGCGACCACGGCCGATTACGCCGACACCAGCGCCACGCTGGGCGCGGGCGGCAAGCTGCACACCAGTTCGCTGACGCTGGCTGCCAACCATATCGAAAGCCACCTGGCGCAAGCCAATTCGCTGAACGCCTCCGCATTTGGCGGCAGCGGCGCCAATACCACCAACAACGCCGGATCGACGGTCGCGGCGCGCATCGGCGCCGGCACCAGCATCGCGGCCACGAACGCAGTGCTGGTACGCGCCGACAATATGTTCTACACCGCCGCAGGCAACAACGAAAGCGCCTCTGGCGCCGGCGGCGGCGTGGCCAACGGCGCCGCGGCCGGCAGCAGCAGCACCATCGTGGCCGACACCAAGGTGGCGCTGGCCGACGACGTGAGCATCAGCAGCGGCCCGGGCACCGACGCCAATCCGTACAGCCTGGAAATTGTCGCCAGCAATCAGGTCAGCATGTCGGACAAGGTGGTCCTGAAAACCGGCGGCCTGCTGGCCGGCGCGGGGGTCAGTTCGGTCATCGTTGCCACGCTGGACAATGACGTGACGATCGGACGCGGCAACCAGCTCTCCAGTCTGGGCAGCCTGGGCATCGGTTCCTACACCAGCGCTGCGGCCAGCGCGGTGGCCCTGGTCGAAACCCACGGCCTGGCCGTGGTCGGCAGCGCGAACGCGCTCACTGACTTGGGCTCGACCCAGAACGTGACGATCAAGGGTAGTAGCGGCACCCGCAACACCTTGATCAGTTCGTTCGGCAATATTGACATTACGGCCGGCAATGATCCTACCGGCGCCTTTAACACGCTACTGACCGGTAACGCCAGCGGCCAAGCCTACGTCAACGGCCTGATCGCCGTGCCGAAAGCGTCGGCCACGACCAACTTGAGGAGCGACGCCAGCCTCGCCATCGACGCCGGCGCCACGGTGCAAAGCGCCCAAAACGCGACCATTGGCGCCTACCAGGGCCGCCCGATTGCGACCGCCAACGGCACCGGACGTGGTTTCGCGCTCGGCTTCATTCCCGTCACGGCCGGCAAGAGCACCGTGAGCACGCCGTCCAGCGCGCGCGTGGTGATGGATGGTACGGTCAACGCCGGCATCTATCACGACCTGACCATCGTGATTCCCGACTGTAAGGATGCGGGCATCTTTTGCAGCCAGATCAATATTTCGGCCGACAGTGCACCGACGACCGCCACTTTCGAGCGCTGGTTCGACAGCAGTGCCTATATCAAAGACAACTTCAAGGCGACCGCCGCGCGCGATACGATGCTCGCCGGCGTGTCGGCCACGCCGGTTGGCGCCGTCAAGCTCGGCGCGCTGTACGCCGCCGGCGGTACCGTTACCGTCAACGCCAGCGACTTGAGCGGCAGCGGGAAGCTCGTCTCGCATGGCGCACCGAAAATCGAAGTCATCAACTACAGCCCGAACTACCTGGTGGTCGGTTCCGCCACGATTCCCAATACCCCGGGCGGCCAGATCCTGTTCTCGGGCACCGCCGGGCGTGCCTCGGCGAGCAACATGACGCTGACCGAAACGGGCAAGGATGGCGCACCAGTCATCATCCTCGACAACCGCTTCGGCGCCACCGTGCAAAGCGACCTGTATGGCCCTGCAATGATGCTGATGGGTGCCGTCAACAATCTGGGCGGAGCAGTGCGCATCAGCAACCTGATGGGGTCGGTCGGCCAGACCGGCCAGATCCTTGGCCAGCAAGTGAACCTGACCGCGCCCAGGGGCGCGTACGCCGTCGACATGGCCGGCGACGAGCCGTTTTACGCAGGCGCGAATCCGTATGCCGAGTGGCAGAAGAGCATGATCTGGCCGGGCGGCAATCCATCGGTCGCCGCGCCGCGCCCCGACCTGGCCATCGCTTTCGTTGCCAGCTCCGAAAAAGGGGCGTGGAACTACAACTCCGACGACGCCTTCAACCGCAGCTTCGTGCACCAGGCCGGCGCCGCGCTGGGGAGCAACTACAGCGACATTTATTACGGCAGCGGCTTTCGCAACCAGGATTCGGCCGAGGTGGCCAATTCGCTCAGCCCGATCGGCCGGTCGATCCCCATTTCCGAACTGGAGAATTCTTACATTCCCATGGTCAAGCGTGAAACCTTGCACACCGAAATGGACTATAGCAAAGCTGACTTGACGGGCAGCGCGGCCAGCGCCAAGATTTTCGGCGGGACCGTCTCGATCACGGCCAAGTACATCGATGTCAACGGCGGCATCATCGCCGGCCAGCCGACCGACTGGTCGCTCGGGCTGGGCGGCAATTTGACAAACTTCCTCAACGAGTCGACGTATCGCTACTACGCCTTCGGGACCAGCCATTTAATCAAGATTCCGGATGAGTTAGTGAGCGGGCTGAAGGCGGGCGATAAAACCATCGGTGCTGAATTTAACGTCTTGACCAGGCAGATCACGGTCAAGAATGTGAGCGCGTCGTCGGGCGGCGGTTCGGTGTCCTTGAACGGCAATATCATCAGCACCAACAAGTTGGGCAACATTCACGTCAATGGCGGCTTCGGCAAAGTCAACGTGAGCAACGATACGCCATTTGCGCTGGTGATCCAGGATGTCAATGCGGGCAGTTCGGCCGTGATGGCGGGCGCCGTCGGCAAGATCGACATTACCAATACCGCGCTCGACGCGTCCAACAACCATTATTTGTATACCTACGACCCGGCCGTGGGCATGAAAATGTACCGCGGTGCGGCGTGGACCAAGGGACAGGACTTGGCCTATGTCGGCAGCAGCGCGTCGGCGTCGGCCGAGTTTGCGCCGGTCAAGAACATGCGCTGGGAGTGGAAACAGAATGCTTCGCTGGCGCGCACCATCGGGTATGTCAATGATGGCTGGGTTGTGACGGCGACCAACTGGCAATTTAACGGCGACCGCAATAATCCATGGTCTGCTCCCGAAGGCAAGCTGGTGCAGGGCGCGTCCGGCGCTGCCGACTTCATCCAGGATATTACCGGCTACAGTACCAAGCAGGGCACCTCGTTCGGCTATGGCGGCTGCGACGGCTACAACAATCACGGCGGTTGCAACTACGGCTTCCTGCAGACCGAACAATATTCAAACGGCATCTGGCGCGCGCGCTGGAACTACAATCACGTCAATACGGCCACGTTGCAAATGACCAGTTCGGTCAGGGCGGACAATCCGATCCGGATCGATTTTTCGGGCAACACGGTGGGCGAAGTCAACATCGCGTCGGCATACGCACCGGTCTATCTGGCCGGCGCCATCATCAATCCGGGCGGCGCGACCAGCATCTCGACCGGCGGCGCCTTGACCCAGGGCGCGCGCGGCACGCTCAGCACGCACGACCTGACGCTCAACGGCGGGGCCGGCGTGGGAACCGCCAGCAAGGCGATCAGCGCCAGCCTGTCGACTGGCGGCACGCTCAACGCCAGCACGGCCAACGGCGGCGTGTACCTGGACCTGGCGTCCGGTGCGCGCATCGGCCAGGTGAGCGCGGGCGGCAACAACGGTGTCAACGATGTCGTGATCCAGGCCAGCGGCACGCTGTCGGCCTTGCCGCTCGCTTCGGGCAGCGCGAATATCAGCGGCAGCAACATTACGCTGAGCAGCGAACTGGGCGCCGTGGGCGCGCTGAACGCGCCAATGGTCATCAACGCCAGGGGTAATCCCGGCATCAACGGTGCCATCGGCGGCGTCGTCAATGTCGGCGCGCTGCAAGACATCGGCCTGCGTCAGATCGGCGGCGACTTGCTGGTGGGGACGATTGCATCCAGAGGCAACGGCGACATCGGCATCGACGTGACCGCCGGGACCATGTACGATGCGCGCGGCCAGACCCCGGCCAGTACGCTGAGCAAGGAGCAGGTGCAAGATACCTGGAAGTCGCTCAAGCTGACGGCGGCGCTGGGCGCCGAGACCGGCACCGCCAACGACGCTTCGGTGCGCGCGCTGGCCGGCGCCGTCAGCCAGGAATACAAGAACTACTGGGGCTTGCGCAAGCGCGGCACGGTGGACGCGAACCACATGCTTACGCTGGACGCCGCCAACCTCGAAGCGCTGCGTGCCGCAGCGCCGGCGGGGGCGAGCGATGCCCAGGTGCAGGCCATGGCCAACGACATGTTCCAGGCCAGCCGCACCCGGCTGGCAGATTCGCTGGCCGACAACGGCAAGTACGGCAGCCAGTGGGAGTCGGCGCCTGATTTTAGCCAGCGCTACAACCTGGGCTTCGCCTTCCAGGCGTCGGCCGAGCAAATCGGCGCGCTGACCGCGCGCGCCCAGTGGGATGAAAACCAGCTGTCGTACTCGATCAGCAAGGCGGCGCTGGAACCGGCCGCGCAGCAGCAAGTGGGCGCGGCCAGCGCCAACATCGTCGGCCACGCGGTGACGATCAACACCAGCGCCGCCGTGGGCAAGCTGGCGCCGGCGGTGTACGTGTCGGTGGCAGACCTGCAAAGCGGCAATTTGCTCGACGTCCAGAAAGCGGCGCTGGGCATCGCCAAGGCGCCGGGCGACGTGCGGGTGCGCGGCAAGGATATGTACGGCAACGCCGCTGTTTACGACTTCGGCACGCTTCCCGGCGCGACCATGGACGGCTTCGAGATCGCCCAGATCTCGCCGCTGTTCATCGATGCGACCGCCGCCATTAACATCAATGCCAAGGCTGGCACCGTGTTCCTGCAGGGCACGGGCGTGAACCGCGACCTGAGCATCGACCACATCGTCGCCACCGGCGACGTGCGCCTGACTGCGCCCGAGAGCATCACCGCCGCCGGTAGCGGCGTGCAGATCGATACCAACGGCAACCTGCGCCTGTCGGCGGCCAGCGGCGACCTCGGTTCCGCGCTCAAGCCGCTGGTTTACCGCGCCGCCGGCATCTTACAAGTGGCCACCGCCGGCAATTCGGCGTACTTGACCACTTATACGGGCGACATGCGAATTGGCGCCCTGGCCGCCCGCAACACCGTCAGCCTGAATGCCACCGGCGGCAGCATCCTGGCCGATAACTTCAATGCCGGCCTGACTATCCAGGGACAGGACCTGGTGCTCAATGCGGCCGGCAGCCTCGGAGCGCCGACCAACCCGCTGCGCCTGAAAGTGAGCGGGCCCGCAGGCGTGGCCGGCAGCGTGAATGGCCATGCCGGCGACAGTATTTTTCTGTACAGCCCGCAGGCCGCTTCGATGCTGTCGATTGCCAAGCTGGACGCCAACAAGCGCATGCACGTGCAAGCCGAGGGCGACCTGAGCGCTGACGAATTGCACACCGGCGGCGCGCTCGTCGTCGAGGCGCGCGATGTAACGATTGATAACGCCACTGCGCGAACGATCAGCATCAATGCCAACGGTGACCTGGCGCTTGCCGGCGACCTGATCGCGAGCCAGACGCTGGACCTGGCAAGCGCCAGCCTGGCCATGGGCGCCGGCAGCGCCGCTGCGGCCGGTTCCGACGTCACCATCACCACCTTGCAGGGCGATGCGGCGCTGGCGACCGTGCGGGGCGCCAATGTCCGCATCGACGCTGCCGGGGGTATCGCGGCAGTGCGGGGTGGCGACAATGTCGTGGCAACGGCACCGTTTGGTGCGGTGACGCTGAACGCCGCCGCCATTGGCGACGGCGCGGCCCGCGTGCAGGTGGCAGCGCCCGATCTGTCGGCCAGGAGCCGCAGCGGCGACCTGTGGCTGGGCCTGAACGGCGACACCCGCGTCTCGTTGCTCGAGGCGGCGGGCGGGCAGATCGACGTGCTGGCCAACGCCAGCATCGACGCCCAGAAAATCGGCGGCCGCGCGGTCCAGGTGATGGCCGCCGGCACGCTGCATGCGGGATCGGTGTATGCCGGCAACGGCGCCCTGCGCCTGGGTGCAGGCGGTGCTGTTTCCGTCACTAACTTGAACGCTGCAGGCTCCGCCGTCATTGACAGCGGCCTGGGCACCTACCTCGACCAGGCCCTCGTTGGCGATACGCTGACCGTGAACGCGGGCGCGCAAGTGGCCATCACGAACGGCCGGGCCGGTGGAAATGTCATCCTCCGAGGCGACGGCGTCACGCTCGGCATGCTGGGCGCAGGTGCTGATGTGGCAATCGCGAGTGACGGCGCGCTGCGCGCCGATGAACTCGAGGCGGGCAAACAGATATCGCTCGACGTTGCCGGCGACGCCAACCTGATTGTGGCAAAGGCCGGGGACCGCTTCGACCTGCAAGCGAACAGCGCAACGTTCAAGCAGATCACGGCCAAGGGCGACGCCAGGCTGGCCGCCACCGGTGGCAATCTGAACGGCAAGGTGCTGGACAGCCGCGCGCTGACGGCGTCAGCCACGGGCGAAATCCGCCTCGACCAGGTCAAGGCACGCGGCAACGCCACACTCGCCAGCGGTGGCGAGTTGATCGTCGGTAAACTGGACGGGCTCGGCAACACGGAACTGCATGCGGGCAGCCATCCGGGCCTGGGATCCTTGAAAGCGGCAGGCGACCTGCTGGTCAATGCAACAGGCGTGGCCAGCATCGGGACCGCCAACGCAGGCGGCAAGCTTGACCTGTACGCCGGTGCGGCCGCTTTCGGCACCATCACTGTTGGTGGCAAGGCAAGCCTGATCACCATGGGCGGCAGCTTGAGCGGCAACACGCTCAACGTGCTGGACGACACATTCGTCCAGACCGGCACCGGCGCGACACTGCGAACAGTGCGGGTTGGTAATGCCGGCACCTTATCGGATCTGGACATCCGCAGCGGCGGCAAGCTGGCCATGACGGACGCTGCGGCAAGCCGGGATGCTTCCCTGCGCGCCGGCTCGCTTGCGCTTGGCAAGATTGCTACCGGACGCGACCTGCTGATTACGGCCGGCGGCGACGCTGACCTGACAACGGCCAATGCGGGACGCAACGTGCTCTGGCGTGCCAATGCAGCGACCTTCGACGCCATCACGGCAGGCGGCAACGCGGTGCTGACCACGGGCGGCGGCAAGCTGGCGGGCAACAACCTGAGCGCCGCTACACTGGCCGCCACGGCCGGCGGTGACGCCAGCCTGGTGAATGTCGCCATCGGCGGCACGGCGGAGATCAGCACCGGCGGCGCGCTGGACATCAATCAACTGACCGCACTGGGCGACACCAGCCTGGCTGCCGGTACCACGGCCACGCTGCAGACCGTCACGGTTGGCAACGCCGGCGCGCTGGCGGACCTGGCTGTCACCAGCGGGGGCGCGCTCGCGCTCAAGCGCGGCACGGCAAGCCGGGATGCTGCGCTACGTGGCCGCGCGATGGCGCTGGGCAGCATCGACACCGGGCGCGACCTGCTGATCGCGGCGACCGGCGCTGTGACGCTGGAGACGGCCACCGCCGGCGCCAACGTTGGCTTGCGCGCCGGGGCGGCGGCATTTAATACGATCACGGCTGGCGCCAACGCCAGCCTGGTCACGACCGTCGGCAACCTGACCGGCAAGCGCCTGAAGGCTGGCAGCGTGACGGCCTCGGTCAGTCAAGACGGCATGCTGGAGCGGGCAGACATTGGCAGCAGCACCGCCATTGCGGCGGGCGGCGCGCTGGACATTGTTTCGCTCGCATCGCTTGGCAATGCGGATTTGAGCGCCGGCGGCAGCGCTACGCTTGGCACGGTCCGGGTGGGCGAGACCGGCACCGCGTCCAGCCTGACCGTTGACAGCGGCGGCAAGCTGTCGCTGGATTTGGGGAACGCGAGCAGCGACGTGGCTTTGCGCGGCGCTTCGCTTGCGCTGGGCAGCGTCACGGCAGGGCGAGACATGCAACTCGATGCACGCGCCAGTGCCGTGGCAGGGCAGTTGGACGCCGGACGCAACTTGGTAGCAAGCGTGGCGGACGATGCCGCGCTGGCGCAGGTACGCACCGGTGGCACCACCAGCGTCATCACCGGCGATGCGCTGCAGATCGGCACGCTGGTCTCGAATGGTGACGCCAGCTTGGCATCAGGCACCATCGCCACGCTTGGCAACGTTGAAGTCGGCACGTCGGCTGCGCTGTCGAACCTGGTCGCTGCCAGCGGCGCGGATATGTCGCTGCATACCGCCAAGGTGAGCGGCGATGTTGCGCTGCGCGGCGCTTCGCTCGCGCTGGGCAGCGTCACGGCAGGACGCGACATGCAGCTCGCTGCGCGCGCCAATGTCGCGGCAACCCAGCTCGACGCAGGACGCAACATGCTCGCAACCGTGGCGGCCGATGCCGCGCTGAACCAGGTCAGCGTCGGCGGCACCACCAGCGTTACCACCGGCGGCGCGCTGGACATCGTCACGCTGGTCTCGATCGGCGACACTAGCCTGGCATCAGGCACCAGCGCTACGCTGGGCAATGTCGAAGTCGGCGATTCCGCTGCGCTGTCGAACCTGGTTGTTGCCAGCGGCGCCGATATGTCGCTGCACACTGCCAAGGTGAGCGGCGACGTGGCCTTGCGCGGTGCTTCTCTCGCGCTTGGCAGGGTCACGGCAGGAGGCGACATGCAACTCGGTGCGCGCGCCAATCTGAAAGCGGACCAGCTCGATGCGGCAGGCAATCTGCTGGCAACGGTGGGAGCCGATGCGGCGCTAAATCAGGTACGCTCCGGCGGCGCCACCAGCGTTGCCACTGGCGGCGCGCTGGATATCGCCACGCTGGTCTCGAGCGGCGACGCCAGCTTGGCATCAGGCACCAGCGCCACGCTTGGCAACATTGAAGTCGGCGACTCGGCTGCGTTGTCGAACCTGGTGGTTGCCAGCGGCACCGACATGTCGGTGCAAACTGCCAAGGCGAGCGGCAATGCTGCGCTGCGCGGCACTTCGCTCGTGCTGGGCAGCGTCACGGCAGGGCGCGACATGCAACTCGATGCACGCGCCAATCTGAAAGCGGACCAGCTCGATGCGGCAGGCAATCTGCTGACAACGGTGGGAGCCGATGCGGCGCTAAATCAGGTACGCTCCGGCGGCGCCACCCGCGTTGCCACTGGCGGCGCGCTGGATATCGTTGCGCTGGTCTCGAACGGCGACGCCAGCCTGACAGCAGGCACCAGCGCCACGGTTGGCCAAGTCGAAGTTGGCACGCCGGCTGCGTTGTCGAACCTGGTTGTTGCCAGCGGCGCCGACATGTCGGTGCAAACTGCCAAGGCGAGCGGCAATGCTGCGCTGCGCGGCACTTCGCTCGTGCTGGGCAGCGTCACTGCAGGGCGCGACATGCAACTCGACGCACGTACCAATCTGAAAGCAAGCCAGCTGGATGCCGCAGGCAATCTGCTGGCAACGGTGGCGGGCGACGCAGCACTGGCACAGGTACGCTCCGGCGGCACCACCAGCGTTGCCACCGGCGGCGCACTGGACATCGTCACGCTGGCGTCAGGTGGCGACGCCCGCCTGGCATCGGGCACCAGCGCCACGCTCGGCAATGTCGCAGTCGGCATGGCGGCTGCACTGTCGGACCTGGCCATTGTCAGCGGCGGCAAGCTGTCGTTGCAAACTGCCAAAGTGAGCCGTGACATGCAGATTGACACGGGCGGCAACATCGCCGCTGGACAGATCGACGTGGCACGCAAGCTGCGCTCGAACGCGGCGCTCGACACCGGCATGACGCGCGTGCAAGTTGGCGGCACGGCCGACATTGCCACTGGCGGCGCGCTGGCGATCGGTACGCTCGGCGCCGTCGGCGACACCAGCCTTGCCGCCGGTTCGACCGCTGCGCTTAGCGCCATCGCCGTCGGCCAGAACTTGACGGCGAAAAGCGGCGGCGACATGTCGCTCGACACCGTCAAGGCGGGCCTGGACGTTTCCCTGCGCAGCGCCGCCCTCACGGCCGGCAGTATCACGGCTGGGCGCACGCTGAAAGCCACCGCTTTGGCCGATGCACGCCTGGGCCAGGTGCAGGTGGGCGGCACCACCGCCATCGTCACCGGCGGCGCGCTCGACATCGTCAAGCTTGCGTCGCTCGGCGACACGCGGCTGGGCGCCGGCACGACCGCGCACCTGGGCACTGTCCGTGTCGGCGACGCCGGGCAGTTGTCGGACCTTGCGGTCACCAGCGTTGGCAACATGGCGCTCAACGATGGCACCGCAAGCCGCGACATCGACATCGATACCAGCGGCACGTTTGCCACCGAGTTACTTGGCGCCGGACGCGACCTGCGCATCCGCGCACTGGGCAACGCAACGCTGACCACGGCCAGTGCCGGCAAGGACCTGGACCTGCGCGCCAACGGCGCCAGTTTCGGCGCCATTACGGCAGGCGGCAATGCCCGCCTTGCGGCAACCGGCGGCAACCTGACGGGCAGCCTGCTGCGCGCCGATGCGCTGCAGGCCACGGCCGCGATTGACGCCACGCTCACGCAAGTGCAGATTGGCGGTGCGGCAGACGTCAAGACCGGCGCCGCCCTGCGCATCGGCACGCTGGACGCACTGGGCGCGACCAGTCTGGACGCCGGCACCAGCGCCACGCTGGGCAGCGTGAAGACCGGCGACGCCGGCCACCTTGCCAGCCTTGGCGTCACGGCAGGCACGCTGCTCACCGCCGGCACGCTGGACGCCAGCGGCGACGTGCAGCTGCATGCCAGCAGCATGGCGCTAGGGGCGGTGGCAGCGGGCGCCGACCTGGGCCTGCACACCGTCACCGGCGAGGCGGCCTACAACCGCCTGGCCGCCGGGCAGGATGTCACGGCGAAGATCGCCAGCCAGCTCAAGGGCGGCAGCGGCAGCGTGTTGACGGCTGCGCGCGACGTGCGCGTGGGCGCGGGCAGCTTCAGCTTCGACGAAGTGAACGCCGGGCGTGACGTCGTGATCGACCCGGTGGGCGACCTGCTTGGTAACCGGATCGGCGCGGGCGCGTCCATGTTCATCCGTTCCAGCGGCACCATCAATGCGGCGCGCCTGCAAGCGTATGACGCGATCGACTTCGAGGCTGAAAAAGGCATCAAGGTTGGATCGCTGCAGGCCGCGTCCATCACTGCCAGCACCGCAGGCAACCTGACCATGAACGCCGCCGTCAACTGGGGCAAGATGCGCCTGGGTGCCGGTTCCATGGACGTGAACATCGTCAGCCAGGGCGGTCCGAACCTGGAACTGGACGTGACGGGTTACCGCGGCGGGGTAGCCGACTACGTCAGGCTGAACATCGATGCGCAAAGCGGCACGACCTTCCCGCGCCTGCGCGCACGCAATGCCAGCATCACCAGCAATGCGGAGCGCAACACCATCGTGGCCGGCTATGTAAATGGCACGATGCGCTATGTGACGCCGTCGGGTGAGTTCTACATGAACAATGTGAACCCGACGTCGGTGGCCGGTGCCGTGGTGCAGATGTACCAGCCGGCGTTCGGTTTTGCGCTGGAACAGAACGGCGTGTACTACCAGACCGATGCCTACGTCACCCAATATGCACCGCAGTACCGGGTGATAGCGCCGAACCACCACGAAAGCCGTAGCTACAGCGGCATCATGGCCTTTGGCGCCAGCGCCGCGCGCGACATTGGCCGCATGCAGGAGACGCTGCGGCGCACTCCCGGCACGGCCCATGAGCCGGCGGCATCGTGCCCGGCGCCAGAGGCCAAGGACACCATCGATATCGAATCGGTGAATGCGGGCGTGAACTGGGGCATTGAACTGACATCCTTAATCAATACAGCAAACTAACAATGAATCAATCAACTATGAATACCAGCAGGTCCGTACCCGTTGTCTTGTTCCCACGCCGCCAGCATCGGCTGGCCGCCATGCTGGCCGTGCTCTGGGTGGCCGCGCCGGCCTGGTCGCAGGTGGCGCCCACGCAGATCGACTCGGCCGCCTTGCAGCGCCAGGAAGCCGAGCGGCGCCGCTTCCTCAACGAGCAGGCGCCGCCGGCAGCGCCTGCACCGGCGGTGATTCGCGACGAGACGCGCGAGCAAGCCAAACCGGCGCCGGCCAGCGGTCCCAAGTTCATGCTGCAACAGGTGGTGTTTGGCGAGAGCGCCTTCCTGAGCAAGGACGAACTGGCCGCGATCGCGGCGCGCTACGTGGGCCGTGAAGCGGACTTTGCGCTGCTAACCAGCATGGTCGAGGAAGTCAATGCGCGCTACCGGGCGCATGGCGTGGTGACGGCGCGCGCGGTGATCGGCGCGCAGAAAATCCAGAACGGCGTGGTCAGGATCGACCTGGTCGAAGCGCGCCTGGCGGGCGTCAGCGTAGCCGGCGCCACCTACACCAGCAAGGCGTTCGTGGCCGAGTGGTTCGCGCCCCAGCAGGGCAAGACGCTGGTCGTGGGCGACCTGGAACAGCAGATCAAGCGTTTTAACCGCAGCGGCGAACTGCAGATCGAGGCGGGCCTGCGGCCGGGGGCAAGCGTCGGCCAGACCGACATGCTGCTCACCGTGCGCGAACCCAAGCGACTGCAGTTGCGCGCCTTTGCCGGCAATGAAGGCGCGCGCAGCATTGGCGAAGCGCAGGTCGGCTTTGACGCCGCCGTCAACGGCCCGCTGGGCCTGGGCGACCGCGCCTCGGTCTATGTGTCGCGCTCGCGCGGCGCCACCTCCGGCACGTTTTCGTACGCGGTGCCGATCAACCACCTGGGCGGCCGGCTGACCGAGACGTACAGCGACAGCGTGACCGACATCGTGGCCGGACCCTACCGGGAACTGGGCATCAGCGGGCGCTCGAAGTCGGTGCAGATCGGCGTCACGCAGCCGCTGTGGCGCACCGGCGGGTGGTGGTTCGACCTTGGCGCCACGGCGGGCAAGACGCGCAGCCGCAACCAGGTTGGCGCTCTTGAGCTGAGCCGCACCAGCATCCTGAATCAATCGCTGGTGGCCAGCGCCGCCGGTACGTTCGAGCAGCGCACGGTCAACCTGGGCCTGACGGTGACGCATGCCACGGAACAGTCGGCGACCGGCCAGGAACGCAGCTTCAACCTGCGCCAGTTGAGCGGCAGCTGGGCCGAGACGATGGGAGCGAAGCAGTTCGCGCTGCTGCGCGCCAGCGTGCAGGATACCAGCGTGGTGAACCTGTCGCCGTCGCTGTTGTTCCAGCTTGGCGGCACCGGCACGGTACGCGGCTACGAGGCGGGCGCGCTGTCGGGCGACCGCGGCTACCTGCTGAACCTGGAGCTGCACCGGGCGCTGCGCGAGAACGTCGACGCCTATGTGTTCGCCGATGCGGGCGAAGTGCGCACCACCGGCGTGCCACGCCAGCGGGCACACTCGGCGGGCGTGGGCACCGACTTCCAGCTGGGCGCCAAAATGCGGGGCAATATCACCGCCGCGCGCGCGCTGAAAAAAGTCATGCCGGACCAGTCCGACTGGCGCGTGACGGGCCGGGTCAGCTACGAGTTTTGAGCCTTGCCGGCTAGTTGATGTCGAGCACGATTGGCTGGTGGTCGGACGCGGCTGTTTCAGACTGCACTTCGCACTCCGCCACCCGGCCCACCAGGTCTTCGGTCACGAAAAAGTAATCGAAGCAATCGGCCCGCTCGGGCCACTTGAAACCATGCAGGCCGGCGGTAGGCGCGCGCGCCACATGGGGATGCTTGAAGCGCCAGGCGTCGACCAGCGGCAAGGCGACGCCTTCATCGGGCGCGATCAGCTCCTTGTATTCCGGCGTATCCGGCACAAAATTAAAGTCGCCGCAATAGATGGCCGAGCCCGGTCGGAAACCAAGCTGGTAGGGTGATTCGAGCGTGGGATCGGGCTGGAAGATGCGGGCCCGTTCGCACGCTTCCCAGTGCAGGTACTTGATATGCCGGACCTGCGCCATGCGCTGCACGGGCGAGTAATATTCAAGGTGGGTGGTCAGCACGCGCACCTTGCCACCCGGCGCTTCGATCACCGCTTCGATCAGTCCGCGCGGCATGCCTGCGGGGCTGTGCGGATCGGGCGGCCACGGCAGCAAATAGCGGTGCACTTGATTGATCCTGAACTTGGACAGAAGCAAGTTGCCGAACTGGCGCGGCATATTGTTCTGGTAAATTTCACTGGTCGGTTCAAGCACCGGCTGGTAGCCGCCAAAAGCCCCCGCCAGCTGGCGGAACTGGTTCGCGTTGGCGTTGCCTTCCAGCTCCGCATGATTGGCTGCAACTTCTTGCAGGCAGATGATGTCCGGGTTCAACTTGCGCAAGACGTCGATAATGGCATGGATGCGAATCCGGCCATCCTTGCCGCAACCCCAATGAATATTCCAGCTGACAACACGCATAAAAAGCACCTCCGGAAAAACACAACCGGTCGAGTTTGCCATTGATTACGAATGGGCGGTCACACCGTAGGATCGGCGCGGGCCGCGCGAGTTCACTGGTGAAGCAGGAAATTGGCGCGCTCAACCGGCTGGGCCGTCAGACGACCTTGATTTCGTCGAGCGGCCAGCGCGGCCTGACGTTAAAGCTGTAGTCGCGCCGGGCGGCTTCGGGATTGATCATCAGGCGCATAGCGCCGGCAAAGGCGATCATGGCGCCGTTGTCGGTGCAGAACTCAAGTTCCGGATAATACACGCGAAATTTTTTAGCCACGGCGGCCGCATTCAAGGCTTCGCGCAGCTGGCTGTTGGCGCCCACGCCGCCGGCGATCACCAGGCGCTTGAGGCCGCTGTGGCGCAGCGCGCTGATGCATTTGGCCGTTAGCACATCGACGATGGCGTCGACAAAGCCGCGCGCGATGTTGGCCTTGTCCTGCTCGCAGATATTGGCGATGATTTTTTCTTCATGGTTTTTCACCACGGTGAGCACGGCTGTCTTCAGGCCTGAAAAGCTGAAGTTGAAGTCCTTGGAATGGAGCATCGGGCGCGGCAGCTTGTAGGCGCTGGGATCGCCAAATTCAGCCAGGCGCGAGATGGCAGGGCCCCCCGGGTAACCCAGGCCGAGCAGCTTGGCGGATTTGTCGAAGGCTTCGCCGGCGGCGTCGTCCAGCGTTTCGCCCAGCAGCGTGTACTGGCCCACGCCGTCGACCCGCATCAGCTGCGTGTGGCCGCCCGAGACCAGTAGCGCGATGAACGGGAACTGGGGCGGGTCGCTCGCCAGCAGCGGCGAGAGCAAATGGCCTTCGAGGTGATGCACGCCGAGCACCGGCTTGTCGAGCGCCAGCGCCAGGCTGCAGGCGATCGAGGAGCCGACCAGCAGCGCGCCGGCCAGGCCCGGACCCTGGGTGTAGGCGATGGCGTCGATGTCGGCCAGGGCCAGGTTGGCGCCTTTGAGCGTTTGCTCGAGCAGCGGAATGGCGCGCCGGATATGGTCGCGCGAGGCCAGTTCAGGGACCACGCCGCCGTACTGCTCGTGCATGGCAACCTGCGAGTGCAGGGCGTGGGACAGCAGGCCGCGTTGCGTGTCGTATAACGCAAGACCAGTTTCATCGCAGGAGGATTCGACGCCGAGGACAATCATGGGGGACAGTAGATGTTCTTAATGCGCCATTGTAAAGCACGGCGTCGGCGGGCCATGGCGGAATGCACGCTGCGCGCTTTTCCGCCCTACATGGTCCTGGCCGATCGTAGAGTCAATCGTAGGGCGGAAAAGCGAAGGCGCATTCCGCCAAGCGCCGCCGACGGCTCGCTTTAAGGCCGGTTCAGCAATTCCGCATGCGCGCTGCGCAGCATCGACTCCGTTGCAGCCCAGTCGATGCAGCCGTCGGTCACCGAGCAGCCATACTGCAACTGCGACAAATCCGACGGAATCTTCTGGTTCCCGCCCACGATGTTCGACTCGATCATCACGCCCACCAGCGAGGTGTTCCCGTGCTTGATCTGCTGGATTACGTCCGACATCACCAGCGGCTGCAGCTCGGGCTTTTTGTAGCTGTTCGCGTGCGAGCAGTCCACCACCAGGTTAGCCGGCAGCTTGGCCTTGGCCAGCGCCTGCTCGGCAATGGCGATCGACACCGAATCATAGTTCGGCCTTCCATCGCCGCCGCGCAGCACCACGTGGCCGTAGGCGTTGCCCGCGGTGCGCACGATCGATACCTTGCCCTGGCCGTTGATGCCCAAAAACGAGTGCGGATGCGCCGACGATAAAATGGCGTTGATCGCAATGCTGATATCGCCGTCGGTGCCATTCTTGAAGCCGACCGGCGTCGACAAGCCCGACGACATTTCGCGGTGGGTCTGCGATTCGGTGGTGCGCGCGCCGATCGCGGTCCATGCGATCAGGTCGCCCAGGTACTGCGGCGAGATCGGGTCCAGCGCTTCGGTGGCGGTCGGCAAACCGAGCTCGCACACGTCGATCAGGAACTGGCGCGCCTTTTCCATGCCTTCGTTGACGCGGAACGAGTCGTCCATGTCCGGGTCGTTGATGTAGCCTTTCCAGCCGGTGGTGGTGCGCGGCTTTTCAAAGTACACGCGCATCACCAGCAGCATGCTGTCGGCGACTTCTGCCTGCAGCGCCTTGAGGCGGCGCGCGTAATCGAGGCCGGCGATTGGGTCATGGATCGAGCATGGGCCGACGACGACGAACAGCCGCTTGTCCTTGCGGTCGATGATGTCGCGCAGCGCCGCGCGCCCTTTCATGACGGTGGCAAAGGCACTGTCGGTTAGCGGCAGGCGGGCATGCAGTTCCTCGGGCGTGGGCATGGTCGCGAACGAGGTGACGTTGGTATTTTCAATATCTGGCGTGATCATGAAGTGCACTTTTCGGTGTATTTACTATAAGGATCCTTGATTTTAGACTGAAATTACGTTTGTTGCATTGCATCAGCCAAAAAAACGGGCGGTCCGCGTGCAGCACGCAGAACCGCCCAAAAACCACGCACTTACCCTTCACTTGCTCATTACACCGGCATCAGCTTCATGTCGAACGCCCGTTCGACCAGCCATACCGCCGCCAGCAGGGCGATCAGGGCCGAGCCGCTGGTCATCAACTGCCGGTAAAACCAGGTCCGGCGCGCCAGGAAGGCGAGCGGCAGGAACACGGCGACGATGGCCAGTTGGCCGATTTCGACCCCCACATTAAAGCCGGCCAGCGACAGCGCCAGCGCGCCTTGGGGCAGGCCCAGGTCGGCCAGTACGGTGGCAAAACCGAAACCGTGCAGCAGCCCGAACGCAAAGGCGGCGTGCGGGCGGCGGCCGCGAAACAGCGGAAAAATATTGTTCAGCGCCGCCAGCACGACCGACGCCGCAATGGCCGATTCCACCCAGCGCGAAGGCAGCGCCACCACGTGCAGGCTGGCCAGCGTGAGCGTGATCGAATGCGCCAGCGTGAACGCCGTCACCACCTTGAGCACGTCGATCAGGGCGCCCCGGAAGTTTTGCGCCTGCTCGGACGCTTTGTGCATCAAGACGGCCGGCAGCAGCAGCGAGAGCAGGAACAAGATGTGGTCAAAGCCGATCCAGATGTGCCAGATGCCTTCCTTGACGTAGTCGGCAAACTGGGTCCACTTGCTGGGCGCGCGCAGCGACAAGGTCTGGCTGGCATGCTCGGGACTGAAGATGGCGGTGGAGGTGACGCCGTCGCTGACCAGTTTGAGCAGCCCTTTGTGCTGCGGATCGAGTTCGGCGAACAGGCGGTAGTTCACGCCCAGCGTCGCGAGCTTGCCGGGGCAGGCCGCGCTGAAACGCAGCACGGTGTAAGCGCCGTCGGTATGGTTGTCGATCAGCTGTTCGCCGGCGCGCACCACGCAGGCCTGCTCGCCATTGGTCAGCGCCAGGCGCCCCAGCGCGTAGGCGGCAATTGCGCCATGCTGGGCGCGTACTTCGCCCCAGGTCAATTCGCCATTGCCGTCCTGGTCCAGGTTGAGCGCGAAATCGAGGTCGCGCAAGGCGATGTCCCATTGACCGGTGACTTTGTCGCCGGCGACGTTGACGGTCAGGTAGCTGTCGCTGGGCTTGTGGGCTTGGGCCGGCAGCATCGGGCACAGCAACAGCAGGACGAGCATGCAAGAGAGCAGGGCGCGCATCAGGCACCGCCTTTGAGCTGCCGGGACAGGCGCGCCACCACCACGTCCTCGGTGCGGTTGTTGGCGATCCAGTCGAGCACCGGCGCGGCGGCGGCCTTGTTGCCCGCCTTGAGCGCCGCTTCCAGCAGCACGCGGATGTCGGCCGATTCCTTTTGAACCTCCCAGTTTTTTTGCGCCAGCGTCAGCGCGGTTGCTGCGTCGCCGCGTACGTGCAGTTCATAGCGGGCTTGCTCGCGCTGATGCACGGTGTCGCCGCGCTGCATGGCGGCGCTAAAGCGCGCTGCCAGTTCGGCGTCGGCAGTGCGCAGCGCTTCGTTAGAACCGGGTGTCTGCTTGAGCGCCAGCGCATAGCGCAGCAGCAGGCCGTCGATGCGCCGCTGGTCCTTGACCAGTGCGATCACTTCGGCCGGGCGTTTTTGGTCGAGCAGGAAGTCGGCGTAGGCGCCCACCAGGTAGCTGTCCTGGGGACTCATGGCCAGCGCCTTTTTGTAGCGCGCCTCGGCGGCGGCGCCATTGCCGCGCCGTTCGGCGATTTCGGCCAGCAGCGTCAGCACCCACACCTGCAATTCCGGGTCGGCGTCGGCATTGCGGGCAAGCGTGGTGTCGAGCAGCGCTTCGCTGGCCCCCGCGCGCCCCGTCATGGCGCCCACGCTGGCGATGCAGGTCAGGCTGACCAGCTGCTCGGTGATGCTCGACAGGCGCGCACAGCTGGCGGTGGCAGCCTGGTAATCGCCGCGCACGGTCTGGACCGTGGCGCGCGTGAGCCAGGCCTGCACGTTTTGCGGGTCGGCCGCGACGATCGCGTCCAGATCGCGCATCGCTTCGGGAAAGTGGTGGGTGCTTTGCAGCAGCGTGGCGCGCAACAGGCGCACGGCGCTTGGCGGGGCCGCCAGCGACCACCAGGGCGCCAGCGCGGCCTGGGCGTAACCGAGGTAGCGCGGATCGGTCTGGCTGCGGGCGGTGGCAATGTGATGCTGGGCGACCGAGGTGGCAAGCGTCACGTCGGTGGGGTTGGCGGCAAGCTGCTTGCGCAGGCGCTGCAGCTCAAGCTGGGCGGGATCGTTGCGGCGCGGGAGGCGCTCGACGACGTCGCTGCCTTTGGCGGGAATGTAGGGCGCGGCGTGAGCCGCGGGCGCAAGCAACGCGCAGGCAACAGCGGCGATCAATGCGGATCGAATCAACATGGTATTTTCTCAGTGCGTGAGAACGACTATTTTTATGAATGCTGCTCCGGCCGGGGGTGGTCCCCCGGTCCGGATTATTGCTGCGATGCACTACTTCGATTACTGCTGCCTGTTACGTGAACTCGACCGGTTCCGTGTCTTCAGGCTGGGTGGCTACTACTTCATCGATTGGCGTGGCGTCGGTGTCCTCGCTGGTGGGCGAGAAGTACTGCGTCACCATGGTGTAGAACGCGTCGACCATGGTAGAGGGCGGCGTGGGAACGCTTCCGTCCGTGGGCGAACCGTTGTTACTGCTGCTACTACTGTGGCACGCGCTCAGCAGCAAGGTGGCGCACACGGCGCACAGCAAGCTCAGTTTTTTCATCATGCTCTCCTTGTGAATGCGGCCGGCTTATTGCTGTGGCGAGCCAGGAATTGGCGACTTCAGGTACGGGAAGGTGGTGTTGGTCATCTTCTCGTCAAGGAAGGCGCCGTCGGTGAACTGAATCGTGCCGGCCGGTGCATCAGCTGGTGCGCAGCCAATGTTCAGCGTGCACAGCTTGCCCATGACGACGCGCAGCGAAATGTCGACTACGTCGTCGCCAGGACGGCGGCCGTTCGGGTAGCCGGCGGTATCGCCCCCGATCACGCCCAGGCGCTTTTGCGAACCGGCGGCAGTGATGTCCTTGCTTGTATCCAGGCGCAGCATTTCCGACGCAACAGGTTTCGGGTTGGCTGTCGGCTTGTTGATGCCGGTAATGCCGGTCAGGAAGGTAGCGACCAGGTCGGCACGGGGGAACTTGGTCGGTGCCTTGGCGCCCTGCGCACCGTACAGGATTTCGATCAGCGCCGGGAACGTCGGGTTGGTCACATAGTCCCCGAATTGCATGTCGGCCACTGGTTTGCTGGCATTGAAACGGTCTTTGTCCTTCAGACCAATGACCACCTCATTGACAAGCGGCATGCCCAAACGCGATACCTGGGTCCAGGCGCCACCTTCGCGGCTGACGTCGGCATCCGACTTCGGCGATGGGTTGATCAAGCGGCCCTGGCGCAGGCTGGCCGTGGTCCAGGCACCGATGACCGGGTCAGGCGCGGTGGTGCTGATCAGGCAGGCGGTCGGCACTTCCACGCTCAGCGTGGTGACGTTTTTGAAGCGCAGGTCGTCTTTGGCGTTGCTTTCGGCGCCCGGGAGGAATTCGACGGCCGGGGCCTTGATGTTGATCAGGTCGAATGTTTCGCCCAGGTTGACGACGAACGGGTCCTTGCGCTGGCCGACGAACATGCGGCCCGGGGTGGCGCAGCCAGGAATATTGATGTCGTACACGTGCTTTGCCGCATAGGCTTCATAGTTGGGAATCGACTTGTTGCCGATGTTGTCGAGCGGCTTGTCGAATGTAGCGCCGCCGCCGGCGGCATTGGTCACGGCAGTGCGGGTGCCCGAGCGGCGGTTGCCACGGACCACATTGACGGTGAAGGTTTCGCGCACGTTGGCGCCTGCCGCGTTGGCCTCGGCGATCGCGCCGCCATTGATGACCAGTGGAATGGCCATGTCTTTGCCGCCGATTTTCAGCGTCGTGTTTTTGTTCAAGTTCTTGAAACGGAACTGGAAAGTGATGTCTTCGACAGCGTCGGCGTTGTTGTCGACGTGAATTTCATACAGCGCTTCCGGGTCCATCATGAAATAATTCGGGCCGCCGTAAGCGTCTTGCAGGGGAACGTAGTTGGCAATCAGCGTCGTGTACGCGCTGCGGCCTTCCTGGTAGCTGCGGAACATGTAGAAGTCGGTCGCATCCACTTTAGGATGCTTGGTGATGAAGGGTGCTTCGCGGTGGCTCGAGGCCATCGCTGCGGGTGCCAGCATGGCGGCGATGACGTTGCCTACCAGTACAGCGCCGATCGTTGCCCGCAGTCTCAGTTGTTTCATTTTTCGCTCCTTAATAGGGTTTTACACCAGTGTGTGATTTTTTATACGGGGCGGTGGTTCAACTGGATTCATTTAGTTACAAATATTTTTTAACGCATTGCACCGTATAGACTGCTACCCATGAACACTTCCAACGAACCATTCCTCGCCGCTACTGTTATTAAAGATATCGGACGCGGCAAAAAGGGTGCGCGTGATTTGCCAAGGCAAGACGCGCGCGATTTGTACACTGCCATGTTGAACGGAAACGTCTCCGACCTTGAGCTGGGCGCGATCCTGATGGCAATGCGCATCAAGGGCGAATCGGTCGAAGAAATCGGCGGCTTCATGGATGCGGCCGACGCCTCGTTCCAGCGGATTGCCGCCGTTGACAGCGTGTATGCGCCGATCAGCATTCCAAGCTACAACGGCGCGCGCAAGATGGCCAACCTCACGCCCTTGCTGGCGCTGCTGCTCGCGCGCGAAGGCGTGCCGGTGCTGGTGCACGGCGTGTCAACCGACCCCGGGCGCGTGACGACGGCGGAAATTTTCGCTGCGCTGGGCCTGGCCCCGGCACAATCGGTGGCCGACGCGCAAGCTGCTTTCGCGCAGCGGCAGCCGAGCTTCATGCCGATCGAATTGCTGGCGCCTAAAATGGCGCATCTGCTGTCGCTGCGCACGATTCTTGGCGTGCGCAGTTCGACCCATACGCTGGTCAAGATCTTGCAGCCATTCGACGGACCAGCCTTGCGGCTGGTTTCCTATACCCATCCGGAATACCTGGAAATGCTCGGCGAATACTTTATGACGGCCACGCCGCATGAGCGGGGCGACGCTTTTTTGATGCGCGGCACGGAAGGCGAAACCGTGGCCAACGCCAACCGGGCGCAGCAGATCGACTGGTTCCATCAGGGGCAACGCACCTTGTTGGTGCAGCGCGATGCACCAACAGATGAACTTGCGCAAGTTCCCGAGGGGCGCGATGCGGCCACCACGGCTGCCTGGATTGCCCGGGCGCTGCGGGGCGAGATGCCGGTGCCGGCATCGATTGCCAGCCAAGTGGCACAGTGTTTGCTAGTTTCAAAGGAACTTAACGCAAATACGGGTGGTCGCCATGGAGAACAACGGTAAGGTGTATCTGGTCGGTGCAGGTCCAGGAGACCCGGAACTGCTGACATTGAAAGCGGTCAAAGCGATCGCGGCGGCCGATGTGCTGCTGGTGGACGACCTGGTCAATCCCGACGTGCTAGTACACGCGTCGCCCCACGCGCGCGTCGTTCCCGTTGGCAAGCGGGGCGGTTGCCGGTCCACGTCGCAAGCCTTCATTGAACGGCTGATGATTGCCGAAGCGCGCGCCGGCAAGCGCGTGGTGCGCCTGAAAGGCGGCGACCCGTTCATTTTCGGGCGCGGCGGCGAAGAGCGCGCACACATCATGGCGGCCGGCATCAAAGTTGACGTCATCAACGGTATCAGCAGCGGTCTGGCCGCGCCCGCCTCGATCGGCGTGCCGCTCACCCACCGCGACTGGAGCTCGGGCGCCATCTTCGTCACGGGGCACGAGCGCGCCGATGACGCGGGCAGCGCCCGCACGCCCGACTGGGCATTGCTGGCGCAAACGGGCCTCACGCTCGTCATCTATATGGGCGTGGCGCGTTGCCGCCAGATCCAGGCGGCCTTGCTGGCCGGCGGCAAGGCTGGCGCCACCCCGGTGGCGGTGATCCAGTCGGCCAGCGGGGCAGGGCAGGCCCAGTTGCTGACCACGCTTGAAAATCTGTCCGAAGACCTGGCCGCCTCAGGCTTGGGCAGCCCCGGCATTATTGTGATTGGCGACGTGGTGCGCTGCGCCACCCGCGCCGGGCAAAACTTGTCGCAACTGGAAGAACGATTCACCGCCACGGCAAGTTGAGAAGGACGGCCGGGCCGCCCAGCGTTTACAATCACGTCTTTAAGTGATTAGCGGAAATCGGCAACAGCCATGGCAAAACAATTTGATGTAGCGGTGATCGGCGCCGGCGCGGCCGGCATGATGTGTGCGGCCGTTGCCGCAGGGCGCGGCAAGCGCGTGGTGTTGATCGATCATGCCGAGAAACTTGCCGAGAAGATCCGCATTTCCGGCGGCGGACGGTGTAATTTCACCAACGTCAATGCCGGGCCGGCCAATTTTTTGTCCGACAATCCCCATTTCTGCAGAAGTGCCTTGTCGCGCTACACGCCGGCCGACTTTGTTGCGCTGGTCAAAAAGCACCGCATCGGCTACCACGAGAAACACCGTGGACAATTGTTTTGCACGGAGTCGGCAGAACAGATCATCCAGATGCTCAAGGAAGAATGCGCCTCGGTCGACGTTACCTGGCGCATGCCCACCAGCGTGGCGTCCATCGACAAAACCGATGAGGGTTACCTCTTGATCACCGACACTGGCGACATTATTGCCGACAGCGTCGTGATCGCCACGGGCGGCCTGTCGATCCCCAAGATCGGCGCGACCGACTTTGGCTACCGCATCGCCACCCAGTTCGGCCTGAGCATCGTGGAGACGCGCCCCGGCCTGGTGCCGCTGACCTTTGACGGCCCCAGCTGGGAAGCGTTCGTGCCGCTGGCCGGCATTGCGCTGGAAGTGGAAGTGGAGACCGGCAGCAGCAAGGGCAAGGGCAAGGGCAACAAGGGCGGGTTTTTCAAGGAAGACTTGCTGTTCACCCACCGCGGCCTGTCGGGTCCGGCGATCCTGCAAATTTCCAGCTACTGGCAACCGGGCACACCCATCATCATCAATCTGCTGCCCGAGATGGATGTGACGCAAGCGCTGATCGAAGGCAAGAGCACGCTCAAGAAGCAGATGGGCAATGTCTTGTCGCAATGGCTGCCGACCCGCCTGGCCGAAGGCTTGCTGCTTGCCAATGGCATCGAGCTCGACGCCCGTCTGGCCGACATGCCCGACGCCAAGCTGCGTAAATTGGGCGACGCCATCAACCGCTGGGCCATCGTGCCGACCGGATCGGAAGGCTACCGCAAGGCCGAAGTGACGCTGGGCGGCATCGATACGCGCGAGCTTTCCCAGCAAACCATGATGGCGAACAAGGCGCCGGGCCTGTATTTTATCGGCGAAGCGGTGGATGTCACGGGCTGGCTCGGCGGATACAATTTCCAGTGGGCATGGGCCTCCGGCGTAGCTGCCGGGCAAGCTGTTTAAGTGGCGTTTCAGTGGCGTTTTTGCGTCGCCGTGGTGGGTCAGGCAAGTGAAAAGCTTCCCTTCATTACCAAACGGTGCTATGATCTCGTTCTTCCCCTAATCTAACGGTTTGATTTTTACATGACCACTATTCGCCTTAAAGAAAACGAGCCGTTCGAAGTCGCTATGCGTCGCTTCAAGCGCACCATTGAAAAAACTGGTCTGCTGACCGAACTGCGTGCTCGCGAGTTCTACGAAAAGCCTACGGCTGAGCGCAAGCGCAAGCTGGCTGCTGCTGTCAAGCGCCACTACAAGCGTATCCGCAGCCAACAGCTGCCTAAGAAATTATTCTAAGATTGCAGTAAATAACGCATCCGGTGACGGCGTCAGCCTGTCCGGATGACTGTTTTGCTGAAGTCGCAGGCCCGCTCCGGTTTACCGCAGCGGGTTTTGCTATTTTATACCTACCAAATTGCGAGGATTGACATGGGCCTGAAAGCACAAATCACCGAAGACATGAAAAATGCCATGCGCGCGAAAGAAGCGAGCAAGCTGGGCACGATTCGCCTGATCATTGCCGAAATCAAGCGCAAGGAAGTCGATGAGCGCATTGACGTTACCGACGACCAGGCCTTGGCCATCATCGAAAAAATGATTAAGCAGCGCAAGGATTCGATCAGCCAGTTTGAAACGGGCAACCGCCAGGATCTGGCCGATATCGAAAAGGCTGAGCTGGTGGTGTTGAATGCCTACATGCCTGCCGGCTTGTCGGATGAAGAGATCGCCGCTGCCGTCACGGCTGCTGTGGCCGAGTCCGGCGCTGCCGGTCCGCAAGACATGGGCAAGGTCATGGCGATTTTGAAGGCAAAAATGCCTAAAGGAACTGACATGGGCACCGTCAGCGGCCTGATCAAAAAAGCCCTGCAGCCCGCATAATCTATTCGTAGGGCGGAAAAGCGCAAGCGCATTCCGCCAGAGCCGCAAGCGACGCATGGCGGAAAAGGGGGGGGCGCCTAGCCCTGCGCTTTTCTGCCTTACGTTTTGCTGCAGAAGCCTCCATTGTTCTATATCAATAGAAACTTTGCCCCTGCGGTATAGTCTGACTCAACACAAAGACTGTTCGTTCAAGTGATCCCACAAACCTTCATTACCGATTTGCTCAACCGGGTCGATATCGTCGACGTGGTCGGCAAGTACGTCCAGCTGAAAAAGGGCGGGGCCAACTTCATGGGCCTGTGCCCGTTCCACAGTGAAAAATCGCCCAGCTTCACGGTCAGCCCCACCAAGCAGTTCTACCATTGCTTCGGCTGCGGCGCGCATGGCACCTCCATCGGTTTCCTGATCGAATACTCGGGCATGGGCTTCGTGGACGCCGTCAAGGACCTGGCCCAGAACGTGGGCATGGTGGTCCCCGAAGCCGACGATAAAATTCCGCCCTTGCAACGCGCCGCCAACCAGGCCCAGGCATTGGCCCTGACCGACGCCATGACCCAGGCCTGCGACTATTACCGCGGACAACTGCGCGGCGCCCCGAACGCCATCGCCTACCTGAAAAACCGCGGCCTGACGGGTGAAGTGGCGGCCCGCTTCGGCATGGGTTACGCGCCGTTCGGCTGGGACAGCCTGCGCGCCGTCTTTCCCGACTACGAGGCGCTGGCGCTGGTCGAATCGGGCTTGGTGATCGACAAGGTCGATGAAGACGGCGGCAACAAGAAACGCTATGACCGCTTTCGCGAACGCATCATGTTCCCCATTCGCAACACCAAAGGCCAGGTCATCGGCTTTGGCGGGCGCGTGCTCGACTCGGGCGAGCCGAAGTACCTGAACTCGCCTGAAACCCCGCTGTTCCAGAAAGGTTATGAGCTGTACGGCCTGTTTGAGGCGCGCCAGGCGATCCGCGACAGCGGTTACGTGCTCGTCACGGAAGGCTATATGGACGTGGTGGCGCTGGCCCAGCTTGGCTTTCCGCAAGCCGTCGCTACGCTCGGCACCGCCTGTACCAGCACTCACGTGCAAAAACTGTTGCGCCAGACCGACACCGTTATTTTCAGTTTTGACGGCGACCGTGCCGGACGCAAGGCTGCGCGCAGGGCGCTGGAAGCGTGCCTGCCGCAAGTGACGGACAACAAGACCATCAAATTCCTGTTCCTGCCCACCGAACACGACCCGGACAGTTTTGTCCGCGAATTCGGCGCCGAAGCTTTTGAGCAAGAAATCCATGAAGCCATGCCTTTGTCGCAATTTTTGCTGCGCGAAGTATCCGGTGAACATGACCTGTCGACGCCGGAAGGGCGCGCGCGCGTCCAGTTCGACGCCAAGCCGCTGTTGCAAGCGATGACGCCAACGTCGCTGCGCCTGCAAATCGTGCGCGGCCTGGCCAGCATGACCGAATCGTCGCCAGCCGAAATCGAAGCCTTGTTCGAGCTGGCCAAGCCAGTGTCGGTGGCGCGCAAGGCCCCGCCGCGCCAGGGCCGTCCGCAACCGGTGGGCCTGGAGTTGCAGATCCTGCGCCACCTGGTCGCCCATCCGCCGCTGAGCCTGGAGCTGGACGAGTCCGCTTTGCTGGCATTTAACTTCTTCGGTCCCGAGTCAGGCGAGCGATTGGTGCAATTAGTGGCTGCCGGACAGGCACTTGGGCCGAACGGAGGCTTCGCCGCGTTGTCTCAGCATCTAAAGGAAACGAGCCCGGAATACGATGATTTAATAGCCGAGATCGCCGCCGAGCCGGAATCCGACTTCGACAGCGTCAAGCTGTGGCTGTCAGGAGCTGTGAGGCAGATCAAACTTGATGCATTAAAACAGGAGCTGAGCCAGTTGTTTTCTTCCGGACTGACCTCAGATCAGATGGGAGTGCGGTATCGTGAAATCACTGCTGAGCAGGACCGGCTGCGCCGCGACGACGACGCTGAAAAGGCCCCCCGCTAAGAGTGAAAAATGGCCCTTGGAACGGGGTCTGTTCATGACTGGAAAAAGATTGGGTGCGTGCTATAATAAAACGATAAGTGTTGTATTCGCAGAAATTTTTCTGATGGTCCGCAGTTGTTTTTCTTTCAGTAAGTGTGGCTCTTGATCGGCGCGGCAACACAGGCGTCGGCGGCCAGGGCCAGCTTTGGTTGCGGCGGCGCATTGCGTCGTTGACGGCAAGCGATCGTTTGCCATTCAATCACTACCGGCTCTCGCCTCCAACCGTTGTTGCTTTACAGTAAACCGCATGCCGAAGTTTGCCCGGTGGGGCGATGGCGGCGGAACTTGGCGAGCCATGGATCGTGCCTGCAAAGGTTATGTAAAGGTGTAAAAGTGCAGCAGTGCCGGGTTGGCCCGCATGGCGACCAGGAGACGTAGGCAACAAACTTTATCTTAATCCACCATAAAGCTAGTCGTTGTGACATCGAAAGCGCCTGTGCCAATCAAGAAACCTGAAACCCCAGTGGCTGAACAGCCAACGCGCATGTCCGCTCCGGCCGACAAGGCGCAAGACAAGGCAGAAACCCGCACGGCGACTCCCGCCGCGGGCGCCTCGCCTGCCGTGAGCCAGACTACCGACGCCGCCGCACTGGCCGCGATCGATACGTCCGGCTATGTCCTGCCGTCGGTCAAGGTCCCGGGCCGGCGCGGTCGCAAGCCGAAAGAATTCCAGCCCGAGAACGACGAAGTGGCCGCGCTCAACGCCGTGGAACGCGCTGAACTGAAGGCGGTCGACAAGGCCAAGGCCAAGGACCGCAAGGCCAAGGAAAAAGCACTGCTGAAGGACGCGTTCTCGTCGGACACCGAAGCGAGCGAGGAAGAGCTTGAGCGCCGGCGCCAGAAGCTCAAGACGCTGATCAAGTTCGGCAAGGAACGCGGCTTTCTGACGTACGCCGAGATCAACGATCACTTGCCGGAAAACATAGTTGATCCGGAAGCGATCGAAGGCATCATCGGCACCTTCAACGACATGGGCATTGCCGTGTACGAACACGCGCCCGATGCCGAAACACTGCTGCTGTCCGACAACGTCGCGACCGTCACCAGCGACGATGAAGCCGAAGCGGCTGCCGAAGCTGCACTGTCCACCGTCGACTCCGATTTTGGCCGCACCACCGACCCGGTACGCATGTACATGCGCGAAATGGGTTCGGTCGAGCTGCTCACGCGCGAAGGCGAAATTGAAATTGCCAAGCGCATCGAAGATGGCCTGAAAGACATGATCCAGGCAATTTCCGCATGCCCGGTCACGATCGCGGAAATCATTTCCGCCGCCATCCGCATCCAGAACGAAGAGATCAAGATCGACGAAATCGTCGACGGCATGGTCGATCCGGACGTCGAAGACGCCCCGCCGGTGGCCGCGCCGGTCGCCTCCGATGACGACGAGGACGACGAAGAAGGCGAAGAAGGCGAAGAGGAAGAGGAAGAAGAAAACAATGCTTCCGGCGCCGCTGGTTTTTCAGCAGAACAACTTGAAGCGCTGAAAAACCAGGCGCTGGAAAAGTTTGAAGTCATCTCCGTGCAGTTTGACAAGATGCGCAAGGCCTTCGAAAAAGATGGCTACAACTCCAAGGCCTACGTCAAGGCGCAGGAATCGATCTCCAACGAATTGCTCGGCATCCGCTTTACGGCCAAGGTTGTTGAAAAGCTGTGCGACACGCTGCGCGGCCAGGTGGACGAAGTGCGCCACATTGAAAAGCAGATTCTCGACGTTGCCGTGAACAAGTGCGGCATGCCGCGCGCCCACTTCATTAAGGTTTTCCCGGGCAATGAAACCAATTTGGTCTGGGTCGACGGCGAAGTGAACGCGGGCCACGCGTATTCCGCCATCCTCGGGCGCAACATTCCAACCGTAAAAGAATTACAGCAGCGCTTGATTGACCTGCAAGCGCGGGTGGTATTGCCGCTGCCCGACCTGCGCAACATCAACCGCCAGATGGCGGCCGGTGAAATGAAGGCGCGCAAGGCCAAGCGCGAAATGACCGAGGCCAACTTGCGCCTCGTAATTTCGATCGCGAAAAAGTACACCAACCGCGGCCTGCAATTTCTCGACCTGATCCAGGAAGGCAATATCGGCTTGATGAAGGCCGTGGACAAGTTCGAGTATCGCCGCGGCTACAAGTTTTCGACGTATGCAACATGGTGGATCCGCCAGGCGATCACGCGTTCGATTGCCGACCAGGCGCGCACCATCCGCATTCCCGTGCACATGATCGAAACGATCAACAAGATGAACCGTATCTCGCGCCAGATCCTGCAAGAAACGGGCGCGGAACCGGATCCGGCCACGCTCGCGATCAAGATGGAAATGCCGGAAGATAAGATTCGGAAAATCATGAAGATCGCGAAAGAGCCGATCTCGATGGAAACGCCGATTGGCGACGATGACGACTCCCACCTGGGCGACTTCATCGAAGACAACAACACGCTGGCCCCTTCCGATGCAGCGTTGCACGCTTCGATGCGCGGCGTGGTCAAGGATGTGCTCGATTCACTGACTCCGCGGGAAGCCAAGGTGTTGCGCATGCGTTTCGGAATTGAAATGTCGACTGACCATACGCTGGAAGAAGTAGGCAAGCAGTTCGACGTCACGCGCGAGCGGATTCGCCAGATCGAAGCGAAGGCGCTGCGCAAGTTGCGCCATCCATCGCGCTCCGACAAGCTCAAGAGCTTCTTGGAAGGCAATTAAGCCTTGACGGGCAGCCGCAAAAAGCAATATCCTCACGCCACTCCAACAAGGGTGGCGTAGTTAGCGGCTGCCCCAACACCATTTTCGGGCCTCTAGCTCATGCTTGGTTAGAGCAGCGGACTCATAATCCGTTGGTGCCGTGTTCGACTCACGGGAGGCCCACCAAATTCAGTTAGAAAATCAAGGGGTTGCGGTTAATTTCGTAACCTCTTTTTTCTTGTCTGTTCGTTGTTCTGGTCCATTTCTGGTCCCGACTTTCACAAGAAAACAGCTGACGCGCTGTTTTTGGCGCACGCCAGCTTGTCGCTCATTCGCCGTCACTCACCGTTCACGTCGCCAATACCTCGAAACGTAGATAGTCGGAAAGCCGCTTTGACTCAACAACCTCATCGTGAGCCACGAGAAGGTACTTCCACGGCTTGCTACCGACCTCAATGGCGTGGTCGGAGGCATGCTTACACCAACGCGCTGCTGAGCTCGCCTTGGCCTGGACCTCATCTGTATTGATGTCTCCACGCGCCTTGGTTTCCACCATATAGATAGTCGAAGTCGTTTCCGCAACGAAATCAGGAACGTATTCGGGCTGTTCGGTTCCCAATTTGTAGAAAATCTGAAATTGTCCCTTTGCGGGTTTGAACCATTTCAGGGCATCGCGTTCTAGGATGATGCAAAAGCGACGCTCAGTATCCGAATCGAATTTCTGCAATGGATAGAGGCAGCGTTCGAAACCGCCGAAAAGCATTTGCTTGATTCTGCTAGTCTCGACCACAGTTTCTCGGAAATGATGGGCTGTATGGCCCGCTGTAGCAGTGTAATTGCAAGACCTTAGCTCAGTGAACCCACGGCTTACTTGCACCTCGTACGCAGTTGCATGCTCCCAGAAATGCGCCATCATTTGCGCGTGTATCTCACGTGCAATCAAGCGGCGGTGCGTCGCCAACACGTTATGCATTTCGGCATCTGAATAATCCTTCGCGCGGAAATGGCTGACTGCCTGACCAGCAAGGTCATAGAGCAAATCTGCGTGCGTAAAGTAATCGATATCATCAAAATCTACCAAAGCATGGACAACATAATTTTCCAGCCGAGTTTCCTTTAGTCCTATATCAGACGCCAAAGTAAACTGCTTATTCGTGCGCAACATTTGCCCGACAATTTCACGTTCACCCGGCTGAAGGTTTAATTGACCAACGTCTAGTGTGAAAGGATGAAAGCCAGTAGTGACCTCGCCCGTCGGTACCACCGCTATACGAGGTATGTCGATGGTTTGCTGCACCACAATCTCGGTGGTCTTCGTTACCACGGAAGCCAAATCGAACTGCACATCCTCTGTAATCAGACTCCCTTGAGTTGGTCTGAGTCGTTCCGTCACTTCAGCAAGAATTTCGCGTTGAATCTCCGGTCTAAGCAATGCGCTGCTTGTCGGAGTAAGTTCGCGTTTGACTTCATACTTGGCGATAACCTGCATCACGACAAACGCTGCATTGCGCTCGGCGTCAGTAGTGAATACCGTCGCATGTGGAACGTCATCGCTAGCTGGAGCACCTGGGCTAAGCGCGGCTGGCCGAACCGTAATTGCAGGTGAGCCTGCCAATCCCAAGAAAGTCATCGCGCCGGAGCTTATCTGCACGCTGACTTTCTTGTCGTCAGCGCTGGGCGCATCGAGAATAACCTGCTTGAGCCGAATCGGCGAATCTGCACGATTGGCTTCGTCTATGATTTCTTGAAACTTATCGTGTGCGACAATATTCAAGCGATCGACAGCCTCGTTTCCCGTACGTCGGCCATAGGGTAGGCGTAGCCCTCTTCCGATCGATTGTTCAATCAAAGTGCGAGCATTGGCGGCCCGGAGAGGTACGATCGTGTAGAGGTTAGTTACATCCCAGCCCTCTTTCAGCATATTGACGTGAATTACGATCTCGGTTGGTTCATCGACACTTTCTACGGCCAGCAAACGGCTGATCATTTCCTCCTCTTCTGCACCAGTACGACTGGAATCTACCTGAATGACCTTCCCTCGATATCTTCCCTCGTAAAATGCCATAGACTCCAGCAGCGCCAACAGTTGTCCCGCGTGGGTAGTATCACGCGCGATGACCAGCATGAAAGGCTTCACGATTTTGACGTCATTTTCACGAGCGTAGGTCAGTAGCTCTACCTTGGTCGTCTCATGCAGACGTACCGCGTCCTCAAGCTTGGTCTTTTCAATTTCTTCGGAAGTATGTGCTTTTGCGTCGAAATTGCGCTGGGTGACCACCGCAGGTTCCTTCACAAACCCGTCTTCCATTGCGCGCGACAGAGGGTAATCCATCACAACGTTTTTGAACGGAACGGTCTTTCCGCCGCCAGCCTCAACGAACGGAGTGGCGGTGAGTTCGAGTCCAAACAATGGTTTCAAGTCGTTGATAGAGCGCACGCCAGCACTGGCTCGATAACGGTGCGATTCATCCATCAGCAGAACGAGGTCAGGCAGACTCGCGAGATAATTGAAATAGCTGTCACCCAACACCTCCTTCATCCGCTTAATGCGAGGTTCCTTTCCTCCACGCACTTCAGAATTAATCTTGGAGATGTTGAAGATGTTTATGCGGACATCGTGCGCGAAACCCTGGGGACGATCATCGATCGTGGCACCTGACTGGTCATAGTTATCGCCAGTAATTATCAGCGGGGACTGTTGCGCAAATTCAGCGATTCCTTTGAAGACATATTTAGGTGTATTACGTGTGAAATCCGAAATCAGCTTATTGTAAATGGTTAGATTTGGGGCGAGCACAAAGAAATTATTGATGCCATGCGCCAAATGCAGGTAGGAAATGAACGCGCCCATTAGGCGAGTTTTTCCTACTCCCGTTGCCAATGCAAAACACAACGATGGAAATTCGCGTTCGAAATCCTGAAGTGTTGGAAATTTCGACTTGATGCTGGCAAGGATATTAGCTAAATCGCGATCATGGACAAGAAGTTCTGGTGATGCAGAAATTGCGCTCACGAGACGGAGCAGTGATTCAGCCTGCGGTGGACGAAGAGACAAACGGCCGATAACGGCATTTAGGACGCGAGCATTCATTTATTCAATATCCCCAAATAGCCCGCTCTGGCCGGGCGTGTCTTTTTTGTTCTTTGGCGGCTTGTTGAGGAGCGCTTCCGAAATTGGATCGATTTTTTCAAGTTCCGCAATGGGCAAATTGGCGACATTCAGACTGTAGTCGTCACGTCCCCATTCGCAACGGGTCAAAACCATTTTTGGAATTTTTTTCAGAGTCAAATTGGGCCAACGTTCAGCGGCCTTGGCGGCAGTAATTCCGTGGAATGCAGCACAGCAGATCAACAGGCTTTGTTCGCTACCAACCTCGTCCGACAATGCCTGCAGCTGCTCAGTCGAAAGGGTTTGGGTAGTGGCATAAATATAGTCGCGTTCACTGGAATGGCCATGCTGCCACCAGCGAACCTCTGACGGCGCAGAAATAAAGCCTTCCAACTTACATAGAGCTTCAGCCAAGTGGGCTGCGTTGTACTCAGGGTTGACTACAGGATTTCCCCAGCGATCATTAATAATGAGACTGGGTGCCAAATCGTAGTAACGGAAGCCGCCGCCACCTCGCCAATTTGCTGAATCAGTAATACCGCCCTTATCATCGAAATCAATGACCTTCTTTAGCCTTGGAATAATATGAGTATGGCAATGTTCGCCTAGCTCAACCATAATCCAACGACGCCCCATCTTGTGAGCTACCGCCCCAGTTGTTCCTGACCCCGCAAAAGAATCTAGAACGATATCGCCGGGATTGGTTGCAATGTGAATAATTCGCTGTAATAGACGTTCAGGTTTCGGAGTGTCGAAGGCGTTCTCCTTACCAAAAAGTCCATGCATCTCCTTCTTAGCTTCATCGGTATGTCCGGCCTCTTCATGTGGCCACCATGTATTGGGAACAATTGCAGCAGCATCTTTCAGATATTGCTTAAATGAGGGGGCGCCGTCTCCAGATTTTCCAAAGTAAGCCAATCCGGCATCAACGATTTCTAGCCATTGATCTTCAGTTCGAGACCAGCAACGGCCGGCGGGCGGCATGCGTACTTTTCCCGTCGGCGTAGTAATCGGATAGGTTAAATTGGGTCGCAAATTAGGGGCGTCCCAAGGGATTGCCCTCCAGGGACCATTTGGATCTTTCTCAGCGTTCTTGTATTGTCCCGCTTGTTCCTCAGTGCGAGTTAATCGATTTCTAATTTTTTTCCATTTTTCTGGCGACGAGGCGTACACGAGAACTGAATTGTGCGACAGCGAAATGCTCGCATCATTAGATCGCGAATAGCGATTTTGCCATACTACATTTGCAACAAAACAGCCACGACCAAAAACCTCATCGCACAATACCTTCAAATAATGACATTCGTTATCATCAATCGTGATCCATAGCGAACCATCCTCTGATAGCAAACCGCGAATAATTTCAAGCCGGTCTCGTATTAACCCCAACCAGATAGAATGTTCCAATCCATCGTCGTAGTGCGTAAATGCACTTCCCGTATTGTATGGAGGGTCAATAAAAACGCACTTGACCTTCCCAGTAAACTCAGCCTCTAAAGCTTTAAGGGCTAACAAATTGTCGCCGAAAATAAGCCGATTATCGAATATGTCGTCGTTTGAAATACGATGCCTCGCATGATAGGACTTTACTGGATCTTCCAGCAAAATTCGCGACTCCAAGCGGGGGCGTTTTTCTTTACCTATCCAGGTAAGTTCTAACTTTTGTTTTCGCATTGTTAACCCAGTAATTCCTTTAGATACAAACGCGAAGGATTCGTTACCTCGCGCTTGTAAGCAGCGTCAGGCTTACTCTTTCCCATTTTTTCGATTTTTGGTACGGTTGTAGTTTTGTTTAGCAGGGCCGGTTTTCCGCCATAAAGGATGACGTAGCGTTCATCTACAATTGTTAATTTTTCTTGATGAAACTCTTCCAGCAATCCTAGAGCATATCGTACAAATTGCCGAGTGCTCTTGAATTGACCTGAATAGCCAATAGGATTACCGGACTTCAGATCGACATACACAATAGTGAGTTGACTCTGGCGATTCACTAGTACCACGCAGTCACATGCGCGATGGTGATCATGTGCACCTACGGCCAGCAAGGGAGACATAAGCGCGGCCTTGCCTCGCCCCGCGTCGGGATCAAAGCTTAGCCAATCACCATTAGGCGCGGACAGTGTGACTTTCTTCAGTTTCGCTTCTGCTCCAGTTTCCTCAATGAGGATGTGAGTATGTTGGGCACCGTTATAGGTAATGCAGGTGAGTGAGTCGTGCAGCTTCTTCATCCCACTCGCCAGCATTAGAGCTCCCCTCCGTACAATATTTCGCTCTGAATATTGTTCATTTCCTCAATGGTCGTATCAAACGTAGTGACTTCGATGCCTCTGTCGGGGTAAATTGTTGCCGATTTAAGTGTATTTATTCTCGTCGCTCGTTTGCCCTTTACGTTCGCAGCTTTGAGTTCCGAGCTTGTCATGTACAAACGAATACCTTTCGGGTCCAGCAACTCCTCATCGGCATACCCATAAGTCGTTTGCATATTCTTAGTGTGCGCAGTATTTTGTGCGAGCATGATTAACGTGTTGAATTCTTTAATCAAATAATCGCTATGTGTAGTAATGAATACTTTTATTCCTGCATTAACCATTCTCGCTACAAGACGTGCTAACGCCCGTTGATTTCGCGGGTGAAGATTAAGTTCTGGTTCATCAATGATGAATACATCGCCAATTTTTGCCTTGCAACGTAGGTAGAATCCAACGTCAAGCAGGGCGCGAACACAACTAGACGACTCATTCATCGTGAATCTAGGTTTTCCAGTTCCTTTTGGTTGATAGATCAATCCCTGATCTTTAATGACTTTGTAGCTGCCGCCAATAATGGAATCGAAAGCTTGTATGAGGGCTGGATTTGCTTCCGCTAAAGGGCTGATAGATTTGTCTATGTCTTCCAATTGGCGAACAAAATCGACATTGTCTCTGACGGGCCAGGCATATCCTGCATCCATGTGTTCGATTAGCTTGAATGGATTTCTCAAGTCCTTAGTATTCATCGCGCCTAATGCTTCGATCATTCGAGTTCTGGCAAAATCCAATTCTTTTCTGAAAATTGTTGCACCAGTTCGCTCCGCACTAGAGATGTGTGCCACAGGTAGGTAGGGAGCAAAAACAATTTCTGCAATAGCATCGGCAACAAAATCACCTAACCCACCGAAGCGCGACTTCATCCAATTATCATCGGCTATCAGAAGTTCGAGTATCGCGCTATCTTGTTCCTTACTGAGGGTGGCCAGTACTTGCCCCGCCGGGCCATCTTTGATGGTGCGATGGAATGGAGCTTTCGTACATGTGGAAGCATTAACAGAAACTACAACGCTGGCACCATCAAAATATGTCTTATTGGCGGCAAATACATGCGGGAGCAACGACACATATTCGTGTCCCATTCGCGCTAGATATTCGTTTATCTTTCCGTCAAACATCTCGTTCAGGTCAAATTTGTAAGCGCTTTTTGTACTCGCAATTTTTTCTATCTCTGGAACAAGAACTCTTTGCAGGAGCTGTCGCCAGCTTCTCAGGAAGCCATATACTGCATAAGTGGCATAGGTTTTGCCAGTGTTGTTTTCGCCACAAACAAGCGTCAAATCAGCAAGTTCAAGGTCAGCCTCATCAAGGAGGCCTAGTTTTTCAAAATGGAATTTCATATTCGGCTCTCAGTTAAGTGTCCATTCAATTGTGAACAATATTTGTTCGTGAACTTGCTGTTCCAGTTGCAATTCAAGTTGCGAAATTAGGTCGTTACGCTGCGACTCGATTTCATCTTGCCTGTTGAATAATTCTCGACGCAGTTTGTTCCGTTTTCCTTCGAGTTCGCGCTGTGCCTTCTGATGCACAAGTTTTTCTTCCAGCGTCGGCGATGTTGCGGCAATTTTTCGCACATCTTTGATTTCGGAATCAATGATCTTTATTTCCTGTTCTAGCCCGAGCTTTAAGTCATCGGCCCATGCATCCAGTTTTTCAACTTCCTGGCTAAAAAAGCCAAGATTACGTTGCTTAATATCACGGAGTAACTCATGTTTGCGCGTTTCGACATCTGCTTCCAAAACGCCATCGTTGGCGGTCAGTAACCCTGTGGCTTTCATGCTTGCGGGCAGGCGCATCATTTTTTCTGGGTCATCTTCGCCCAGCGGGATGCCTTCCGCTGTCACGGCGCTTACGATCAAGTGCTGTTCTTGTTGACCTAGTGCATCAACGGACAGAACGCTTACGTTGAGCCAACCGGTTTGACCTCGATAACTCTTGAGCGTGCTGATTTGGGTTCCATAGCCGTCGTAGTCGAAGACAAGATGGGATCCAGGCAGCGGCTGGTTTTTGGCCTGTGCCGTGATCCATGCAGCAAGGGGATGGCTGAGCCGATAGAGGTGGGCTTCTCCGGCTCGGCGCGGCAATTCGTACCGTCCCAGTTCAACGTCAGTCAAGGTCGGGCTTGGAAGGCGCTCCAAGTCGAACCCATCGCGATCGAACGTCGCGAACGCATCCAGTGCTGTCCGACTTATGTCCATAAGCATGCGCTCATAGCGATTCAATGCGGCCCTGCTATCTTCAGCGCTAACCTTGAGCTTCTCTTGTACCTCTTCGTCGAAATTCTCCAAGAGCAATTGCCGAGTCTTTACCATTGCTTCTGATATTTCACCCGACAAGTCCAGTTGCAACTGTTCGAAGCTCGCCTTGATCGCTTCTGGATCACGGCAATTTTGGTAGATGTCAGCGATGCGTCGTTCGAAATCCACGCCAGATCCAATCGCGCCGAGCACTTCGTCGCTCGCTCCGAATACGCCCTCAAACAGCTGGAATTTTTGCGCTAATAGTTCATACACGCGCGCGTCCGCTTCATTCGTACGGTCCACAAAATTGACCACAACAACATCGAATTTTTGCCCATATCGGTGGCATCGACCGATGCGTTGTTCGATACGCTGCGGATTCCAAGGCAGATCGTAGTTGATGACGAGTGAGCAGAATTGTAAATTGATACCTTCAGCACCGGCTTCGGTGGCGATCATGACCGTACCGCGTTCTCTAAAATGCTCGACCAAAGCGGCGCGGGTATCAGCCGTCTTCGAGCCGCTTATTTTATCTGTACCAGCATGCTGCTTGATCCAGTCCTTGTAGACTGTTTGCGCACGCGCATCGGTGTTGGTGCCGTTAAACAGTACGATGCCTTCGCCGTAGGGCGTACCCGCCAAAAGTGTCAGCAAGTAGTCTTGTGTTTTTCGCGACTCGGTGAAAATGATCGCTTTTTTTGGCGCACCGAGGCGTTCCAATTCGGAAAACGCTTTCTCAAGTGCCGTCAGAAGGGCCTTTCCCTTGGAGTTATCGCGAATGTTGGTCGCCAAATTCTTGAAGTGGCGAAGCTCGGAAATTTCTTGCGCGATAGCATTGCGATCATTCTCATGATGCTTGTCTTTTTCGGCACCGCCGTCGTTCCATTCGTCCGCCGTTTCGTCGAGCGCTTCGTAATCTTCATCTAGCTGGTCAGCAAGCTCAGGAACATCCGGCGCTTCATCGAGCAGGCCTTGCAGGCGCTTAGCCATTGTTTCAAGCGCGCCAGCAATGGCATGGGTCGAGGAAGCGAGCAGCTTCCACAGTACTAGCGAAATCAGTTGCCGCTGACTATCCGGCAGTGCTTTCAGGTTAGGACGACGCAGATAGTCCGCCACTAGTCGCGATAGTTCTTGCTCTTCGCTTGATGGCGTGAACTCTTCAACGATGGCACGTCGTGCTGTATAGGGCACGTACTGCTGCACTTGGCGTCGCAACGTGCGCTTGCAAATAGGTGCGATACGGGCGCGCAATCCGGCAAACGCTTGCTCTTTGTTGGGCAGGCTGAATTGAGCACGAAAGCTGTCGAGATCGCCGAACACACGGTCGTCGATCATGCTTACCAATCCGTATAGTTCCAAAAGGGAATTCTGGAGCGGGGTGGCCGTCAGCAAGACCTTAGAGTGAACGTGTGACAGGGCATCTTTCAACGTCTTGGCAATGACGTTACTGGTCTTGTAGACGTTGCGCATTCGGTGTGCCTCGTCCATGACCACGAGGTCCCATGCAATACCTTTGAGGTCTTCAGCCTTCGTCTTTGCGAATTGGTATGAGCAGATTACAGGTCCCAACGAATTGACGAAGGGGTTCCGGCGCTCCTGCTTGCGGATCGTGCTGTAACTCTTCGCTTCTAGGATCAACGACTGCAAACCAAACTTGTCCTGAAGTTCCTGATGCCACTGCTTGCGCAAGTTTGCCGGGACGATGATTAAGATGCGACGGCGGCGTTCGGCCCAGCGCTGGGAGATGACCAGACCCGCTTCGATGGTCTTGCCGAGGCCTACTTCGTCAGCGAGGATGACGCCACGAGAAAGTGGGTTTTGACAAGCAAATAGCGCTGCTTCAATTTGATGTGGATTGAGATCGACCTGCGAGTCTACAAGTGTTGAGGCCAGCGATTCGACGGTGTCGCACGCCGCACGACGCGTGAGTAGCCACGCGTAGTATTGGCTCTGATAGGGCGTCAGTAGTTGTCGCGTCATCAATCCGCCTCAGGCTTGGTCTTTTGAATACTGTCAGCGATCCAGTTGTCCAGCTCTGAACGCCGGAATCGCCAGGTGCCCCCAAGCTTGAACGCGGGAATTTCCCCCTTCTGGGCGAGACGATAGACGGTCCGCTTGCCCGCCTTTAGGTATGCCGCGACCTCATCGAGCGTTAGTATTTCACCATCTATTTCATTCATCGCTTCACCCATAGAGCTGGCCGCAGGTGAATTCTGCTGGCCAAGTTTAGCCAATTTTACCCTGGAGGGGCGGATGTCGGTAAAAAATTAACAGCATAGACAACGCGCTAAGCTCGGTTGTCGAGCGGATCGAAATCGATATGAATATTGTTTATATATTATGCAAATGAGTAGCGCAGATCGCGCCACCTACCGAAGCCCAGATGCCCTTCACAAGGCGCTGGGCTTCTTTCATTTCTCAGCAGTCACTACAGGAATCAGAACGATGAAAAAGACGTATCGGCCACCATCGCAGTCCCAACAGACCAGCGGCATGAACCGGCAGCAAGCGGCTGGCAGTCGCATGCAGGATGTGGTCACTCTGAACTGCGACCTCAAAAAGTCGATTTGGCCGAACAGCCTCGATGTGTTGTTCGAATTAAAACTTCGCCGATAGGCACATCTTCACATTCGCGCCCGACGGCGAGCGCAGCACATCTTGCCTAGCTCATCGATGTTCACAAAGGCGGCGATTCGCTTCGCCGACGGCAACCAGACCTCTATTACGAAGGAGAGAACAAACCATGAGTAAGCCCAGCTCCCAAAAAAAATCACCACCAGCCCAACCTACCCCAGTGCAGGGCGGGCACGCCAACCCAGACGCCTCGCAGACGTTTTTTCTGCTCAAGTCCGGCACCGCAACGAAGATCGCGAAGCAGGCCGATGGCGGCATCGGCTATCAAGTCCTGAGCGATGTCGAGCGCAGCAATGTGTACGTGCGTATCACATTTAACGACGGCGGGTACTTCTCGCGCGAGCTGGTCGGCGTCGAGAAAATTAGCCAATGCGTTGGTCACCTCGGCAAGAGTACCTCTTTCGCCACGAAACTGCTGCGGTCTGTTTTTGTTGGTAAAAGCACATGTAATGCGGGATTTCTTGTCGCCCTGCTCAAGGCCGAAGCTCTGATCGGGCCAGCACTGGGAACGGAAACGCAGCATGTAGTTGTTGGCGACTTCGCCGCATGGCAGAAATCGATGCTGGCTGAACCCGGCGAATCGATTGAAGTCGACATTGCCCCTACCGGGAAGTCTTCCGTTGAAAGTGTCTTGGATACGGCCAACAGTGAACAACCAAGCACTCCCAAACCCGCAACCGCAAAACCTCCCAAGGCAGACGTATCCACCACATAGGAATATTCGATGAAAATCGCGCAGCCAAACTTTAGTATCGTTGTAAATTGGAAAACAAGGGGCTTCGGCTGCGCCAAAGTCTGCTCGTATTGCAATTGGCGCGATTCCCCATTGCTGCCACACGGCGGGCAAAGCGCCGAGGCCGTCTCGGAATTTATTCGGCAATGCAAGAAGCCGTTCATAACCATTAGCGGCGGCGCTGATCCGCTATATAAATTCGATGAGTACGTGGATCAACTACTTGCAATGATTAGGACCATCAAGGCCGAAGGATTCAAGGTTCGAATCATCACGCGAGAAGTGCAACACGTAAGCAAGCTCCGGGGCATCGCTGATCATTTTTCATTGTCTTTGGATGCCGAAACCTTGGAAGAGGCGAGGGCATTTCAACAGGAATGGACGGGGATGGATGTTGAGTACTCGTTGGTATTGCCGCCCATTCCTACCGCCGACATCATCATGCTCAAGCCACAGTATGCGACATTGCACGGCGACTTGGGGCGGCGGCTAGTGTTGCGCGAAAACCTCAACAGCATCTACCCGTTGGATTTCGCGAAGCTGTCATTCGATCACAGCGGCATCGTCTACGTCCCCAAGGCACTTTGTCTTGGCAGCCGATATCTGGCAACGATCGATTGCGTAGGGCACGACATTGTGCAAGACAACGAAGGGTTGGCCAATTACTTAATGAATGATCCAGCCATCTATCTGTTTGGCGGTTTCGTCAAGCATCTCGTCAACCCGGTCGTGCATATGGATTACGACGACATCGATGTCGTCGTGACGAATCCTGACGTGATAAAAAATCTTGAAACGAACTTTTCGTTCACGTTCAAAGCAGTATCTCCCGTTAACAGTTACCCGCGCTATTTTCAAGGCACGTCATCCAGGGCTGGTAAGTCAATCCAGCTGATTCTTATGTGTTCCGCTGCGGATGCTTTCCAATTTATTTGCAAGACACCGCAGTATGAAATCGACAGGATCGGCTACAGCAATAGTCGATTCATTGTCGATGGTGCTGTCGGCGAGGACGTCATTCGGTGCGCCATCGACTCAAAGAATGCTTCTGCCGTCAAGGGGCCAAGAGACCTTACGTTATGCCACGGCGGTCGCGAGGAGACGGAGCGAGTTCACCGCGTAAAATTGTTGAAGCGAGGTTTTTCAATAACCGAATAATCGTGTCTAAATCAGACCTAATCCATGAAAGAAAAAAACATGCAAGCCACTCTGTACGTTACCGAAGATATTCTTTCCGTAGCGAACGCCTTGAAGGACCTCGACTACGCCGAGCGAATGCAGTTGGAAGACGATTCGTCCAGCGGCCTACCAATGAGCGCGGGCTACCATCTCAAGAACGCGAATAAATTGATGCTCGATATTTTGCCGTCCAACGCCGTCGTCGGCTGCAGAATAACGCCCGATTTCCCCGACGTGTATCGTCGTCATTTTAGTGCGCCGACAAATCTGCGTGGCGTGATCTACGAGCATGGACCGCACGTCCACCACCTTTATCGTGACGTCGTTTCTTTCTGGAGCGGTGAGCCGATTAATGCGGGCAGCACATCCCCAGTATTTCATCAAAATAAACTGAACGAATATATGGTCGATTTGAGCGCCTTGAACGATGCCACTGACGCAGGGGACGACGACGCAGTAGCGACCGCATTTGGCGCCATCGACAAATTGGTTTCCGAGGGCGTTGTCATCTGCATCTCGAACGTGGAGGAGCTAATTTGCGCTCTTTCCATGCACTATTATATTGAGATCGCCGTGCCTGTTAACCAAGATATGCTGTCGATCGACTCTGACGACTTCCTGTCGGAAAAAGCTTACGAGAGCGGGTCTGATCAACAGTATTTAAAGGTGTGGCTGAAAGTGGCAGACATCCTACGTTCGCCAGATCGCAATTGCATCTTCATCGACCTGATCCAGCATTCTATGATCTCGTACGGCTACTTTTATTGATTAAGGATTAAGGAATATATAACCCTTACCGACCCTGCATTCGTCTCAAAGATTCATCTCAACAAAACAAAAATCTGCAGCACCATCCGCATTAATTAATTTATTCCGCGCAATATTCCCATCACCCTCCCATATTTTTCAATGCATGTTGTCGCTGTCCCGGCCTTCAGTCACAGGCAGGAAGGACGGATACGGTAACAAATGCTCAGCCAAATTTTCCGCTTTCCATCGGCTATGCATTGCCACGTCACGACATCCCGCCATTATCAATCCGACCACTCAGTACTCCATCCATCGTTAGTGTTTTTCGGTCACGTCGCCGACGTGGACGTATGAGTACCGCCAATTACAAGGACTCAGCATGAAATCTTCATCCTCGAATACTGCCGTTTTGTTGCCGATTCAATTTTTCACCGGCCAGATCGTCGCCACACCCAGTGCATTGCGCTTGCTGGAGCGGCATCGCATTCCGCCAAGCCAACTCATCGAAAGACATATCCGCGCGGATTTTGGCGTCGTTCCACCGGAAGACGCAGAAATCAACCGGGCCGCGATTGAGCATGGCGATGGTCGCATTCTCAGCAGCTATCCGGTCGGCGGCGATCGCGTCTGGATCATTACCGAGTGGGACAGATCTTTGACAACACTGCTTCTCCCAGACGAGTACTAATAAATCCATTTCCCGGGTCTGTGCTCCAGGACCTTACCACCCAATCCACCCAAGTTAGCAGTTGGCGTGCATTTCAGTAAATTATTATCAATTTTTTCACAATAACACTTGACATCACCTTAAAATCGCGGCGTCCAGCATGGATTTTTACTATCCC
>NZ_JAFCWX010000013.1:0-154450 GCF_049897805.1 Massilia sp. TWP1-3-3
TGCTCCCGCCCCATGAACGCCGGCGGAAAAGGTCCTCCGAAAAAACATCGCGACAAGTTCGAAAATTCAACCTCAAATAGGATGGTACGCCGCCCCTAAAATACTGCGGAACGTAACACCTGCCAAACCGGGTGCGCTCGGCGAGCTGCCGGGCCGGGGCGATTCGAGCCGAGCGGATGCGAGGTCGCCCGGTCAGGGCGTACCCCGGCGCTTCGCGGGGACATGCAGGAGCGCATTGCGGGGCCGGCCCCCGCTGCGACGATGCCAGCCGGTCACGAGCGGTCGCGTCGCGGCAGAGCGTCCGATTGACCATCAGATATCGTGACCATCAAGCCATCAAACATCTTGCACGCGCTCACGAGTACGTACTTCAATACCGGAGAGTCTCCCGTGCAAAGCGGCGTCATACCAGCTATGGCAATATTCCTCACGCGCTACCAAGGGGACCATTTCCGCCGTGATGTAACCGTTCGCGTTGCCGTGGATGTACTGGCGCAGATCTTTATGTATCCCCTTAAGAATCGCCAGGCTGTGCTGCGCGCCTATCGTGCGGTCATTGGGAAAATCGGCACGCGTGCGCCAAGGATGGGTACCGTGCGAGTGACCGGGCATGTTTTTGGTGATACCGCAAAGAATTTTGTCGAGCCAGACAAGCAGTCGAACTTTCACGCCGCGGGCGGCCGCTTCAATTAGCAAGTCACCGTACGTTTTACCCCTCGGCCAGGTATGGCCGGACCCACGCTTCAACTCCATTCCAGGATCGAATCCCCAGGCGACAATATCGATGCTTTCCTTCGCCTTTTCGATTTCCGTCGAAATATCCGCAAAGCCTTCTTCCCCACAGATAAACACCTTGAGCTGGTTGTTGTGGCTGATCGGATGCGTATCGTGAAGGTTTTCTGCAAACCACTGGGTCGTGCTAGTGGCGGTTCGTGCCATTTCGTCGATATGCGTGGTTTCGATGCGCCTAATTGGGTCTGTAGCCATAATTTTCCTTAAATATCGCGAGCTGATAGTGGCGGCGGACTCTCATGCTCAGTCATGAAGGCGGCTTTCCGGGGTATCGTGCAGAGCGCGGAACCCGACGTTTGACTGTGACTGTTCAACGGCTGCAAGTTTGGCATTGGCATTGAGCGCGATTTCTTCGCCGTTGGGCAGTTTCACTGTGTAGTGCGGCGTACCGGTCTCGTGTTTAACAAGAATGCGTCCGAACTCATCGGTCAGTCCGTCCTCCACCTTGGCGCCGCCTTTATACAAAGTATAGGGAACCGCAACGTGGCGCTTGCCATCCACGTGCGATTGCAATGTGTGATGAAGATACTCTGGCTCCGGCGCTGTCGCGAGAACGTCGGGTAACTTGTCGAGCGCTGGCGGCGCAATGTGCGACGGCAGCGTCTCCAGATTACCGTGAAAAAGGACTGGCTTACGAGTAAGAAATTGGGATGTATCACTAATCTCCAACGTATCAGTGCCGCCCGATATCCGCACGCCCAGTTTGCCCCGGATTTCCACCCAGTCCTGCTCACTGATCAAGGCAAGCACTTTCTTGGCGATGATTTCGATCTCGTCACTCTGCGCCTGGATTGTCACCTTACCGGCCGCCGCGATCAGCTTCATCCCGGCTTTGTGGACGAAGAGGCGAAATGTTTGGCTGATGCTGGCGTAAAAACTATCTCCGGTTGCGACAGATAGATTCTTTCCACTCGTGATCGCAGTGTGAATTTCACTTGCGATATGCGTCGACTGGGCACTGGTAGTTTCGATGCCGGCCGGGCTGGCAAGAACGAGATGTGGCGCGTCCAGTTCCGGGAAAGCTCCCTTCTCGCCAGTCCCCTTGATGGCGTCGTTCTGCGCCTTGATGGCGTCAGTCACATCCGCTTGCTGGCCTTGCTGCTCCTGTGCGCCTTGCCGGCGCGCGGTCGCCGCCTGTTCTTCGTGCTGTTCGCGTGCGGCCGTCAAGCGCTGCACCGTCTCGCCCATATCCTTGATGTGCGAAGCGGCCCGCGGTCGCGCCTCGGTTGTAATCAGCATGCCCTTCGCAGACCGCGCCACACCCCACCCCTCGGTCGCCAGTTCCCAGCCTTCGCCACGTGCATCGGTTCGGCCCGTATTGCCTTCTATTCGGGTGATGGAACCGAGCGAGAGTTGGCTATGTAAATGGTCGCTTTTCAACTGGACCTGAATCTGCTTGTATGTATCGTCCAAAATCAAATGATTGCTACGTCCCGACGCCGTATTACCGCCACCGCCAGGACTTAGTTCGCGCGTGCGAAACCCCGTCAGCGCCTGTTGGGTCGGCAGGGACCACGAGGGCATGTAGCGCTCGTTATGAATGGCATTGGCGATATATGGTCGATCTGGCGATCCATCGAGCCAATTGACGACCACCTCGGAGCCGACGCGCGGGATCGCGGTCATGCCAAGCTGGTTGCCCGCCCAAGAGGTGCCCACTCGCATGTAGGCGGAGCTGCCATCGTCATTGCCTCCGACGCGGTCCCAATGGAATTGCACCCGAATTCGACCGTATTCATCGGTATGGATGCTGTCATCACCAGCTGGACCCACCACAATGGCAGTTTGTGGTCCCAGCATCTTGGTGTCCACGCTATTAAAACCGCGTCCTGGCCGCCATGGGATGATTTTGCGAATGCAGGTTAAATGATTTTCATAATACGGAGATTCGTCTGATTCCTGCAAGTAGTTATTTGTAGCGACGTGCTCCACACCAAGAATCAGAAATTGGTTTCTGCTCGCGTCGCTACTGTAGCCAAATGGATTCGCGTCAAGGCGGTCAGCGAAACTAAACCAATGCCCAGATCCAACGTGACGATTGTTTGTCGTGGCCATGAATTGCTTCGCCAACGCTTCCATTTCCTCCATGCGAAGGCGAGCTCGCGCATCACCATCGGCGCTATCCTTGAAACCATACGCACCCGAATATTCGAACGCTTCGGTATCTGCTACGCTCCCTTGCTGATTTGCCGTCGGGAGAAAAACATGGCGCGGAACTGGCTGTTTGAAATCGAATGCCGCCAACGTTACGCTACTTGGCATGATCTGGCGGGCGGACGACCACTCGCTAATTGCCTCTTCCTCTAGCGAGCCTCCGTGCCGGTGAAAGCGGATCTCTGGGTCGCCATCGATGGGATCGGCTTGAGTGGAATCGTCGGACAGCACAAGCTTGTGCCCCCGGTCGGTATGCTTGTAATAGTAATGCCAGCCAGCGGCCTCCCAACGGCGATGCAGGTAGTTGTGGTCGCTCTCACCAAATTGCATCGCGTCCGTCATCGCCGGATCGTCGCCACTTAATCGCAAGTCCCAATTGGCATGGGCAGCGTAGTCGCTGAAGATACTCTCAGTCTGCTCCCTAAGCGTCTTGTTGTGAAAAAGGTAGTTGTCCTTACCCAATGCCAGATACTTTAGCCAAGGCCCCAAACTGGCCTCGTAGTACGAAACATTTCCCGCCTTTTTCATCCGGAACGTATAGCAATACCCTGTGAAATATCGCAGAGTGCCATCCGCCTGCACCAGCGCCACGCTCAACAGCTTTCCCTCCATATCTTTGAGGGCAAGGTTGGCCTTGTCAGACAGAAGTTCAACGGTGAACTCAAAATCGCGGGAGAGACTTTCGACTGCGTGCAACTTGTTGACGACCAGTTCGCATGCCGGTCCGTCATTGTTTGGGAAGGCCAGACGCAGGATGCGGTTGTGCTGACGGGCACCGATAATCTCTTGGAGGCGTTGGAGGATATTGCTCATGGTCTTGCCTTGCTTTCACAGGGGAAATTATGTCCGGAGAAAAAATGATTCTGAATTGTACGAATTTTGCTGGGGCATTTTCTACGAATGCATGAAACGTTGCGACCCGTCAAAAATCGGTTTTGCAGCGCGGCTGCAATTTTTATTGCTAAGATTTACCGGACGGCAACACTTTTCACGGCCGTATTTTCTTCAATTTTTTTAATTTTTATCAATAATAATATATGTGCAATATACACTAAATTACTAGAGCTTACCCCATTGCAACTTACATTGAATCCAGCTTGATTACCCGCGACCACAGAAATCGCAGTTCGATGGGTTCATATCGACGAGCTGAAAGTGAGCTAAGTGTTCGGTACCAGACGTGCCGTCGAGCACTAGCAACAGCGAGTAAATTCCGATCAGAAATCATCATTAGTAAGATCGCTCGACATTTGCGCGGACGAATAGTTCAACTTGATTTCGCACACAATTTGCGACTTCGCTACTGCTAACCTCGTCGGATTAAAACGGGCGCACTATCTGCAGCGCTGGCGCGGCAGCAACGTCATTTGCCGGCCAACCATCAACTCACGACGACATTTACGGAGCAAAGCATGGAGCAGTCGCAGGTACCGGGGTGGATTGACAGACGTGCCAGTTCACGCTTACCAGATGTACGTTTCATCCGCATGAAAGAAGTCCTGGCAATATGCGGCAAGTCGCGAAGCAGTGTCTATGAAGCGATGCAGAAGGGCGAATTTCCCAGGCCCGTCAAACTGGGCGGTCGTTCGTCAGGATGGGTGAAAAGCGAAATCGAACAATGGGCACAGGCGCGCATCAAGGCACGTGAGACGAAGTAGCTAGCAGAAAGGCGGGAAGCGCCTTTCTGCAATTTCTGGTCGCCGCTAAACATCGGCTACGACGCCAACACGGGAGATGGCCTGCCAGGTTTCTGCACTGCTTTAAGGCCCGGGAACGCCGACCATCAGACGTTCAGCGAACACGTACCATGCGGTATCGCAGGTCCGCACACGACAGAACGGACCACGTTCGCAAAGCCACCAAACGACCACCCCGGCAAGCCGCCAATCAGCCGCAGCCTTCTCAACACGCGGTCCGCTTAGAACCCCCCGCTGCATGAGTTCGTCGCCACCGCGTGCATCGATGGCTTGGCGCAGATCAGTCTGGATGATCGCGGCATTTGCGCGCACCCAGTCTCGCCTTTCATTTAATATTCTGTGTATACGCTATGTATACGTTGCAAATAGAAAAAGCCGGCACAGGCCGGCTTTCGCTAAGTCTTTGATTCGATTGGTCGGGACGGAGTGATTCGAACACTCGACCCCTTGCACCCCATGCAAGTACGCTACCAGGCTGCGCTACGCCCCGACGAGTTGTGAATTATATCAGAGCCTGCGCCGGTTTTGGCGCTGAAATTCACGCTCCACGTTTGCCCTCCCCGCAATAGGAGATAAGACAAACATGCGCGCAATTCCGGCGAATAACGCATCTTGCTTCGCGGAAAATCCCAAACTCAAGCGAACCGCAAGCCTTAGCCCAATCATGTGGTATCCAAATCAATAGTTGCAAAAACTAAATCTAAATCCGATCTAGGGGCACTTTCCCATGGAAAATCAAAACAGCGAAACCAACCGTTTTCTTTCGACCGGCGTGCCCGGCCTGGACACCATCCTCGGCGGTGGCCTCACCAGCGACCGTCTGTTCCTCATTGAAGGCGAACCGGGAACCGGCAAGGCCACGCTGGCCCTGCAATTTCTGCACGAAGGCGTGCGGCGCGGCGAATCGGTCATCTATATCACGCTAGCCGAAACGCGCGTCGAATTGACGTCCGTGGCGCAGTCGCACGGCTGGTCGATGGACGGCATCCACGTCGAGGATATCATCCCCAACGAGAACATCCTCCACCCGGACCACCAGTTCACCATCTTCCACCCGTCCGAAATCGAAATGGGCCTGACCACCCAGCGCATCCTCGACGCCATCGAAAAATACAAGCCGACCCGCGTCGTGCTCGATTCGCTCTCCGAGCTGCAGCTGCTCGCTGAGAGCGCGCTGCGCTACCGCCGCCAGGTGCTAGCGCTCAAACAGTACCTGTCCGGCAAAGGCTGCACCACCCTCTTCCTTGACGACCGCACCGCGCTCTCGGGCGACCTGCAAGTGCGCAGCGTGGCGCACGGCGTCATCACGCTCGAACTGATCAACCAGGACTACGGCTCCGAAAGGCGGCGCGTGCGGGTCGTCAAATACCGCGGTATCGCCTTTCGCGGCGGCTCGCACGACTACAAGATCCTCACCGGCGGCCTGTGCGTCTACCCGCGCCTGATCGCGGCCCAAACGCGCGTGACCGCGCCGCGCGGGCGGCTCTCGAGCGGCATCGCCGCGCTCGATGCGCTCACCGGCGGCGGGCTTGACGAAGGCACCAGCACCCTCATTTCCGGGCCGCCCGGCACCGGCAAATCCTCGCTGTGCTGCCAGTATGTATATGCCGCGATCCAGCGCGGCCAGAAGGCGGCCATGTTCCTGTTTGAAGAAGCGGCCAACAACCTGCTGTTGCGCTGCGCCGGCCTCGGGCTCGACTTGCAGGGTGCGCTCGACAAGGGCGACCTGACGATCCAGCAGATCGACCCGGCCGAGATGTCGCCCGGAGAATTCATGCAGGCCGTGGTCGACGCCGAAGGCGGCGGCGCGCGCGTGATCGTCATCGACAGCCTCAATGGCTACCTCAACGCCATGCCCGACGAGCGCTTCCTGACTACCCACATGCACGAGCTGCTGACCTACCTCGGCCAGCGCGGCGTGGTCACCATGCTGGTCGGCGTGCAGCCAGGCGTGATCGGCGGTGCGATGTCGTCGTCGGTGGACGCCAGCTACATTGCCGACAGCGTGATCATGCTGCGCTACTTTGAGGCGCGCGGCAAAGTGCACCAGGCGATCTCGGTATTTAAAAAGCGGGTCGGCCTGCACGAACGCACCATCCGCCTGTACTCGATGAGCGCCAAGGGCATCGCGGTGGGCGACGTGCTGACCAACTTCCACGGCATCCTGACGGGCGTGCCGAGCTTCGATGAAAACCAGTGCGACGTCCTGTTCGACGACGACCTCTCATAAGCCACCTATGGAAAAGCGTGTCCTGATCTACGCCCCGACCGGGCAAGACGCCATGCTGGCGTCGAAGGTGCTGACGCTGGCAAAGGTCGACAACCTGGTCACCGCTACCGCCGCGCAGCTCGCGGCCGAAATGGCGCTCGGCGTGGGTGCGGTGCTGACGGTGGAAGAGGCGCTGGCGAATGGCGCGGCGCTAAAGAGGCTGGGCGAGGCGGTGCAGCGCCAGCCCAGCTGGTCGGATATTCCCATCGTCCTGCTGACCAATCGCGGGCCGGACTCGCTCAGCGTGCGCCAGGCCATCAGCGTGCTGGGCAACGTCACGCTGCTCGAGCGGCCGGTGCGCACGCTCACGCTCATCACCTCGCTGCAATCGGTGCTGCGCGCGCGCGAAAAACAGTACCAGGTGCGCGAGACCGATCGCCGCAAGGATGAATTTTTGGCCAGCCTCGGCCACGAGCTGCGCAATCCGCTGGCCCCGATCCGCACCTCGATGGGCGTGCTGACCCACATGTACCCGGACCAGGCACCCGTCAAGAAGGTCAGCGAGGTAGTCGAACGCCAGGTAACGCACTTGACGCGGCTGGTCGATGACTTGCTCGACGTGGCCCGTATCAACAGCGGCAAAATCGCGCTGCAGCGCGACTACACGACCTTTGGCGCCATCATGGACCATGTCACCGAGCTGTGCTCCGGGCCGGCGGCGGCGCGCCGCATCAAGATCGAGCTGGCCTTGCCCGCCGAAGAAGTGGTGCTGCACGCGGACTACGCGCGCGTAGTGCAAATCGTGTCCAATATAGTCTCCAACGCCGTCAAGTTCACGCCGGTCGAAGGCCGCATATCGGTGCGCGCGCTGGTCGAATGCGGCGCCATCAAGATCTACATCAAGGACACCGGCATCGGGCTCGATCCGGCTGCAGTGGAGCGCATTTTCGCGATGTTCGAACAAAGCCGGCCGCCTTCGGGCCAGATCACGAGCGGCCTTGGCATCGGCCTGAGCTTGTCGCGCCAGTTCGCCGAAATGCACGGCGGCAGTGTGCATGCGCGCAGCGAAGGCCTGGGCAAGGGCAGTGAATTTGTCGTCACGCTGCCGGTGGTGACCGAAGCGCGGCCAACCCAGGCGCCGCAGCCCGGCCAGCCGATTGGCAAGGTCGATCACCGGCCCAAGGTGCTGGTGGTCGACGACAACCGCGACGCGGCCGACTCCTTGCAGGCCCTGTTCGAGATGGAAAACTGTAACGTGGCCACGGCCTACGACGGCTACGGGGCGGTGGCGGCAGTGGATGCGGCAATGCCCGACATGATCGTCATGGACCTTGGTATGCCGAGCATTGACGGCTATGAAGCGGCGCGCCGCATCCGGTGCAAACCGGGCTCGCAAGACGTGCTGATGATCGCGCTGACAGGATGGGGGCAGAGCGATGCAAGGCAGCGCACCATTGAGGCAGGCTTTGATCACCACCTGATCAAGCCCGTCAATTTCGATGAGATCAAGCGCCTGGCCAGCGGGCAGTTAAGCCGCGCGCCCGTGCTGCGGCGCGTGGTCTAAGTCCGGTTAGCGCACCAGGGCTTTACTTCCAGTCGCCGCGCAGGCTCTTCACCTGCTGGTGCAAATACTCGGGCGTGGCCTGGGCCGGTTGCACCGGGGCGCCCACGGCCAGCGCCAGTTGCGAGCGGGGCCCGCGCGCGAACGAGCGCCCGAACAGGTTGGTCGGGTCGCGCGTAAGCAAGCTGCCCCACAGCCCGCGCAGCGCCATCGGAATGACGGGCACCTGGCTGCGTTCGAGGATCTTGACGATACCGCCCCGGAATTCATTCATCTCGCCGGTGCTGGTGAGCTTACCTTCCGGGAAAATGCATACCAGGTCCCCTTCCGCCAGCGCCTGCGCGATGTCGATGTATGCCTTTTCCATCAGCCACGGATCTTCCTTGGCCGGCGCAATGGGAATGGCGCGCGCCGTGCGGAAGAACCAGCCCATGAAGGGCGTCTTGAAAATGCGGTGATCCATCACGAAACGAATCGGGCGCGGACTGGCCGCACCGATCACCAGCGCATCGACAAAACTCACATGGTTACAGACCAGGACCGCCGCGCCTTCAGCGGGAATGCGCTCGACATCGACCACTTCAACCCGGTGGATGGTATGAATCAGCATCCAGGCCATGAAGCGGATCAGGAATTCGGGCACCAGCGAGAAGATGTACACCGCGACGATAGCGTTTAGCACCGCCGTGGCCAGGAACATCTGGGGAATCGACAAGCCAAACTGGTGCATGACGATGGCAGCGCCGGCAGCGGCAATCATGAACAGCGCATTGAGAATGTTCATGCCGCCGATGGTGCGCGACAAGTGCTTGGGGTCGCAGCGGGTCTGGATCAGCGCGAACAGCGGCACGATGAACAGGCCACCGAACACGCCGATCATGGCGACGTCGATCAAAATGCGCAGCGACCCATGATTGCTGAAAAACCCCGCCATGGTGACCAGTTGCGGACCGGCGCCATAGGCGACGCTGGCAAAATAGAGCTCGATGCCAAACAGCGACAGGCCAATCGAACCGAAAGGCACCAGGCCGATTTCAACCTTGTGGCCGGACAGTTTTTCGCACAGCAGGGAACCGACGCCCACGCCGATCGAAAACACCGTCAACAGGCCCACGAACACGCTCGGGTCGCCGTGCAGGTAGTCCTTGGCGTACAGCGGGAACTGCGACAGAATCATCGCGCCGTAAAACCAGAACCAGGAATTACCCAGCATGGACAGGAACACGGTGCGGTTCTTGCGCGAAAACGCCAGGTTGCGAATGGTTTCCGAAAACGGATTCGGGTTGATTTTCAGTTCAGGCTCGGGCGCCGGCGAGAGCGGAATGCGGGTGCTGACAAGCAGGCCAAGGACCGCAAAAAACAGCGTGGCGCCGGCCACCATGCCGATCCCGCCCGGCTTGTACTGCACCAGCGCCGTGCCGATGACTTGGCCAAGCAGGATGCCGACAAAGGTGCCCATTTCGATCAGGCCGTTGCCCCCGACCAGTTCTTCCGCCTTCAGCTGCTGCGGCAGATAGGCATATTTTACCGGTCCAAACAGCGTGGAGTGAACGCCCATGCCGATCACGGCGGCCAGCAGCAGCGGCACCGACTTGGTCATCCAGCCAAGACCGGCTACGAGCATGATGACGATTTCGATGACCTTCACATAGCGCGCCAGGCGCCCTTTTTCCATCTTCTCGGCGATCTGGCCGGCAGTGGCCGAAAACACCACGTACGGCAAAATGAACAGGCCCGGAATCAGCGTGGCCAGCATCGCCGGATCGGCAATGCCCCAGTTGGCGGCATCGAAGGTCAGCACGACCAGAAATGCTGTCTTGAACACGTTATCGTTGAACGCGCCCAAGAACTGGGTCCAGAAGAACGGGGCAAAGCGCCGCTGCGTCAACAATGAAAACTGGCCGGATTGACTCATATGGTGGTCTCGGAGAGGTTGAGGTAAGGTCGGATTTGAGGTAAGGATGGATCAAGCGACGGGATGGCGAAGCAAAGTCTTGAATGCATGCGGCACCCAGCGCCGCGCCGCGACCATGAAGCTGATCGCGTGGCGCTGCTCGAGCGGCAGCCGCGTTTCGTGCTGGTGCTGCTGTGCGAATTCGGAAGCCACCTGTTTCAGGCGCTCAAGCAGCGCGGCGCCAGACTGCTTGGTGAGCATCACGTTCACCAGCCGCAGCACTTCATCTTCGCCGTCAAAGCGCGAATCGAGGTAGTCGGCGGCGGCCTCGTGCCGGAAGTAGGTCTGGATCGGGCCATTGGCGATCCAGCTGAAAGTGCGCGCAATGAGCAGCTTGACGCGGTTATTCGGCATCAGTTCCAGAAAGCCGATCTTGTCGAGCCGCAGCAGGTACTTGGTCACCTCCACGTCGCTCAGGGCGTACAGCCTGACGATGTCGTCAAAGCTGATGTGGTTCATGGCCGACACCGCCACCACCAGCAAGCGCGAGTCGCCAATGATTTCGCGCTCCTGCGCCAGCGTCAGGTGCGAAATGAGCGTTGGCGCACTTTGGGCTGCGCTCAGTTCATCGAACTCGATGCCGCTGGCGCTGAGAATTTCGTCCAGCCGCTGCAAGGTGAAGTTTTTCTGTGAAAACATGCGTTTGACACTCGCTTCCGACATATCGATGCGTACGGCAAGTTCGCCGTACGTAATGCCACGCGCCTTCAACAAGCGCTTCAAGGTGTCGACCAGTGTAATTGCGTGCGGCATGCAAATGTCCCTTCGTCTATCGGTAGCAGATATTAATACTTATTCAACTTAAAAGCGATACCGTGGAGCATTTGATTGAGAAAAGTCAAATGGGACGTCATCATGCGTCCATGCCATCTGGTCCAACTTGACGAAAAAAGCCCAACACATGAAAACCGTTCTCTGCCTGGTTCTTGCCTGCACCTTGTGTAACGCCAACGCCCGCGCGCCCTTCCCGACCTACAACTCGAACGCTTCCGAGATGTCCGCCTTTGGCTCGGTCGTCGTAGTCGCGGGCACGATGTCGCTGCTGGCCGGCTCCGGCACTGCCGTGGTGGAGAGCGTGGAAAAAGTGGGCGAATCGACAGTGGTCGTGCTCAAGGGTGCAAGCGACGCGGCGCGCGTGACGCTCACCATGAGCGGCAAGGTGGTGACCGGCGCTTCAATGGTGGCCGGTACCGCCGTGAGCGTGGTGACGATGGCCAGTGGTTATGCGCTGGTCGTGGCTGGCGCCGTGATCGCCTTCATCCCCAATGAAATGGGCAAGGCGCTGCTGCACCATTCACGCGCGGAGGGACATTGATCATGAAGCGTTTTTTGTTGCTGCTCATATGCGGCCTGGTTGCGTGCAGCCTGGGCACGGCGCATGCGGGCCAGGCCTGCGAAGAGAAGCAATCCAGCGTAGCGAGTTTTGTCAGCAGCATGAAGCTGGCCGAGAACACGCTGGCGGTACTGGAGGCGAGCGATGCGCAGGTGGCGCTGATCGCGCGCGTGGGGCAGGATTTGTCGCGCCAGGGCTTGCGCTATTCGCACATGGCCTACGTGTGGCGCGACCATCCGAAGGGGCGCTGGCTCGTGGTGCATGAACTGAACGAGTGCGGCACGGCGCAGTCGGCGCTGTATGACGAAGGGCTGGGCAACTTCTTTTTTGACGTGTTCGCGCACGAAGCGGCGATCTTGATTCCTTCGCCGCAGAGCCAGGCGAAGATCGTGGCGATGCTCGCCTCACCGGCGGCGCGCACCTTGCATTGGCCGCGCTATAACATGCTCGCGTATGCGTTTTCGACCCAGTATCAAAATTCGAATCAATGGGTGCTGGAGACGTATGCGGCCAGCGCCAGCGACATGGTTATTAGCGACCGGACGCGCGCGCAGCAGTGGCTCAAGCTGGCCGGGTATGCGCCGGTTACCGTGCATGTGCCGACCGCGCAGCGACTTGGCGCGCGCATGTTCAGGGCAAACGTGGAGTTTGATGATCATCCGTTCGGGCGCCGGGCGGCCGGGCAGATTGATACGGTGACGGTGGAGTCGGTGATGCGGTTTGTGAAAAAGAACGATCCGGCGGCGCGCGAGATGATGGTGAAGTAACGAAGACGGTCGCAAAAGTGGCGACCGGACGGCATAGCGCTAGGCGGGTTACAGTAGGGCGGAAAAGGGCAAGGCCCGCATTCCGCCATGCGTCGCGACGGCGCTTGTCGGATAAGGGGGCCGCCCAGGCCCTTCGGCCTTTTCCGACCTACGAGGCTACGCAATAGCCAACCCTTTTGCATCTGACCAGTAGCCGTCGCAGTTGCCCGACCAGCCTCAGCTCAAATTTTCCAGCCTGATTTTCACCAGCTTGCCAACCACCGTCTCCAGCGCCTCGATCTTGGCAATCGCCGCGTCGATGTTCTTTTCCTGCGTCTGGTGCGTGAGCATGATGATGTCGGTGCGCGTCTCGCCTTCGCCCGGCTCCTTCTGCAGTACGGCGTCGATCGAAATCTGCGCGTCGGCCAGGATGCGCGTCAAATCGGCCATCACGCCCAGCTGGTCCTTCACGTACACGCGCAGGTAGTAGCTGGTGGTGATCTCCGACATCGGCAAAATCTCGACATCGGTCATCTGGTTCGGCTGGAACGCCAGGTGCGGCACCCGATACTCCGGATTGGCCGTCGCCAGGCGCGTGATGTCGACCAGGTCCGCAATCACCGACGACGCGGTCGGCTCGGCGCCCGCGCCTTTGCCGTAGTACAGCGAGGCGCCAACGGCGTCCGCCTGCACCAGCACCGCATTCATCGCGCCCTCAACGTTGGCGATCAGGCGCTTGGCGGGAATGAGCGTCGGGTGCACGCGCAGCTCGATTCCTTCAGCGCCGTTGACCATCGCGCGCTTGGTAATGCCCAGCAGCTTGATGCGGTAACCGAGCTGCTCGGCGTAGCGAATGTCGATCGCCTGCAGGCTGCTGATGCCTTCCACGTGCGCCTTGTCAAACTGCACCGGAATGCCGAAGGCAATGGCCGACATGATGGTCAGCTTGTGCGCCGCGTCCACGCCTTCGATGTCGAAAGTCGGATCGGCTTCGGCGTAGCCGAGCGCCTGCGCCTGCTTCAAGACGGTGGCAAAGTCCAGCCCCTTGTCGCGCATCTCGGTCAGGATAAAATTGGTGGTGCCGTTGATGATGCCGGCCACCGATTCAATCCGGTTTGCCGTCAAGCCTTCGCGCAGCGCCTTGATGATCGGGATGCCGCCGGCCACCGCCGCCTCGAACGCGACCATCACGCCCTTAGCCTGGGCCGCAGCAAAAATCTCGTTGCCATGCAGCGCCAGCAGCGCCTTGTTGGCGGTGACGACGTGCTTGCCGTTGTTGATGGCGCGCAGGACCAGCTCCTTGGCCGTGTCGCAGCCGCCGATCAGTTCCACCACGATCTCGATATCCGGATGGTCCACGACCAGGTAAGGGTCGGTGACGACCTCGCAGTCGCCCGCAACAAGCGCTTCGGCGCGTTCGGCGTTGCGCACCGCGACCAGCGCGATTTCAATCCCGCGGCCGGCGCGGCGGCGGATTTCTTCCTGGTTGCGCTTCAAGACATTAAAGGTGCCGGTGCCGACAACGCCAAGGCCGATCAGGCCGATTTTGATGGGTTTCATAGTGTTCTATAAGTTATTGTTCAGAGCCGGCCGTGGCGCCGACGGTAGCCGTCGAGAAAACGCGCGATGCGGCCGCAGGCGTCAAGCAAATCGTCGGAATTGGGAAGGAACACGATGCGGAAGTGATCCGGCGCGATCCAGTTAAAGCCCGTCCCCTGCACGATCAGGACTTTTTCTTCGGACAGCAGCTCATAGGCAAACTGCTGGTCGTCCGCGATCGGATACATCGCGGGGTCGAGCTTGGGGAACATGTACAGCGCCGCTTTTGGCTTGACGCAGGTAACGCCGGGAATATCGGTCAACAGCTTGTGCGCGATGTCGCGCTGCTTGAGCAGGCGCCCGCCCGGCCCCACCAGGTCGTTGATGCTCTGGTAGCCGCCCAGCGCGGTCTGGATCGCGAACTGGCCCGGCGCGTTGGCGCACAGGCGCATCGTGGCCAGCATGTTCAAGCCGTCGATGTAATCCTTGGCATGGCGCTTCTCGCCCGACACCACCATCCAGCCGGCGCGGTAGCCGCACGAGCGGTAGTTCTTCGACAGGCCGTTCAGGGTAATGAACAGCACATCGTCGGCCAGCGAGGCGATCGAGTCGTGCTGGCAGCCGTCGTACAGGACCTTGTCGTAAATCTCGTCGGCCATGATGATCAACTGGTGCTGGCGCGCCAGCTCCACGATCTCGAGCAGGATCTCGCGCGGATACAGCGCCCCGGTCGGATTGTTCGGATTGATGACCACGATCGCCTTGGTGTTGGACGTGATCTTGCGGCGCATGTCGTCAATGTCCGGATACCAGCCGGCCTGCTCGTCGCACACGTAGTGCACGGGATTGCCGCCCGACAGGCTGACCGCGGCCGTCCACAGCGGATAGTCGGGCGCCGGCACCAGCACTTCGTCGCCGGTGTTGAGCAGGCCGTTCATGGCCATCACGATCAGTTCGGAGGCGCCGTTGCCGAGATAAATGTCGTCGATCGTCACGCCGCTGATGTTCTTGCTTTGCGAGTAGTGCATGATGGCCTTGCGGGGCGCAAACATGCCTTTCGAATCGGTGTAGCCGGCCGCGCCATGCATGTTGACGATCATGTCGTGCACGATTTCGTCGGGCGGATCGAACCCGAACACGGCCAGATTGCCGATGTTGAGCTTGATGACCTTGTGCCCCTCTTCTTCCATCTGCCTGCACTTTTCCAGTGCCGGGCCGCGGATCTCGTAGCACACGTCGTCTAATTTGTTCGATTTGAGAATCGGTCGCAAAATTTTTCCTGTCCAAAAGCGTTATGTTGCAGTGCGATAATTACCATTCTGCCCAAACCGGTGCATTTAATCAACTGGTGAGTTTCTTAAAACACAGAGAAATAGCCTGTTTCAGCCGCTTTTGACGGCAGAATCGTGAAAATTCGCGCTTTAACGCTCTTTATGGCATGCTGGCGTTCTCCCCCTTCACAAACATTCACCATGAAGCTTCATGCCAGCACTACCAAACAATACCAGACCGTCACCGGTTACGATGACGCAGGGGTCGAAATCAACGCCGAGCGCTATGCGTTCAGCCTGATCGTCATGCCCGAAACGGCGCCGCGGCCGTGGAATGTGCCCAATTTTGCGGCGCTTACCGCCGCCCATTTCGAGCAGATCGAGCAGGACAAGCCGGACGTCGTGATCCTTGGCACCGGCGAGCGCCAGCGCTTTGTGCACCCGAGGCTGATCGCCAGTCTGTCGGCCCGCCATATTGGCGTGGAATCGATGGACAGCAAGGCCGCATGCCGCACCTACAATGTGCTGATGGGCGAAGGGCGCAAAGTCACGCTCGCCCTGATCATTGACTCGGCCAAGCCGGCATGACGTTTCGCCATCTTTTTCAGTCCCCGTTAAGCTTCGGGGTATACACTACAGATGACAAATTTAATGGAGAGACCCGTGGCGGATAGCCCAACTGCAGCACCCTACAACGATTTTTCGGCCGTAATGACCGGCGGCGCACCGTTCCAGTTGCTCGGCCGTCCGGCGCGCTACACCGTGCTGTATTTTTACCCCAAGGACAATACCCCCGGCTGCACCACCGAAAGCATCGCGTTTCGCGAATTGCACCCGCAGTTCCAGGCGGCCGGCACCGAAATCTACGGCATCAGCCGCGATTCGCTGCGCTCGCATGACGGGTTTAAAGGCAAGCTCGACCTGCCCTTCGAACTCATTTCCGACCCCGACGAAGCGCTCTGTCTCCAGTTCGGCGTGATGAAAATGAAGAATATGTATGGAAAGCAAGTCCGAGGAGTCGAGCGCAGTACGTTTGTAATTGACGCTGAGGGCAAATTGGTGAAAGAATGGCGTGGCGTGAAAGTTCCTAATCACGCCGAAGAAGTGCTGGAATTTATTCAAGGCCAGCCGTGATCAACCGCTCTCGAACCTGAGTGAACCCATCCATTTTGAGTCAAACAGTCAGCTTCCACGCATCACTCCAATCTGGCCTTCGGCCGGGCAGGCAAGCATGCCGGCCCACCTTAGCGCCCTGTAGTACCCAAAATCGCATCGACCCCGTCGCCACCTGTGTTGCCTTTGGCGACGAAGCCGGGCTATCCTCCAAGAAATTTTTAGATTGAGACCCTGATGCCACTGCCAAAACTCCCTTCCAAGCCTGCCGCACTGCTGCTCGCTAAAGATTATCCTAAAGCGGATCGGACCAAGCCTGCCGGCGCCGCCTTTGCGCCGCCCAAACCCAAGCTGGCCGCTGTCGCTGAAGCGCCGCCTGAGCCGGTCGCCAAGCCGGCGCGCGTGACCAAGGCCAAGGCCGCCGCACCCGTAGCCGAACTTGCCGCACCGGTGGCAGAACTGGCCGCGCCTGCCCCTGCCCCAGCGCCCGCGGCCAAGCCGACGGCCCGCAAGGAAAAGCCGCACGTGGAACTGGAAGCCCATCCAGTCAAGCACAAGCCGGTGGAAATGATGGTCAAGTCCAAGGCGAGCCGCAATGCCGACCGCTCGGGCATGACCAAGCTGTTCGTGCTCGATACCAACGTGCTGATGCATGACCCATCATCGCTGTTCCGTTTCGAGGAACACGACGTCTACTTGCCGATGATGACGCTGGAAGAACTCGACGACCATAAAAAGGGGATGTCGGAAGTGGCGCGCAATGCACGCCAGGTGTCGCGCACGCTGGACGCGCTGGTCGGCACGCTGGAAGACGGCGCCATTGAAAACGGCATCACGCTCTCCAAGCTGGGCAACAAGGACGCCAAGGGCCGCCTGTTCTTCCAGACGCGCCTGCAAAACGGCCCGATGCTGCCCGAAGGCCTGCCGCAAGGCAAAGCCGACAACCAAATCCTGGGCGTCGTGCGCAACCTGGAATCCGAGCAGCCGGGCCGCGCCATCGTGCTGGTGTCGAAAGACATCAACATGCGCATCAAGGCGCGCGCGCTGGGCTTGCCGGCCGAAGATTACTTCAACGACCATGTACTGGAAGACACGGACCTGCTGTATTCGGGCATCGTGCAGTTGCCGGACGACTTCTGGAACAAGAACGGCAAGGACATGGAGTCCTGGCAGGAAAACAAGAACGGTACCTCGGCCACGTTCTACCGCGTCACGGGCCCGACCATTCCAACCTTGCTGGTCAATCAGTTCGTGTACCTGGAGCCAAAAAATGGCGAAGCGCCCTTTTACGGCCAGGTCAAGCAGCTCAACGGCAAGACGGCTGTGCTGCAAACCTTGCGCGACTTTAGCCACAACAAGAACAATGTCTGGGGCGTCACGGCACGCAACCGCGAGCAAAACTTTGCGCTGAACTTGCTGATGAATCCGGAATGCGATTTCGTCACCTTGCTCGGCCAGGCAGGTACCGGCAAGACCTTGCTGGCGCTTGCCGCCGGCCTGGCGCAAGTGCTTGAAACCAAGCTGTACAACGAGATCATCGTTACCCGCGTGACGGTGCCGGTGGGTGAGGATATCGGTTTCCTGCCGGGTACCGAGGAAGAAAAAATGTCGCCGTGGATGGGCGCGTTCGACGACAACCTGGAAGTGCTCAACAAGTCCGACTCCGACGGCGGCGAATGGGGCCGGGCGGCAACGCAAGACCTGATCCGTTCGCGCATCAAGATCAAGTCGCTCAACTTCATGCGCGGCCGTACGTTCGTCAACAAATTCCTGATCATCGACGAGGCGCAGAACTTGACGCCGAAGCAGGTCAAGACGCTGGTCACGCGCGCCGGTCCCGGCACCAAGATCCTCTGTTTGGGTAACATCGCGCAGATCGATACGCCGTACCTGACCGAAGGCTCAAGCGGCTTGACGTATGTGGTGGACCGCTTCAAGGGCTGGTCGCACAGCGGGCACGTGACGCTGGCGCGCGGCGAGCGTTCGCGCCTGGCTGACCACGCGAGCGAAGTGTTGTAAGCACAACGCGCTGCAGCAAAAAACCCTGTGCGCTCTGCGGTGCACAGGGTTTTTTTATGCCGCCAGGTCATCGTCGTCGTATGCGGAGGTGCAATTGATACGCTCGACGGTCGATGAACTAAACGCTTCCACCACATCGTCCTAGCGCACGCGGGGACCCATAGAACAGTTGCTTAATTGAACCGTTCCATAGGTCCCCGCGTGCGCGAGGACGATGTGGTTGTCGTTTTCGAGTTCGCAAACTTCACCATTGCGAGAACGATGTGATGCTTACCGAACTTCGCAGCTGATCTTCTCGCTCGCCCCAACGCCAACGCCTGCACCGTCAGCCTTCACCTCCAAAAACGCCGCCGGCACCGTGAACTGCACACCCGCATCAGCCGGAACAATCACCGGCGGCATATTCACGGACGGCACAAACCCAAACTGCCCCGCAGAAAACAACTGCGAACCACCATCATTGCTCACATTGATCATGCCATCGGTCACGTTCACATGCAGACCCGGCGCCAACGCCGACGACACACCTTCGGCCACAAACTCCGCCGAAAACGTCGTCCCCCGAATCCCGATGGTCGCGCTCGGCGTCTTGAGCTGGAACTTTTCCTTGTTGCGTTTGCCCAGCAATCCGGTAATCGAGCGCAAGCCACCCTTCACCAGACTGAAACTGGCGCTGTCGCCCGCCGGCTTGCCCGCATCGTAAGCGAACGCCTCCACCTTGAAGGTGGTGTTGGGCTTGAGTGTAATCTCGCTGTTGTCCACGAACCGGATTTGCGCGTACGTGTTTTTTTCCGACACCAGCGTGTCGCCCTGCTCAACCTCCGACTTGACCACCAGCACCTTCACCGCGCCGTCGGCCTTCTTCGCCAGCAGCGCGCCGCTGAGGTTCACGACCGTGCCCGCAACCTGCCCCGCAAAACCCAGGCCGCACACGCCGGCCAGCATCAGCGCGGCAAGCGCCTTAATCACAATAATTTTTGGCGACGTCATGACGCTTCTCCCCTGGCTTGGTCTCCACGCCGGCATCAGCGCTGGCGTTCTTTTTCTTCTTCTCGTCCTCCTCGGCAAGCGAGACGTCGTCGCGCGACTTGTCGAGCGCATCGATGGTCGTCTTGACGGCGGTCTCCAGCTTGCTGTCGGGTGTCGCCTTCACCGGCTGCAACACCACGCTGCAACCGGCCGCGTCGGGATTGGCGCCGCATGCGGCCAGGGTCGGGAGCACCACCGAACAGCCCGGCGTGTTGGGCTGGGCACTGCATGTGGCCAGGCTCGGCAGCAGTGCAAGGCAATTGGCCCCCGTCGGAGTGACAATGCACGCATTAAACGCATCCTTGAGCACGGCCGCGCAACCGGCAAGAGCGCCGTTCGCCAGGCAATCGCCCACGCCCGGCACCTTGACGGGCAAGCCCTTGACCGTCCCGCCCGGCGCGGAAAACGTGCCGCTGCCGGCAACGGACGCCGCAGCAATGTTGATGTTGCCGCTCGCGGTAGTGACGCTGCCATCGTTGACCAGCGAGCCACCTGCCAAGCCAATATTGCCGGCCCTGGCCGACACGCTGCCGGTGGGGCCAATCGTCAGCACGCCCGCATTGCCGGCCTCCAGCATGATGGCGCCGCTCTGGGACATGACGTCGCCGTCGATCGTCAGCGGGCTCATGGTTTTCAGGGTAATGTTGCCCTTGCCGCCAGTGAAAATTGACACCGGCACCGCCGACTTCGGCTCGAACTCGAGCAGCGTCATGCCGCCCTTGTTGGCGATGGTAATGTCGCCTTCATTGCCGCTGCCTGTCTGTTGAACGGCGCCCACGATCAGCGTGCCCGTGTTGGCAATATTGATGGGCGCCACACCATTGATGTGATCGTTTGCCGCCGTCAAGCCCGACGTTTCCGTCACGAACGGCGTCGTATTTCCACCGATGCCAAAACTGGCCTTCATCCTTACCAGGTCCGCCTTGGCGCTGGCCCCGGCCGCCGTTTGCAAGTCATTACCTTGCAGGAAAAGGTCGCCGATGGTTACCAGCTTGCCATTCAACTGCACATTGCCCAGGCCCCCATTCAACATCAACTTGCTCCCGGCCGGCAAACTACTGCTGAAATCCATGCCGCCGGCGGTGACGGTCAAACCACCCATCTGGCCGGCATTGCCGCCGATGGCGAGGATGCGCGTTTTGATGAACGCCAACTCCGTATCAAGCAGGCCGAGCATGTCGAAACCGTCGACGGCGCCCACGCCGATCATGATCTGTCCCGTCGGCATGTGCGGGTTCAGGGCAACTTCGCCATTGCCGCCGGTGCCCATGATGCTGGCCCCGATCCCGATATTATTGGCGCGCAGCTCGATATGGTCTGCCGCCAGGGCGCCGCCCCGCGCCAGCTTGCCGTCCGCCGCCGTGGTAATGCTGCTCTTGTGATTGGCGCCTTCCACCAGCAGCAATAGCGCGCTGTCCACACCCGACGGCATCGTCACGGGCGCGTTGACCGCGATGTTGCCTTGCGTTTGAAATACCAGCTTGTTGGTCTTGCCGTTGCTGTATTCGGATTGCACACCAATATTGCCGGCATAGCCCTGGTGACCGATATTGATCGACGCCGCATCAAAGCGCGCCAGCGCCGCCGGATCGATTGCCAGGGCCGCCCCGGTGCCGCCACTGATCAGGTCAATCGGCCGCCCTGGTGTGTACGTGCTCAGGCTCACGACCGGCCGCGTTGCCTGGTACGGTCCAATGGCGCCCAGCAGCGACATGGTGTCGGCATTGACCACCACCGCATTGTTCGAGCCCAGCATCCAGTTGGGTCCCAGCGTAAAAGCGCCACCCATGGTATTGAACAGCATGAAGCCGCCGCTGGCCGAAGTGCCAGTGCCGCCAAACGCAATGTCGCTACCGGTGACGGTCAGGTGGCCGTTGCCGGTCGCGATATTCTGGTTGAAGCCAACTAGCGACGCGGCGTTGATCGTGACGTTGCCGTTGCCGGTATTCACCGGACCGTCCAGCATGACCTGGAAGCCGTTCAGGTTCACACTGCCCCCGCCGGTAGTGAGCGAACCACCCGTGCCCAGCTGGATCGCGCCGGTCTTGCCGGCGTAGTCCGGATGGTTGGCCGTCATCTTGACCGAGCCGCCGTTGGTATTGATCGCGGCATTGATGACAATGCTGTTGCCTGCGTCCAGCGTCAGACTGCCGCCCCCCAGCATGGGGTTGATCGGCTGCGAAAACTTGATGTCGTGCGTCGCTTGCAGCACCACGTTGGTGCCCGGCGCAACCGCCGAGATGGTGCTGGCATCAATCTGCGCCAGCGTACCCGGATCGGCGAACTGGTCGATGTCAAGCAATGCGGACTTGGCGCGCGCGTCAGTCACCTCGATATCGAATGGGTCGAGCAGCCAGACGCCGTTGGCGCCGTTTTGTACGCCCGCCTGTGCGCCAGCCTGCACGCCAATCCCGTTCACGTCCAGGAACTTGCCTGACGTTTCCACCGTGCCGCCGTTGCCCGATGCAGTGCCCCCGCGCGCAGAAATCTGTCCGCTGGCGCGCGTACTCGCCTCGCTCCACAGCACTACCGTGCCGCCGTTGCCGGAGTCGATCGCGTCGGCCCGCACCGAGGCGTTCTTGCCCAATAAAGTTTGCTGCGCATTTTTGATGAGCGGGTTTTTCCCCTGGTAGCCGCCGCCCAGCATGACGCTGCCCCCGCCGGTGGCGCCGCTGGCGTCGATCCGGGCGTCGCCGCGCAAGGCCACGCGCATGCCTTCGACCGTGACGTCGCCGCCGCGCCCGGCGCCGGTCGCCGTGGTCACGCTGCCCGGCTCCAGCATGGCGTCGCCGCCGGCGCGCAGCACGATCTTGCCGTTCTCGCCCACCTGCGCGCTGTTGGCGTTGACCACGCCGCGCTGGCTGACCAATGCGCCGTAGATGCCAACCTTGCCGCCCTGCGCGATGATCTGGCCCAGGTTCACGGCACCGCTGGCCGGGGCGGACACCACCACGTGCAGGCTCGGATTGGCCGAATCGACCAATTGCACCGAATGTCCCGCAGCCAGCACCACCTGGCCTTGGGGCGACGTGATGATGCCGGCATTGTCGACGTTCGATGCGATCAAAAACACCTGTCCGCCGGACGGCGTGGTAATGCTGCCCTGGTTGACGATGGCGCCGGCCAGCGCATCGCCATCAAACCGCTTTTTCCCTGCCAGGAAATCGGCGTCGGTCATGCCCAGCGTGGAGGCGGTCAGGCCGTTGACGTCGATGCGCGAATCGCGCCCGAACAAAATGCCGTTCGGATTAATCAGGAACACATGGCCGTTCGACTGCAGCGCGCCCAGGATGCGGCTGGGGTCCTGGCCGACAATCCGGTTGAGCACCGCGCTGTCGCCGCTTTGCTGAATAAAGCGCGTCACTTCGCCCGCGTTGACCGAAAAGCTTTGCCAGTTGATCACCGCATTGGGCGTGTTCGTAATCGAAAAGACGTTCCCGTTCTGGGAAAACGTCGCCTGTCCCTGGACCACCAGAGGCGCTGTCGGCGCCGCCTGCGCGCTGCCGAAACAGGAAGCAACCAGCATTGCCGCCAGTGTGAGGAGCAGGGTCGGTGAACGGTGTTGGAGTGTCATGTGGAGCCCCTTAATAGGCAAAGGCCATGCGTACATGGAGACGGTTCTTGCCGCCGGTGGTCGCGCCAGGCCGGATCACGTGGCCATAGTCGAACTGCAGGTTGACCGCCTCGCCCATTGCCACGCGCGCGCCAAGGCCCGCGCTGGCGACCGAGGTGCTCTCGACTTCGCCCGGCAGGCTATGGTTGCGGGTGCCGCTCGCTGCATCGTAAAACGCCAGCGCCCTGCACTGCCAGCGTGCGGCCGCCGCGCACAGGTTCGACGTGTACAGTTCGGCGTTGGCAAACACGCCGGAGTCGGCCGACAGGGCGCGCTCGTCCAGGCCGCGCACCGAGGTGCCGCCGCCTGCGGCGAACTGTTCGCCGGGCACCAGCGCATCGCCCGTCAACTGGCCGTTGAGCAGCAAGCGCGCCTGCCAGTCGCGGCCAACGGCGCGCGTGACGGCGGCGGCAAAGCGCACGATCGTGTAGGCTGGCTTGGCGCCGGCGCGGGTGCGCTCGAAGTCGGCGTCGCCGCCGCGGCTGCCGCCGGTGATATTGTGCACCAGCGTGACGGAAGCATTCGCTTCGCCTGCGGCCAGCACACGGCTGGCCACGTAGCCCACGCTGATCGGGCGCACCGTGATGTCGTTGCCAAAATCCTGCCCGCCAAACAGCACCGTATTCTTGAACGCTTTCACGTCGGCGCCCAGGACCAGGCGCGCATCGAGCTCGCCCCGGCGCGCCAGCGTGTGGTTGTAGCGCGCGCCATACACGGCGCCCTTGCCGCTCACGGCCAGGTTGAGTAAACCTGCGGCCACCGAGCCGGAGTCGATGTTCGAATAGCTGGCGAACAGGTCGACCGAGTCGCCCAGCGTGTAGAGCGGCACGTGATACCCCAGTCCATAAACACTGACCTTGCTCGGTTCTTCCAGCGTGGTGGTGTACTGAAAGGTGCCGACGTGGTCGCGCCCCCACAGGTTGGCGTGCTGCAGCACCAGGCCGGCATGGGTTTTCCCGGTGGCGTCGGTCCCTGAATTGTCCAGATTCAGCGACGCCTTCCAGCTCTTCTCGTCCACCACCGCCAGCAGCGCGTCGACTTCATCGTCGGCGGCGGCGTTCTGCAGCTTGAGTGTGATCTTGCGCGCCGGGTTGTCGTTGGCCATGCGCAGGCTGGCCGAAACGTCGGTCAGTCTTGGCGTGGTGCCTTCCTGCAGCGAAGGCAGGCTGCGGCGCACGTTGGCCTCGTCGTGGAAGCGGTTGCCGCTTACTTTGACGCGCCCGATCCTGGTCTGCACCACGATCAGGCGCACCACGCCGCGGTTAAGTTCCTGCTCCGGCAAGCGCACCGACACCACGCTGTAGCCGCGCCGGTGGTACACGTCTTCGAGTGCCTCGAGCGCGCGCTGGACGTCGCCGAAATCGCGGTTTTTGCCGGCATACGGGGCCACGGCGGCGGCAGCTTCAGCTCCTGTGATCAAGGTGTTGCCGGCGATGTCGAAGCGGGCGATATCGAAGCGGATGGGAGCGTCGGCTTCGGCGGCGCAGGCGGCGCCCACGGCGCCGGCAAGGAGGGAAGCGGCGATCAGGCGCGCGTAACGAATGCTCATAATGTGTATGGTCACAAGGTGCTCTACGGTGTGAAGGATCGTTGGGGGCAAAGGCGGCGTTCAAAACCAGTCTATGCCGCTTTTATCTTGCACGTTAGAAATTCTATGCAAAATTGGTAAATACCCCGGGAAATGTTGCGCCGGTGCCGCGCTTGTTGGTCTGCTGATAGCAGTCCGATAAGGAAGCGGCAACCTTGTGCTATTTGGTGTCGAAACTGGTCGCGCCGTCCCAGTGGGGCGCGGGCGGATCGATCTGCCACTGCGCCAGGCGCGCGAGGTAAAGCTGATACAACGCGCAGCCCGGATGCGCCTCGGCCAGCGATATAACGGCAGCTTGCGCCGCGTTCCACTGCCGCCCGCGCACCAGAACCAGGGCCGCGTCCCACGCCGCCAATTCGGCCGCCAGCGCCGCACTGGCCGCTTCCACCAGGCCCAGCGGCTCGTAGATCGCCACCGGCACGTTCTTGCCCTTGACCCGCACCCGGTCCAGCTCCCGGTACAAAAAATGACACGCTGCCGCGCGCGTGGTTTCGCCCACCGCGATCCCCACGCCATAGACCTTGGTGATTCCCTCCAGGCGCGAACCGAGGTTCACCGCGTCGCCCATCACGGTATAGGCCTGGCGGATCTGGGAGCCCATGTCCCCCACATGCATGATCCCGGTATTGATGCCGATGCCGATCTTGAGCGGCGGCCAGCCGCGCGCGCTGAACTGGGCGTTCAGGCGCGCCGCGCTGGCCTGCATCAGCAGCGACGTGGCCACGGCGCGGCTGGCGTGGTCGGCAAAGGCCACCGGCGCGCCCCAGAACGCCATCACGGCGTCGCCAATGTACTTGTCCAGCGTGCCCTGGTGGCTGTCGCGGATATCGACCGACATCGCCGTCAGGTACAGGTTGATGTATTCGCGCAGCTCTCTGGGTTCCAGCCCTTCGGAGATCGTGGTAAAGCCGCGCACGTCGACAAACAGCACCGTCAGCTCGCGGCTCTCGCCCTCCATCGTGTACTGCTCCGGGTCGTCCGCCATTTCAGCCACTAGCTCCGGCGCCACGTACTGCGAAAAACGCGACACCAGCGCCTGGCTCTTGCGCACTTCAAAAAAATAGCCGTAGGCGACGTTGAGCACGAACAGCGCAACGATCAGCAGCAAGATCGCGGCGGCATTGATGACCGCGTTAAGCTGGTAATACAGGTACAGATTGATCGCCACGGCACCGGCCAGGGCGGCTACCGCCAGCGCGATCGAACGCAGCGGCGAGAGCACCGCCAGCGCGAAGCCGAGCACCGTGCCAAAGGCCAGCAGCTCGATCGCTTCGATCACCCAGCCCGTATCGGGCCTGGCCTTGAAGTCGTTGTCCAGAATCGACTTGATCATGTTGGCGTGCACCTCGACTCCCGGATAGGTGGCGTTGACGGGTGTGACGCGCATGTCGTTCAGTCCCGGCGCCGTGGTGCCCACCAACACCAGGGCGCCGCGCAGCACCTCCGGCGCCACGCTCCCGGTCAGCACATCGACCGCCGACACGTAGCGGAAGGCGCCGCCGTTCGCACCGCCCCTGCCCCGGAACTGCACAAACGCTTCCATGCCGTAGCCGACCGGGATGCTGATGTTGCGCTTGGGGAGAAACAGGGTCACGTAATCGACGCCGCCGGCGGCGCGCTCGTTCGCGCTCATTTCGTCGACGCTGCTTTCAAAGACGGGAAAGATCGCGCGCGCCTTCAGGTAGACCGCCGCCGTGGCCAGCGACAGCGTGGGATAGTAGCCGTCGCCTATTTTATACAGCAGGACCGAGGAGCGGATCACACCGTCCGCGTCCGGCGCAGCAGTAAACACGCCGGCGCCGGCGGCAGCGCTTTGTAATCGCGCGATGTTCGCCTCATAGCCGGACGGCTCGCGCGCCAGCAGTTCGCGTCCATTCAAGCGCTCGACCGTGAACGCGGGCGCCGGCAGCAACCCTTTTTTCATATTGTCCGACACGTTGTAGCCAAGCACCACCGGCTGGCCGCGCAGCGCGTCGGCAAACAGGCCGTCGTAATCCATTTCTCCTTTTAGCGCGGCCAGCTGCTCGCGAAACAACGCCACGTCCTTGAGCGGGCCATCGGCCAGTTTTTGCAGCACGCCGTAACCGGACGAGGTATCCGCTTCGGGGAAAGAAACGTCAAAGCCGACCGCGCCCACGGCGTAAAACCCGGTCAACTGGCGCACCAGCGTGGCCTGTACATCGCGGCTCCACGGCCAGCGGCCCACCAGCGACAGGCTTTTTTCGTCGATGTCGACAATCACCACGCGCCGGTCCAATACCGGCTTTTCAATGCGCATGCGCAGGCCCGACAAAAAGCCGTCCATGCGCTCGATTGAGTCGCTCGAATAGAATCCGATCGCGTGCAGCACCGCCGCCAGGCTCAAGGCCAAGCCAAGGGCCCAGCGCGCGCCGTAGCGCAGCACGGCCCGCTTCCATCTTGTGCGGTTCTCGCGCATCGGCTAGGGCGTGTAGCCGGGAATCTGCGCTTCGTCGACCACGTCGATCTGGCACGGGTCCATGTTCGCCAACGCGAACGTGGCGTAGACTTTGCTGCGCACGAAAATGTCGAACAGGTCGGGATCGATATGGCCGTTCAGCGCAAAGTTGCCAAGGATGCGCAGCGATTCGCTGAGCATCTTGCCCTTCTTGTAGGGGCGGTCGCGCGCGGTGAGCGCCTCAAAAATGTCGGCAATGGCCATCAGGCGCGCCGGCACCGACATCTGCTCGCGCGTCAAGCCGCGCGGGTAGCCCTTGCCATCCATCCGTTCATGGTGCCCACCCGCGTATTCCGGCACATTGGCCAGGTGCTTGGGCCAGGGCAGCGCTTCGAGCATCCTGATCGTCACCACGATGTGGTTGTTGATGATCTTGCGTTCGGCCTCGGTCAGCGTGCCAAAGCGGATCGTCAGGTTCAGGACCTCGTCTTCGTCGAGAAAATCGCGCTCCACGCCGTCCATGTCGCGCCAGCGGTAGCGCGCGATGCTGCGCACGCGCTCTTGCGCGGCCTGCGTCATGCCTTCGCTGCCCACGTTCGCCTCGCGCAAAAAGGCGCGGTCGGCCCGCAGCGCAGCGAGTTCCCCGGCCAGGCGCAGATCGACCGCGTCGGCGTGCGCGCCTTCGGCCTTGTCGAGCAGCGCGCGGATCTGGCGCTCGCGCATCAATACTTCAAAGCGCGTATCGATGGTCTGGATGCGGTCGTAAATGGTTTCCATCTTGGTGGCCTTGTCGACCACGTGCACGGGCGTGGTGATCTTGCCGCAATCGTGCAGCAGGCCCGCCAGCCACAGCTCCTTGCGGTCGGCGTCGAGCATGCGAAACGACGCCATCGGCCCGGTGGTGGTGGCGTGCGCCGCTTCGGCCAGCATCATCGTCAGCTTGGGCACGAACTGGCAATGCCGGCCCGTATAGGGCGACTTTTCATCGATGCCGATGTTGATCAGGTTGACCAGCGACTCGAGCAATTCTTCGAGCTGCAGCACCAGGTGCTGGTTGGTGATCGCCACCGCCGCCTGCGCCGCCAGCGCCTCGATAAAGCGCTGGTCGGTCAGTGAAAACGCGCGCACTTGCCCGCTGTCGGCGTCGATTGCGTTGATCAACTGGAGCACGCCGACGAGTTGCCCTTCATGGTCGTTCATGGGCACCGACAGGAACGATTGGGAATGGTAGCCAAAGGCGGCGTCGAAGCTGCGCATGCTTGAAAAATTAAAGGCGTGCGCTTCATAGACGTCTTCGATGTTGACCGATTTGCCGCAGTTGGCCGAATACGCCGCCACCGAACTCAAGTTCGGGTTGCCGCGCGCGTCGAACAGGGGCACGCTGGGCATGTCAATCGGCGTGCCGCTGGCGCCGCCCTGGTACAGACCCAGCGTACCGTTGATCGAAATATCGAACAGCAGCATGGTTTTTTGCGCACTGGGGCGGTACAGCGTGCCGCCGTCGGCGCCGGTCATGGCCATGGCTACCTTGACGATGCGGTCAAGCAGCGTGCCGGTGTCCGGGCTGTGGCCCAGCGCTACGCTCACTTCGATCAGCAGGTCGAGCCGCTGTGCAATTTGGGTGTGGCTCAACGCTTGCATATCTTGTCGCCAGAATTGCCGTGTTGAAAGTAAGTAGAGTGTAGCCCGACAAAAAGCGCGTGTACACTGCCGTTCGCGAAAGCACGGGAATTTGTCGCGTAAAGCATTTCTGTCGCTTCCAAGAAACATTATTTGCGCTTGCGTGACACAAACCGGCTATCATCGTTCCTGATCGCGGCTGGCGCATTGGCGCCCCAACCGCGGTCCACGGGGGAGTTCACAAGTATGAAATTCCGATTCTGGGGTGTGCGCGGCTCGATCCCTTCGCCCGGCCCGCGCACCGCGCGCTATGGCGGCAACACCACCTGCATCGAAGTGCGCACCGACGCCGAGGCCCTGATCATTCTCGACGCCGGCACCGGCATTTTCGCGCTGGCGCAAGACCTGCTGCAGCGCCAGCCGGTGCGCGCAAATATCTTCATCACCCACAGCCACTGGGACCATATCCACGGCCTGCCCTTCTTTACGCCGCTGTTCATCCGCGGCAGCGTGGTGCGCCTGCACGGCGGGCCCGACGCGGCCAGCGGTTCCGGCATCGAACACGTGCTTGGCGTGCAGCTGCAAAACAGCTACTTCCCGGTCAGCGAAGCGCAGATGAAGGCCACCATCGAATACCAGACTCTGGCCGCGGGCGATTGCGTCACGGTGCACGATGCGGTGGTTGACCATGTCGTCATGAACCACCCCGTCACCAACCTGGGCTACCGCATCAGCTGCAATGGCAAATCGGTGTTTTTTACCGGCGACCATGAACAGTTCTACAATCTGTACCTGGACGACGATGCGCGCCATGCTCCCTACCAGGTCGAAATGGAACAGCGCGGGCGTGCCATCGACGCGGCCATGCAAGGGGTGGACGCGCTGATCGTCGACTGCTCGTACACCATCGAGGAATACCCGTCCAGGCAAGGCTGGGGCCATGGCACGTTCGACGCAGCGCTGGCGATGGCGCTGCGGGTCGGGGCCAAGGCGCTGTACTGCACCCACCATGAACCGACGCGCAGCGACGAGGAGCTCGAAGCCGTGTTCGCGCAACTGCTGGCGCGCAGCGCGCCGCTGCCCGACGGCCTGAAAGTCTGCCTCGCCTACGAAGGCCTGGAAGTTGACCTGTCCTGACCCTACCCCCGGAACATCCATGAACGTCACCGCCAACCCGTCCGACACCGATGCGCGCCTCGCGTTCTTCCAGAAGCTGCAGGCAGTGACCAACAAGATCCACGCCACCAGCAACATCGACGAGATCATGCTCGACCTGGGCATGGACTTTTGCGACCTGCTCAATTGCGACCGCTTCACGCTGTATGCCACGACGCCGGAAAAGACGCACATCATCGCCAAGGTCAAGACCGGGCTCACGTCGTTTCGCGACCTCAAGCTGCGCATTTCGCCGTCCAGCGTGGCCGGGTTCGTCGCGCAAACGCGGCGCACCATCAACATCACCGACGTCTACGACGAAGCCGAACTGCGGCGCTATTCGCCGGACCTGAGCTTTCTGATCGGCGTGGACCAGCGCACCGGCTACCGCACGCGCGAAATGCTGGCCGCGCCGCTGGTGGCGCAGCAAACGGGCGAGCTGCTCGGCGTAGTCCAGTTCATCAACAACCGCAGCGGCGGTCCGTTTTCGGGCGTGTGCGCCGAAGGCGTCAAGGAGCTGTGCGCGACGCTGTCGGTGGCACTTAGCCAGCGACTGAAACCGGCGCCGCCGGCGCGCTCCAAGTACGACGGTCTGGTCGAGGAAGCGCTGCTGTCGGCGCCGGAACTGGAAATGGCGGGCCGCTCGGCGCGCGCCAAGGACCTGGACGTCGAGGACGTGCTGGTGCAGCAGTTCCAGGTCAAGCCGGCGGCCATCGGCGCTTCGCTGGCCAAGTTTTTTTCGGTCGCTTACGAGCCATATCGGCTCGACCGCATCAAGCCGGCCGACCTGCTGCGCAACATCAAGGCGCAGTACGTGCAGCAAAGCGAATGGCTGCCGCTGGAAGACGGCAAGGATGGCCTGGTGGTGATGGCGATTGATCCGGAGCGCGTCAACACGAGCAAGATCGTCAACCAGATTTTCGCCAGGTCGACCATTGTTTACCGGGTCACCACGCGCCAGGAATTCAAGCTGACGGCCGAGCACTTTTTCGGCGCCGCCGTCGACGACGGCGCCTCCGTGGGCGATCTGCTCTCCGGGATGGACGGCGAATTTGACGACGTCGAAGCGAGCGCCGAAGTGTCCGAAGCGGTGGAAAACGAACTGGTCAAGCTGCTTAACAAGATCATCATCGACGCCTACCGCCAGGGCGTGTCCGACATCCACATCGAACCGCTGCCGGGCAAAGGCAAGACCGGCATCCGCTTTCGCAAGGACGGCACGCTGGTGCCCTACATTGAAGTGCCGGCCAGCTACCGCGATGCGATGGTCGCGCGCGTAAAAATCATGTGCGACCTGGACATCTCCGAAAAACGCAAGCCGCAGGACGGCAAGATCAAGTTCAAGAAATACGGGCCGCTCGACATCGAACTACGGGTGGCGACCATTCCGTCGGCCGGCGGCGTGGAAGACATCGTGATGCGCATCCTGGCGGCCGGCGAACCGATCCCGCTCGACAAGCTGGGCGTGCTTCCCTATAACCTGGAGCGCCTGCGCAACACGATCAGCAAACCGTACGGGCTGTTCTTCGTGTGCGGGCCGACCGGCTCGGGCAAGACCACCACGCTGCACTCGGTGCTCAATTACCTGAACACCCCCGAGACCAAGATCTGGACCGCCGAAGACCCGGTCGAGATCACGCAAAAAGGCTTGCGCCAGGTGCAGGTCAACCGCAAGGCGGGGCTCGACTTTGCCACAGTGATGCGCTCCTTCCTGCGCGCCGACCCGGACATCATCATGGTGGGCGAGATGCGCGACAAGGAGACCGTCGGCATGGGCATCGAAGCGTCGCTCACCGGCCACCTGGTGTTCGCCACGCTGCACACCAACAGCGCACCGGAGTCGATCGTGCGCCTGCTCGACATGGGCATGGACCCGTTCAATTTCGCCGACGCCCTGCTCGGCATCCTCGCGCAGCGCCTCGCCAAGCGCCTGTGCGCGGCGTGCAAGCAGGTGTACCACCCGGACGAGGCCGAGGTCGCACAGATGCTGACCGAGTTTTGCAGCGAACTGCTGGCCACGGAAAGCTTCATCAAGGATGCCGACGCCGGCCGCGCGGCAGTGCTGGCAGGCTGGAAGCAGCGCTACGCGGACGCAAGCGGGCGCTTCACGCTGTACCGGCCAGTTGGCTGCGCCGAGTGCAACAAGGGTTACAAGGGGCGGGTTGGCCTGCACGAATTGATGATCGGCACCGACAAAGTAAAAAAACTGCTGCAGGAACACAGCCGGGTGGCGCAGCTGCTCGCCGCCGCGCTGGAAGACGGCATGCTGACGCTGAAGATGGATGGCATTGAAAAGGTTCTAAGCGGCATCACCGACCTGAAGATGGTGCGCCAAGTGTGCATCAAGTAGGGCGCGCAAGCGACAGCGCATTGCGCCAAAGTATTGCCACGTCGTGCGCCGGCTTGCCGCCCGCCGCGTTTGACAACCCTCCCCCCGCAGCGCTAACCTGTGGCCCATGCTGCAAGAACTCCCCTTCCCCTTTCCCGTGCGCATCGAATGCCCGCCCGGGCTATGCGTGTGCGAGCGCGAACAATTGCTGGCCGATCCGGCGGCGGACAAGCGCATCCTGATGCTGACGCGTGAGCAGGAAAAAAAGATGCTCGAACGCATAGAGCGCATCGACAGCTACGCCCAGCTGCAGCACGTAAGCAAGTTAATGCTTGACCAGCTCGGCATCGTACTGACCATCGCTCCCGCCGCGCGCGAAGTGAAAACCGTGCGCGGACTGGCGATCGGCGTGCGCGAGTTTCCCGGCCTGTGCCGCAAGACCCGCCAGGCCATCCCCGCCGCCATCCGCCGCTGCCTGGAGCAGCATCCCGAGATCGTCTACGCCATCCTCGACGAGCACGACCTGTTCGGCCAGGGCTAATCGCTCACCGGCCCGTTTTGCGCACCGGAAGCGGTGATCAAAATCAAAGGCAATTGTCATATCTACCACAATATGGAAGGATCAACGTCCGTGATAGCGAGACACGCATGGTGCCCTTTAGCAAGTACGATGGCCTGGTGGTGGAGGCGACCCTTTCCCTCACCGAACTCGAGCTGGCGGTGCGCACGGCGCGCGCGCAGCAACTCCATATTGAAGAGGTGCTGATGCGCGACTTCAAGGTGCCGCTGCCGCTGATCGGCGCGGCCCTTGCGCGCCACTTCAGCGTGCCATACGAGCCGATGCGGCCCGCGCGCATCAAGCCGGGCGTATTGCTGCGCAACCTGAAGGCGCAGTATGTCGAAGACCACCAATGGCTCCCGCTCGACGAAGACAAGAACGGCCTGCTGGTGCTCGCGCTCGACCCGGACCGGATCCGCGCGAGCAAGATCGTCAACCAGGTGTTCCCCAAGTCGAACGTGACCTATTGTGTGACGACCCGGCTCGAATTCAAGCACACGATGGACCAGTTCTTCGGCACCACCGCGCGCAGCGACGGCAGTTCCCTGCGCGAGCTGCTCGCGGGGATGGAAGAGGAAACGACCGAAGAGACGGTGAACGTGTCGGAGGAAGTCGAGTCGGAGCTGGTCAGACTGGTCAACAAGGTGATCATGGACGCTTACCGCCAGGGCGTGTCCGACATCCATATCGAACCGCTGCCGGGCAATGGCCGCACCAGCATCCGCTTTCGCAAGGACGGTTCGCTGGTGCCGTATATCGACATCTCGTCGAGCTACCGCAATGCGCTGGTGGCGCGCATCAAGATCATGTGCGACCTTGACACGTCCGAGCGGCGCAAGCCGCAGGACGGCAAGATCAAGTTCAACAAGTACGGACCGCTCGACATCGAGCTGCGCGTGGCGACCATTCCGTCGAGCGGCGGCGTGGAAGACGTGGTAATGCGCATCCTGGCCGCAGGCGACGCGATCCCGCTCGACAATCTGGGCGTGCTGCCGCAGAACCTGGAGCGCCTGCGCGGGGCGATTGAAAAACCGTATGGCCTGTTTTTCGTGTGCGGGCCTACCGGCTCGGGCAAGACCACCACGCTGCACTCGGTACTCCAGTACTTGAATACGCCCGACACCAAGATCTGGACTGCGGAAGACCCGGTCGAAATCACGCAGAAGGGCTTGCGCCAGGTGCAGGTCAACCGCAAGGCGGGGCTCGACTTCGCCACCGTGATGCGCGCATTTTTGCGGGCCGATCCGGACATCATCATGGTGGGCGAGATGCGCGACAAGGAAACCGTCAGCATCGGCATTGAAGCGTCGCTGACGGGGCACCTGGTGCTGGCCACGCTGCATACCAACAGCGCCCCCGAATCGATCGTGCGCCTGCTCGACATGGGCATGGACCCGTTCAATTTTGCCGACGCCCTGCTCGGCATTTTGGCGCAGCGGCTGTGCAAGCGCCTGTGCACGCGCTGCAAGCTGGCCTATGTGCCGAGGGCCGACGAAATCGAGTACCTGCTCACGCAGTTTTGCGCTGAACTGGTGAACACGGCGGCCTTCATCCGCGATCCGGAGGGCGGGCGCGCCAAAGTGCTGGTCAGCTGGCGCGAGCGCTATGCCCAGGCCGATGGCAGCTTTACCCTGTACCGGGCGGTGGGCTGCGCCGAGTGCAATCTGGGTTACAACGGGCGCATGGGATTGCATGAGCTGATGATCGGGACCGACAAGGTCAAGCAGCTGCTGCAGGAGCACGCGCGGGTGGCTGAATTGCTGGCGGCGGCGCTCGAAGACGGGATGCTGACCTTGAAGATGGATGGGATCGAGAAGGTGCTGCAAGGGCTGGTTGATTTCAGAACGGTGCGGCAGGTGTGCATCAAGTAGCAGCTCACCGGGCCACGATATGACGCGTTGACGCCTGTCGCAATGCGCTGCGCTTTTGCGACCTACCGTGCCATGGTGCGTGGCCGTGCAGGGTGCAGGCGAAAAAAAAGCCGTTCAATCTTCATCGAACGGCTGTTCTTGCATCTGACTGCTTACATGATTTTGGTGCCGATCCACCAAGCCACTGCCGACATGAATGCCGCCGCCGGAATCGTCAGGAACCACGCCCACACGATATTGCCCGCCACGCCCCAACGCACCGCGGACATCTTCTGCGCCGAACCGACACCGACAATGGCGCCCGTAATGACGTGCGTGGTCGATACCGGAACGCCCAGGAAACTGGACATGAACAGGGTGATCGCGCCGCCGGTTTCCGCGCAAAAGCCGCCGACGGGCTTAAGCTTGGTGATCTTTTGGCCCATGGTCTTGACGATGCGCCAGCCGCCAAACAGCGTGCCGAAACTGATCGCCGTGTAGCAGGCGACGATGGCCCAGTACGGCGGCGCGAGATCGGCCTTGCTCATGTGGCCGGACGCGATCAGCAGCATCCAGATGATGCCCAGCGTTTTTTGCGCATCGTTGCCGCCGTGGCCCAGGCTGTAGGCAGCGGCCGACACCAGCTGCAAGCGGCGAAACCAGGTGTCGACCTTGCGTGGCGTGGAGCGTACGAAGAGCCACGAGACGATCAGCATCATGATCGAGCCGAGCAAAAAGCCCAGCAACGGCGCCACAACGATGAACACCACCGTCTTGACCAGGCCGCCGGATACCAGCGCACCCGTGCCCGCCTTGGCGACCGCTGCACCCACCAGCCCGCCGATCAGCGCGTGCGAGGAAGACGAAGGAATGCCGTAGTACCAGGTAATCAGGTTCCAGACGATGGCGCCCACCAGCGCGCCAAAAATCACATACTGATCGATGATCTCGGGATGAATAATCCCCTTGCCGATCATCGACGCGACCTTCAGCCCCACCACGAAGATGGCGATGAAGTTAAAAAAGGCCGCCATCGCCACCGCGCTCTGCGGCTTTAACACGCCGGTCGAAACCACGGTCGCAATCGCATTGGCCGCGTCGTGAAAGCCATTCATGAAGTCGAAAATCAGCGCCAGGCCGATCAACAGCACAAGCACATAAATACTGATCTGCAGGTTATTCATCTGATGTTCTTTATGCGTTTTCGACGATGATGCCTTCGATGATATTGGCGACATCTTCGCAGCGATCGGTGACCGTCTCGAGGATCTCGTAGATTGCTTTCATCTTGATCAGGTTGCGTACGTCCGGCTCGTCGCGAAACAGCTTGGACATGGCCGCGCGCATGACATGGTCGGCGTCGGACTCAAGGCGGTCGATCTCTTCGCAGATGGCGACGATCTTTTGCGAGTTGTCCATGTTGTGCAGCAGCGCGACGGCGGCCTGCACTTTTTCGCAGCATGCGAGGCACAGTTCGGCCAGGCGCTTGGCTTCCGGCGTAACGGCCTTCAAGTCGTACAGCGACACGGTCTGGGCGGCGTCTTCCATCAAGTCCAGGATGTCGTCCATGCGCGTGATCAGCTTGTGGATGTCGTCACGGTCGATCGGCGTGATGAACGTCTTGTGCAGCATGTCGACGGTGGCGTAGGTGATCTTGTCGGCCTGCTTTTCGATGCCTTCAATAGCGTGGGTGCGCACTTCAAGGTCGTCGAAGTTGGTCATCAGACCAACCATTTCTTGCGCGCCCTTCACGCACAGATCGGCGTGCTGGTTGAAAAGGTCAAAGAATTTGCCCTCGGTGGGCATTAAACGTCCAAACATGGCTATCTCCGTTAAAGCATATTGATACTGCTGAAGGCCGCCGCTATCAAAGCCAGACGGCGCATTGAATTAGTCACCCTGGTAAAGGGCCAGGCCACCGCTGTAATTGCCGAACTTGGTGTACTGACCGATCCAGGTCAGGCGAATGGAACCGATCGGACCATTACGCTGCTTGCCGATGATGATCTCGGCCGTCCCCTTGTCCGGCGAATCGGGGTTGTAGACCTCGTCGCGGTACAGGAAAATGATGACGTCCGCATCCTGCTCGATCGCGCCCGACTCGCGCAAGTCGGACATGATGGGGCGCTTGTTGGGGCGCTGCTCCAGCGAGCGGTTCAGCTGGGACAAGGCGATCACCGGGCAATGCAATTCCTTGGCCAGGCCCTTCAGGCTACGCGAAATCTCGGAAATCTCCGAGGCGCGGTTGTCGCCCGGCTGGCTGCCCGTCATGAGCTGGATGTAGTCGATGATGATCAGGCCAAGCTTGCCGCACTGGCGCGACAGGCGGCGCGCACGCGCGCGCAGCTCGATCGGATTGAGCGCCGGCGTCTCGTCGATATACAACTGCGCTTCGTTCATTTTTTGAATCGCGTGCGTCAGGCGCGGCCAGTCTTCGTCAAGTAGGCGGCCGGTGCGCAGGCGGTGCTGGTCGAGCTGCCCCACGGAGCCGAGCATACGCATCGCCAGCTGGGTGCCGCCCATCTCCATCGAGAAAATTGCGACCGGCAGGCCCGCCTCGATCGCGACGTTTTCGCCGATGTTGACCGAGAATGCGGTCTTGCCCATCGAAGGACGGCCGGCGACGATCACCAGGTCGCCCGGCTGCAAGCCGGAGGTCATGCGGTCCAGGTCAATAAAGCCGGTTGGCACGCCCGTGATTTCGCTCTGGTTGTCACGGCTATACAGTTCATCGATACGCTCGACCACTTGCGTTAGCAGCGGCTGCACCGCGATCCAGCCTTGCGAGCCGCGCGCGCCCTGCTCGGCGATGGCAAAAATCTTGGACTCCGCTTCGTCGAGCATCTGCTTGACTTCCTTGCCTTGCGGGTTGAACGCATTGCCCTGGATTTCATCGGCCACGGTGATCAGTTTGCGCAGCACGCCGCGGTCGCGCACGATCTCGGCGTAGCGCCGGATATTCGCCGCCGACGGCGTATTTTGCGCCATCGCGTTCAGGTACTGCATGCCGCCCACGTCTTCGGCCTTGCCGATATTCGACATGGCCTCGAACACGGTGATCACGTCGGCCGGGCGCGAGCTGTTGATCAGCTTGACGATCTGTTCGAAGATGATGCGGTGGTCGTAGCGGTAAAAATCGTCCGCATGCATCATGTCGGCAATGCGGTCGAACGCGGCGTTATCACGCAGTAATCCCCCGATAACAGACTGCTCTGCTTCAATGGAATGCGGCGGAATGCGAAGAGCGTCGACTTGCGGATCGGATGGTGCGTTCATGGCGCGAATTATACCTGCTTAGGGTCAACCACCTGACATAATTGGGGAGAATTCGACGTAAAAAAAGCCGGGAAACCCGGCTTTTTTTGTAATGCAGCAGCATGTTGCTGCTTGATGGCGCTTCGTGCTTTAAGCAGCTTCGCCGGTAACAGCGATCGTGATTTCAACAACCACGTCGGTGTGCAGAGCGACAGCAACAGCGTGCTCGCCGGTCGTCTTCAATGGGCCGGTAGGCATGCGTACTTGTGCCTTTTCAACCGCGAAACCAGCCTTTGTTAGCGCTTCAGCGATGTCGAAGTTGGTGACCGAACCGAACAGACGGCCATCGACGCCCGCTTTTTGAGCGATAGCGATGGTCATGCCCGACAGCTTTTCGCCTTCAGCCTGGGAAACGGCCAGCTTTGCAGCGGCAGCTTTTTCCAGTTCAGCGCGCTTAACTTCGAATTCTGCCACTGCCGAAGCGGTAGCACGACGAGCCATGCGTTGCGGGATCAGGAAGTTACGTGCGTAACCGTCTTTGACTTTGACGACGTCGCCCAGATTGCCGACGTTAACAACTTTTTCTAACAGAATGATTTGCATATGAGTTCTCCTTTATCTGCCAGCGCTTAAGCGTGGTGCAGATCGGTGTATGGCAGCAACGCGAGGTAGCGGGCGCGCTTGATTGCGGTGTCAACCTGGCGCTGGTAGTGCGCCTTGGTACCGGTCAGGCGTGCTGGCATGATTTTGCCATTTTCCTGGACGAAGTCTTTCAGCGTGTCGACGTCTTTGTAGTCGACCTGTTCTACGTTCGCTGCCGTGAAGCGGCAGAATTTCTTACGCTTGAACAGTGGGTTCTGTTGTTTGCGTTTTTCTTTAAGCTTGAGCTTGTTCTTGTCGAATTTTTTACCGAATGCCATTTGAGGCTCCTGTATTTAAAATGTATCGTCGCTTAAGCGGCGGCACAGAAATCAATGATGTGAAACACCAGGCTTTTGCTGCTGCGGTTCTTCTTTGCCAAAAATCCCGTGAACTGGTGCGCTGCGCCTAATTCGGCCTGGCTGAACCTGCCTGAAATCTCGCCCGCTGCAACAGCGGCAATTTCAAACTCGGTCAGCCTGGGCACCCCTGCTTCGACCTGCTGCGAACTGTGCATCAGGGTGGCGGACACGATGGGCACGCCGGCCGGGGTGTAGCGCAACACATCGCGCTCGCCAATCAGGGCTACGAACTGGAGTTGATTCACCGAGGTGGCATCAATTCGCGTTCAGGACTTTCAAACAAAAAATTACGCTGCTGCTTGAGCTGGGGCTGGAGCTGCTGCGGCAGGAGCCGGAGCTTCCGAGCGGTGGCTCTTGGCTGCGTCTTCACGTTGTACCGATTTCATCATCGGCGATGGCGTGGTTTCAGCCTTCTTCATGCGAACGGTGAGGTGACGCAGCACCGCATCATTGAATTTGAACGCGGTCTCAAGATCAACCAGCGTCTCGTTGTCGCATTCGATGTTCATGCAGATGTAGTGCGCTTTTGGCAGCTTGTTGATCGAGTAAGCCATCTGACGACGACCCCAATCTTCAACACGGTGAATGGAACCACCGCGCGTGGATACGCTGGCTTTGTAGCGTTCGATCATCGCCGGGACTTGCTCGCTTTGGTCCGGGTGGACGATAAAGACGATTTCATAATGACGCATGCATAACTCCTTAGGGACGTTTAAACAGATGCCCACCTCGGCGTCAAGACGAGTGTGGGAAGGGAAAGCCGGCAATTATAGCGCGAGATGGCGCCGGCTGGCAATGCCCTTGTTGCTCCCTCAAAGTCCGGGGATGAAATCGTGGTCAAGAAGTCGGCTTGGGCAGCCTGGCATGGCCGCCGGCAAAGCCGATCTCTGATCGCGTGAGGCCGCCTGCAAGGGCTACTTCGCTGATGAAATCTTCTTCATTCGCTGAAATTGACACGTCAAAGTGCAAATAATTCAGGCAAAACCGCATTTAATACTTGCGCTGAGCGAAATACTGTACAAAAATACAGTCTGTTTATACAAACAGTCTCTTATACCGATGATCAAGCTCACACCACGTCAAGAACAAATCCTCAACCTGATCAAGGACGCGATCGACAACACGGGCTTTCCACCGACCCGCGCCGAGATTGCCAACGAACTTGGCTTCAAGTCGGCCAATGCGGCCGAGGAGCATCTGCAAGCGCTTGCGCGCAAGGGTGCGATCGAAATTTCACCGGGCACGTCGCGCGGCATCCGCCTGATCGGCGCCAGCCTGGACGTGATCCCGCTGGTGCCGGCCTCGCTGATGATGTCGCTGCCGCTGGTCGGGCGCGTCGCTGCCGGCTCGCCCATCTTGGCGCAGGAGCATGTGGAAGCCACTTACAGTGTCGACCCGGCGATGTTCTCGTCCAAGCCTGACTTTTTGCTCAAGGTACGGGGGTGGTCGATGCGCGACGCCGGCATCATGGACGGCGACTTGCTGGCCGTAAAAAAGGTCGATACGGCCAAGAACGGCCAGATTGTCGTTGCCCGGATCGGCGAAGACGTCACCGTCAAGCGCTACAAGAAAACCAACGGCATTATTGAACTGCTGCCCGAAAATCCCGATTTCAAGGTCATCCGCGTCGACCCTGAAACCGACGACTTCGCGCTCGAAGGCCTGGCCGTCGGCCTGATGCGCAGCTGGCACTAACAGCAACCATTCCCGCAATCTACCCCGGGGTAGATGTTGTTTGACTGTGGCTACTTGACCATGCGGTTGTGCTCGGCAACGTAGGCGTCGGTGGCGTCGCGCCAGACGGCGTAGTCGGCCAGCAGCAATTTGGAGGCGATGCGGGCTTCTTCGACGATGCGCGCCTGCACGCCTTCGAGGTGCGTGGTGGCGGTGGCCATTTCGTCTTTGGTGAGCAGGTCGGCAATGTCGGCAGGGATGCGCTTGGTTAGGGGCGTGGCGGCGTTGATGTTTTCAACAAAGCCGTTGTAGCACAGCTGCCAGGCCTGGACTTTGGCGGCGACGGCGGCAATTTCATCGTTCACTTTCGACATGGCCGGGATCCGCGGCACCGGACAACGGTACTTGCCTGACTTTAAGTCAGCACCGTCGTACTTCGACATCCAGTAAGCGATCTCTTCTTTGTGGGCTTCGCGCCGCGTCATCATCTCCAGCGCGGCAAGCGCCGTCTTGTTGCCCTTCGCGGCCGACTTCTTGAACCATGACTCGGCCTTGACCAGGTCCACGCTGCCGGCGTCGCCGTATAGATACATTTCGCCAACGTGCAACTGTGCTTCGGCGTTGCCGGCGTTGGCGGCCTTGGTAAATAACTGCAAGGCTTGCGGATAATCCTTCTTGGCAAAGAGCGCGTTCGCGCTCGACAGGTCATCGGCTTGCGCCGCGCCGCACAGCAACAGGGTCAGGCAGAACAGGGTTTTCTTCATGTGTTAGCAGTCTTGCGCAGTAGGATCAAGCCAAGATGATAAACCGGTTTTGCGCTTTCAGTTCAATCCGCTTCGCCATTGACGCGCATCATCCGGCGCCGCAGCGCGCTGCCGAACGGTACAGGCATGCGCGAGCCTGCACCTTTCACAGCGTCGGCCATCAGCCGCACCTCTTTCTCAGGGCCGGTAGTTGCGGCGCGCGGCGCGAATTGCGAGCAGCATCTCGGCCGCGCTCTGCTGCTTTGACAGCGCGCCCGGCGCCATGCCATACAGCAGCGCGTCGGGCGCAGCCGCTGGCTTGGGATGGCGCGCCGCTTCCACCAGCCCGCAGATCACGCCGGCATTGGCGGCAATCGCCACGCTATCAAATCCTGCAGCGCCATCATTGTCCGCTCCGTAGCGCCGCTTCATGTCGGCCAGCGCCTGCTTTGCGCCGAGCTGCACGCTGGCGATCAGTTTTCCGCCATTGTCGAAAATCTGCTGGTCGAACGGCATGAACAGGCGGCTCTCGCAATCGGTGTGCGCTGTTTCGATGGCAAATGCGGCGCCAGGCGGCTGCTTTTGCGCGATGCCCGGGTGGGCGGCATCGGCCTGATAGACCTGGTCGAAGGCACTCCCCTTCAAGCCTTTGACAACCACGCGCTCCAGGCCCGCGGCGCGCATGCCGGCGTTGACCTTGGCAAGCGTGGCTGCATCGGCCACGCTGTCGCTCGGCGCTGGAAAATAAGGACTGTTGATCGATTTGCGCCACGCGGCGTGCTGCCCGCGCATCTCGCCAAACAGCGCCAGCGCGAAAGCGGGCGGCTGCTTTTCCAGGCTGCTGAAGTCGTAATGCATGCGCGCCATGGTAAAGAGCTGCTTGCTGTCTTCGAGCTGGGCCGGATTGGCCGGGTCGGGGGCGACGAATTGCGCCTTGATCGCGCGCGCAGCGCGCTGGCCCTTGAGCGTAGGGCTCGACGCGGCCGCGCACGCGAGGAAAATGTCGCTCGGCTCGGGCCAGTTGTCGCTGTCGGCTCGCTTGAGCTGCTGCTCGAGCTGGGCGCTTACCTGGCGCGCCGGGCTGTTGCGCGAGGCGACCTGCACCCCGGCCTGGTCGAGCAGCGCGGTCGACGTTTCGGCATAAAAGCCGGTCTCGCAATCGATCAGGCGCGTGTCGTAGTTGTAGGCGGCGCGGCCCGCTTCGTCCGGCAGCCAGCCTTCGCTGCGGCTGCGCGGATAGCGGGTCGAGGAGGTGAGCAAGCCGTCGGTGCTGAAGACAAGCGACGTCAGGTGGATCGCGCGCGTATTGTCGGTGGCCGAGATCGGGAAGAACAGGTAATCGTCATCGGCGGCGTTGGCCAGCGGTGCGCCAACGAGCGCGATGAAGGCCAGTACACCTGCGGCAACTGGCCGTGCGGCGAAACGGAAAACGGTATTCGGGCAAAAAGGAATGATATTCTCCTGGGAGGAATGACAAGGTGCCGCCTTTGACAACGGACAATCTTGCCTAGAATAACATCTTTCTTATTAAAAAATAATCCCCGACGCTGTCATTTCGCCACTATTTTTCCCTATGCGGCTGCGGTGGACGGCGCGTCCCGCAAAGCCTCGCCAAAGTCGGCCAGCAGGTCGTCGATATCTTCGATACCGACCGACACCCGGATCAGCGATTCGGCGATCCCCATGCTGGCGCGCCGCTCGGCGCCCATCTCGAAAAAGATCGTGTGCGCCACCGGAATGACCAGCGTGCGCGTGTCGCCCAGGTTACTGGCGGCGATACCAAGCTTGAGCCGGTTCAGGTAGTCGAAGCAATCGATGCCTTCTTTCAGCTCAAAGCTGAACAAGGCGCCATAAGCTTTGAACAGGCTGGAGGCCAGCGCGTGCTGCGGGTGCGACGCCAGGCCGGGATAATGTACGGCGGCCACGCGCTCGTCCGCTTCCAGCATGCGCGCCAGCGCCAGCGCATTGGACGAGGCGCGCTCCATGCGCAAGGCCAGCGTCTCGGCGCCCACGGCGATGTGGTGCGCCGCCTCGGGCCCCAGCGAGGCCCCAAAGTCGCGCAAGCCCTTGGCGCGCAATTGCACCATGCCCCACATCGGCTGCGGCTGGCGCTTGTAATTGGCCGCGATATTCGGGTAAACGCTCCAGTCATAGACGCCGGTGTCGGTCAGGCTGCCGCCCAGGGCGATGCCATGCCCGCCGATCGACTTGGTCAGCGCATTGACCACCAGGCCCGCCCCCACCGATTTGGGGCGGAACAGGTAAGGCGTGGTCATGGTGTTATCCACCACGAACAGGATGCCGCGCTCCTTGCACAGCGCGCCGATGCGCGCCAGGTCCGCCACCTGCGTGCGCGGATTGGCGATGGTCTCGACAAATACGATGCGCGTCGCCGGCGTCAGCGCCGCCTGCACGTTGGCCACGGCGGTGGCGTCGACAAAGGCCACGTCCACGCCCTGCCCCGCCGCCGTCTGCCACAGGCTGTTGGTGTTCCCGAACAGGAAAGCGGACGACACCACATGGTCGCCCGCCTTCAGCAGCGCCTGAAATACGGCGCCGATGGCGCCCATGCCGGTGGCAAAGCAGATCGTGGCCACGCCGTCTTCCATGCGCGTGACCTTGTCCTCTAAAGCAGCAATGGTCGGATTGCCCTGGCGGCCGTAGCGAAAGCCCGGCTCCTTGCCCTGGAAAACCGACGCCAGCTGGCGCGCGTCGGTGTAGCCAAAAGCGACCGAGGTATGCACGGGCTTGTGTAGCGAGCCGTGTTCGATCGGCTTTTGCCGGTCGTTGTGCAAAATCGTGGTCGTAAAGCCGTAGGTTTTTTTCTGGTTTTGCTCGCTCATGAAACTCCTTACTCGGCCGTGGCCAGGTTCAGGTTCAGCTGGGTGCGGGCCGCGTCTTCCAGCGGCGCGTCCTTCGGATGATTGCGCGCGTATTCCAGCTCGTTGAGGTAGTCCACCGTCACGTCGCCGGTCACGTAAATACCGTCAAAGCAGGAAGCTTCGAAGTTTTTCAGTACCGGGTTGACGTCCGAGATCGAGCGCTTGAGGGCGTCCACATCTTGGTACACCAGGGCGTCGGCCGTGATTTCGCGGCAGACTTCCTCGGTGCTGCGGCCATATGCGATCAATTCGTCGCGCGTTGGCATGTCGATGCCGTACACGTTCGGGAACAGCACCGGCGGCGCGGCGGAAGCGAAAAACACATTGCGCGCGCCGGCCTCACGGGCCATCTGCACAATCTCGCGGCTAGTGGTGCCGCGCACGATGGAGTCGTCCACCAGCAGCACGTTCTTGCCCTTGAATTCGGAAGCGATAGCGTTGAGCTTCTGGCGCACCGACTTGCTGCGAATCGCCTGACCAGGCATCAGGAAGGTGCGGCCGATGTAGCGGTTCTTGATGAAGCCTTCGCGGTATTCGACGCCCAGCTTGAGCGCGAGCTGGATCGCGGCCGGACGCGAGGAGTCGGGAATCGGCATGACGACGTCGATCTCGCCGTGCTGGAATTGTGCGCGCACCTTGTCGGCCAGGTACTCGCCCATTTTCAGGCGCGTGGCATACACCGAGGCGCCGTCGAGAATGGAATCGGGGCGGGCCAGGTAAACATACTCGAACGCGCAGGGATTGAGCGATGGATTGTCGGCGCACTGGCGCTCGTGGAGCTTGCCGTCGTTGTCGATGAAGACCGCTTCGCCCGGGGCGATGTCGCGCAGGAAGCGAAAGCCGATGCCTTCGAGCGCGACCGACTCGCTGGCGACCAGGTATTCGTTGCCCTGCTCGGTCTCGTTGACACCGATGCACAGCGGACGGATGCCGAACGGATCGCGAAACGCCAGCAGCCCGTGGCCGGCGATCTGCGCAACCACGGCGTAGGCGCCGCGCACGCGGCGGTGCACGGCCGCGACCGCCTTGAAGACGTTGTCCGGGTCGAGCGTCATGCCGGTGGTGGACTCCTGGATTTCGTGGGCCAGCACGTTGAGCAGCACCTCGGAATCGGAATCGGTGTTGATGTGGCGCCGGTCGTTGCGGAACATCTCGGACTTCAACTGGGCCTGGTTGGTCAGGTTGCCGTTGTGGGCCAGCGTGATGCCGAACGGCGCATTGACGTAAAACGGCTGCGCTTCTTCTTCGCTGGACGAGCCGGCGGTCGGATAGCGGCAGTGGCCGATGCCGGAATTGCCTTGCAACGAACGCATATTACGCGTGCGGAACACGTCACGCACGAGGCCGTTGGCCTTGTGCATGGAGAACATATTGCTATGACTGGTTGCAATTCCCGCCGCATCCTGACCGCGATGCTGCAACAGCAGCAAGGCATCATACAAAAGCTGGTTGACGGAATTATGCGAGACGACGCCGACGATGCCACACATGGTGCGCTCCTAGAGACTGACTGATGATAAAAAACTTAAAAGTTCACGTGCTGCGACAGGGCCGCAGGAAGAAAGGGTTTGACGGTGCGCGCCCCGGTTTCGGCCATCGGGCTCAGTAGCGCCTGGGTCCAGAAATCTTGCTTGGGCAAGGCGGTCATGCCGGCCACGATTACCGCCGCCAGCACAATGACAATCCCGCGCGCCAAGCCAAACAACCCGCCAAGTCCGCGGTCGGCCAGGCTCAAGCCACTGGCCTTGATCAGGGCATCGACCGCCAGCATCAACAGCCCCATCAACAGGCGCACGCCGATGAACAAGGCAATAAAGGCGACAATCAAGCGCATTGCGGCGCCCGGTATCACGTCCGGCAACAGGGGAGCCAATTGCGCGCCGAACATATTGGCAACGACAAAGGCGACGATCCAGCTGACCAGCGACAGTATTTCCTTGACCAGACCGCGCATGGTGCTGATGACGATCGACGCTGCCAGGATAAAGATGACCAGGTAATCGAAAATCGTCACGCCGCGCAGTTCCCGTCAGTCATGTTGTTATTAATGGGAGACGACGCTGGCCGACAGGCCCATTTTGGCCAGCTTGGGGCGGATCTTGTCACCCTCTTCCTTGCTGAACGGGCCGACGCGCACCCGGATCAGTTCGCCATTCGGGCTAGCGCCCTTTTTGGTAAAGGAGGCGACCCCTGCCGCCTTCAGTCTGGCTTGCAGTTCGTTGGCTTTGTCCTGGCTGGCCAGTGCGGCCACTTGCCAGACGATTTTCTGGCTGATTGGCGCGGCCGGCTTGTCTTCCAAAATCGCCATGGCGCGTTCGTCTTCGGTCCTGGCGTCCGGCTTGGCTTCGGCCAGCTTGACGGCCGGCTTGTCGACAGTCCTTGGTTCGACACGGGCCGGCTTCGGGTCCGGCTTGACTTCGGGCTTGAGCTCGGGCTTAGGATCGATCTTCAGGGCGGGCTTAAGATCGGGCTTAGGATCGCTCTTCAGGGCGGGCTTAAGCGCAACCGGGCGCACCTCGGCCACCTCGCGCGCAGGCGGTGCCGGATCGGCGGGGGGGACGAAGGAATTCGGCGGCGGCACAATCACCTCGCTTTTGTCGAGCGTCTCGGCAGCGGCCACAGGGGCCGGCAGCGGTTGTGCGGGCGCCCTGTCCTTGGCGGGAATACGAATATCGATGTCAGTGGCGAGCGGCTTGGGTTCGGAGTCGAGGATCATCGGCAGGCCAACAGCGACCGCCAGCGCCAGTGCGATGGCCCCGACCAGGCGGCGGCGCGCGCGTTTTTTCTCGGGCAGCACCGGGTCAACTGCGGCGCGGCCATCTTTGGTGCGGCGGGCGGCAGGCTCGCCTGCGCTGGAAGCGCGCTTGGAACGGGCCCGCGCCCCGGCTGCGGCGTCATCGTCACGGGCGACGTAACTGCTGTCTTCGTCGGCAGCTTCTTGCTTGTTTTTATTGAGGAACGAGAACAAGCCCATGCGTTTTTCTTTAATGAAGTGAGGTTTTTCGGGCTGCCATCACGCCGGCGACGGTGTAGAAGGAGCCAAAGACCACAATTCTATCATTCTCCCCGGCCCGGCTCATTGCATTTGCAAAAGCTGCGGCCGGATCGGCAAAGCCGGCGACCGTGCGTTCGCCCGGTTTGGCGTCGCCCAGCGGCAATTGGCCGAGGCGCTCGACCAGGCTGGCCGCGCTGGCCGAACGGGGCGACGGCAGATCGGCCGCGCACCAGTGGTCCACGTATTGCGCCATGGGCGCGATCACGCCGTCGATGTCCTTGTCTTGCATGACGCCAAACACCGCGTAGGTGTAAGGATGAAAACCCATATTGCCCAGGTTTTGCGCCAGCGCCGCGGCGGCGTGCGGGTTGTGGGCGACGTCCAGGATGACGGTGGGACGCCCAGGCAAGACCTGGAAGCGCCCCGGCAGCTCCACCACCACCAGCCCGGTGCGGATATCCTGCGCGCCGACCGGCAGCTCCAGGCGCAGCACTTCCAGCGCGGCCAGCGCGGCCGAGGCGTTAAGCAACTGGTTGGCGCCGCGCAGGCTTGGATAGGCAAGCGAATTGCGGCGCTGCTCGCGTCCGCCGTAATTCCACTGCTGCTTGTCGCCCGAATAATTGAAGTCGCGCCCCAGCAGCCACAGGTCGGCGCCGATCGCCTCGGCGTGCGCCACCAGCGAGGCGGGAGGGACTGGGTCGCTGCAGATGGCAGCTTTGCCGGGGCGGAAAATGCCCGCTTTTTCAAAGCCGATTTTTTCGCGCGTGTCGCCCAGGTAGTCGGTGTGGTCGATGTCGACCGAGGTGACGATGGCGACATCGGCGTCGATCACGTTGACTGCGTCAAGCCGTCCGCCCAGGCCGACTTCAAGGATGGCCACGTCCACCTTGGACCTGGACAGCAGGTGCATGATGGCCAGCGTGGTGAATTCGAAATACGTCAGATCAATGTCGCCGCGCTTTTCTTCCACCGCGTCGAAGCTGGCGACCAGCGCTTCGTCGCTGGCCAGTTCGCCGTTGACGCGCGCGCGCTCGTTAAAGTCGAGGAAGTGCGGTTTGATGTACAGGCCCACCCGGTAGCCGGCGCGCAGCAAGATTGCCTCGAGCATGGCGCAGGTCGAGCCTTTGCCGTTGGTGCCGGCCACCATGATGACGGGACAGGCAAAGGCAAGGCTAAGGCGTTCCTTGACGGCGCGCACCCGCTCAAGGCCCATGTCGATATGGACTTCGGCGTGGCGCGATTCAAGCAGCGCGAGCCAGGCGGGCAAGGTGGTGGGAGTGGTGGGAGTGGTGGGAGTGATGGGAGTGGTGGGAGTGGTGGGAGTGGTGGACATGAGGAGAACCGGAGGAAGATATTGGCGGCTCATGGCGCAATGCGGACTTTGTCCTTTTGCGCCCTACGGTGCACTGCTGGCCGTAGGGCGCAAAAGCGAAGCGCATTGCGCCATGCGTGCCCGGATAAAACGAATGTTATGCGATCACTTCAACAGCCTGATCCTGCAGCAGCGCCAGCAAATGCGCGATTTCGTCGCGCATCTTGCGCCGGTCCACGATCATGTCGACCGCGCCCTTGGTGACCAAAAACTCGGCGCGCTGGAAGCCTTCAGGCAGTTTTTCGCGCACGGTGTTTTCAATCACGCGCGGCCCGGCAAAGCCGATCAGCGCCTTTGGCTCGGCAATGACCACGTCGCCCATGAAAGCGAACGAGGCCGACACGCCGCCCATGGTCGGATCGGTCAGCACGCTGATGAAAGGCAGCTTTTTCTCGGACAGCTTGGTCAGCATCGCGGTCGTCTTGGCCATTTGCATCAGCGAGAGCAAGCCTTCCTGCATGCGCGCGCCGCCGGTGGCGGTGATGCAGATGAACGGCACCTTTTGCTCAAGCGCGACCTGGGCACCGCGCACGAAGCGCTCGCCGACCACGGAGCCCATGGAACCGCCCATGAATTCGAATTCAAAGCAGGCCACCACGACAGGCAGGCTCATGATGGACCCGCCAAGGACGATCAGGGCGTCGGTCTCGCCCGTCGCTTCCATTGCCGCCTTGAGGCGGTCAGGGTATTTTTTGCTGTCCTTGAACTTGAGCGTATCGACCGGCAGCGTTTCCTGGCCGATTTCGTAGCGCCCGCCTTCATCCATCAAGCCGTCAAGGCGCGCGCGCGCGCGGATGCGCATATGATGGCTGCATTTGGGGCAAACATGGAGATTTGATTCGAGGTCGGTACGGTACAGTACGGCTTCGCACGATGGGCACTTGACCCACAAGCCTTCCGGCATGGTTTTACGGGAGGCAGCGTCGGAGCGCTGGATGCGGGGGGGCAGCAGTTTTTCTAACCAACTCATACATTCTCCTTCTGCGGCGATCTTCAGTGGTCGTTAGTTTAGCCTTTAAGCACCTGCTTGTCGAACATTAGCAAGGAAAAATTGCAATTATAATAACAATACCCGCATTAAACCATGCGAAATACGCCCCACCGGCTGGTTGGACACCATGACCGGCCAGCAGTTCACCCATTCATCCGCCGCGAACGGCTTGAGCGCACTTACGTTAAGCTTGCTGACATGAACATACTCTCCCCGAAAAAACTGCTGCGCACGAAATGGACGGCAGTCATCCCCGACAACAAGGAAAAGCACTTTATCGTCACCGCCGTGGTGCAGGCCGACCAGCCAGACCAAACGCCGGAGTGGATCGACCTTGAAGCGGTGCACAGCGGCGTCACGCGCCGGATCGGCTGGCGCGAATTGCGCGACGCATCGCTGTGGCGTCAGGGCTGGACCTGACGCCTGCCGCTGCCGAAGCTACCGAAGCTACCGATGCTACCTGCGGCCACGACTTTCTCAATTCCCGCGTCGTAGCGCCCGTTCGGCGCCCGTTCAGCGCGCGGCATCGAGCGCACTGCGAATGCCGGCCACAAAGCTTTGGACCGCGTCGAGTACCTGTTCTTTTGGCGTCGCTTCGATTTCCTGAATGATGCGGCTGCCGATCACCACCGCGTCGGCCACGGCCGCCACCGCCGTTGCCGTGGCCGCGTCACGGATGCCAAAGCCGACGCCGATGGGAATGCTGACGTGTTCGCGGATCGCCGCCAGGCGGCGCGCCACGTCTTCGGTGTCGATGTTGCCCGCGCCCGTCACGCCCTTGAGCGACACGTAGTAACTAAAGCCGCTGCCGAACTTTGCCACCTGTGCAATGCGCTCGGGCGTCGACGTGGGCGCCAGCAGAAAGATCAGGTCAAGGTCGTTGGCGCGCATGGCGGCGGCGAATTCTTCGCATTCTTCGGGCGGGTAGTCGACGACGATGGCGCCGTCGGCGCCGGCCGCGCGCGAAGCTTTAATGAAGGCCTCGGTGCCCATGCGTTCGATCGGGTTGGCGTAGCCCATCAGGACCACCGGGGTGCTCTGGTTGGTTTCGCGGAACTGGCGCACGTATTCGAGTACGTCCTTGGTGCCGATGTTAAATTTCAGGGCGCGCTCGCAGGCGCGCTGGATGACCGGGCCTTCGGCCATGGGGTCCGAGAACGGGACGCCCAGCTCGAGGATGTCGGCGCCACCGGCGACCAGCGCGTGCATCAAGGGCACCGTCATTTCAGGGCCGGGATCGCCGGCGGTGATGAAGGTGACCAGGCCGGTTTTGTTCTGGGACGCGAGGGCGGCGAAGGTAGGAGTAATTCTGGACATATTAAGTAGCTTTCTTGATGAATGGGGAGAGATCCGTAGGGCGGAAAAGCGTCAGGGCTGGGCGCCCCCCTTTTTCGCCATGAGCCGTCGAAACGCATGGCGGAAAAGGGGGGCGCCTAGCCCTATCGCTTTTCCGCCCTACGGTTGTAAGGTTGTACGGTTCGTGATCCGTCTGGCTCTAGCTGAAATCAAGCCCCATTCGCTCGGCCACCGTGTGCATGTCCTTGTCGCCGCGGCCCGACAGGTTGACCAGAATGAGCTTATCCTTGGGCAGCGTGGCAGCCAATTTGGCCGCATACGCCAGCGCGTGCGACGACTCCAGCGCCGGGATGATCCCCTCGATGTGGCAGCAGTCATGAAACGCCTGCAAGGCTTCGTCATCCGTCACCGACACATACTCGGCCCGGAACGAATCCTTCAACCACGCATGCTCCGGCCCCACGCCCGGATAATCCAGGCCCGCCGACACGGAATGCGTTTCAATGATCTGCCCATTTTCATCTTGCAGCAGATAGGTGCGGTTGCCATGCAAAACCCCGGGAAAGCCCGCCGTGAGCGAGGCCGAATGCTTGCCCGACTCCAGCCCTTCGCCGGCCGCTTCCACCCCGATCAGCTTGACATTTTTTTCGTCAAGATAAGGATAAAAAATCCCCATGGCGTTCGAGCCGCCGCCGATGCAGGCCATCACGTAGTCCGGCTGGCGCCCCGCCAATTCCGGCATCTGCACCAGGCATTCTTCGCCGATCACCGACTGGAAGTCGCGCACCATCATCGGATACGGGTGCGGCCCGGCTACGGTGCCGATGATGTAGAAGGTGTTCTCGATATTGGTGACCCAGTCGCGCATCGCTTCGTTGAGCGCGTCCTTGAGCGTCTTGGACCCCGATTCGACCGGCACCACGGTGGCGCCCAGGAGCTTCATGCGGTACACGTTTTGCGCCTGGCGCTTGACGTCCTCGCTGCCCATGTAGACCACGCACTCGAGCCCGAAGCGGGCGCAGATGGTGGCCGTGGCCACGCCGTGCTGGCCGGCACCGGTTTCGGCGATGATGCGTTGTTTGCCCATGCGGCGTGCGAGCAGCGCCTGGCCGATCACGTTGTTGATCTTGTGGGCGCCGGTATGGTTCAGGTCTTCGCGCTTGAAGAAGATTTGCGCGCCGCCCTGCTGCTCGGACCAGCGCTTGGCGTGGTAGATGGGCGAGGGACGCCCGACGAAATGCTTCAATTCATACCGAAATTCGTCGAGAAATTCTGGGTCGTGGCTATAGCGCTCGTACGCCGCGCTCAGTACAGCGAGCGCGTGGCTCAGCGTTTCGGCGACAAAGGCGCCGCCGTACGGGCCAAAATGGCCGCGCGCGTCGGGGAACTGGTATTCGGCAGTCTTGAACAGGGGTGCGGCCGGGGCGCGCTCAGGTGCTTCTTTCATGGTGTCTCTCGCTTTTAATGATGGTGTCGGCAGCCCGCACCGCCGCGGAAAACGCGGCGATTTTACGGGCGCATTTGATGCCCTTGCTTTCTTCGACACCACTGCTGATGTCGACCGCATAGGGACGTACGCTTACCACCGCGTCAGTCGCGTTTTGTACGTCCAAGCCACCACTTAAAACGACCCGAGGCGCGAGTTCTTTTGGAATGAGAGACCAATCAAAGACCTTTCCTGCGCCACCGTAGGCATCGACATAGGTATCGAGCAAAAGGCCCGAGAACAGTCGGCTGGCGGCGCGGTACTGCTGCTCATATTCTAGCAAATCGGCGCCGCTCGTGTCGGGCCGGACGCGAAACACGCGCAGGAAGGGCCGGCTCACGGCGCCGGCGATGTCGGCGCACTGCTGCGCGGTCTCGTCGCCGTGGAACTGGAGCTGGGCAAACGGCGCTGCAGCCGCCACCAACTGCACCTCACGGGCGCTGGCGTTGACGAACAAGGCGACGGTGCTGACAAAAGGCGGCACCTCGGCCATCAGCGCGCCGGCCTGCGCGGCAGTGACGAATCGCGGGCTCTTGGGATAAAACACGAAGCCGAGTGCGTCGGCGCCTGCGGCAACGGCGGCGCGGACGTCTTCAGGGCGGGTCAGGCCGCAAATCTTGATGCGTGTGCGTAGCATGTTTAGAACCAGGGTAATGGGCTGGTCGCGTCTTGCGGCAGTCCCCACTTGGGATCGTAATCGATTTTGGCCAGGTACAGGCCGTCGGGCATGAAGGTGGGCGCGGCCTCGCCGCGGTCGCGCCCTTCGAGCACGTCGCGCAGCCAGGCCGGCGTGTGCCGCCCCTGCCCCACATAAATGAGCGAACCAATCAGGTTGCGCACCATGTGGTGCAAGAAGGCGCTGGCGCGCACCGTGAAGACGATCACTTCGCCATGGCGCCTGACGTCCACCGCGTGCATCTGCTTGACCGGCGTTTTGGCCTGACATTGGGAGGAACGAAAGGCGGAAAAATCATGGGTGCCCACCAGGCATTGCGCCGCTTCGCGCATCAGCGCCACGTCGAGCGGGCGAAAGGTCCAGCCGGCGCGGCCCACCAGCAAGGGTGAACGTACCGGGTTGTTAAACAGGACGTAGTGATAAGTGCGCGCAAAGGCGGAAAAACGGGCGTGGAATTCATGTTCCGGCAGGACCGGCAGTTCGTGCGCCCAGCGCACCGCGATCGAGTCGGGCAAAAAGGCGTTCACGCCCCTGACCCACGACTGCTTGTCGCGCGTCAGCTCCGTGTCGAAGTGGATGACCTGTTCGAGCGCGTGGACACCGGTATCGGTGCGCCCGGCACAGGTGGTGGACAGGGGAACGCGCGCAAACTTTTCGAGCGCGATTTCGAGCCTGTCCTGCACGGTATGTTTGTCTGGCTGCTTCTGGTACCCATTCCAGGCGGTACCGTCGTACTGGACACCAAGTGCTATCCGTTTCAATGTATGTCCAGTACCTTCAGTGCGTCAGGCCAGCTTGGCGCGCATATCGTTGGCCTTGCTGATCTGCTCGCCGCTGCCGCCCTTGATCACTTCGTCGAGCAGTTCGCGCGCGCCTTCCTTGTCGCCGATTTCCTGGTAGGCGATGGCCAGATCGAGCTTGGTCTCCATCTCCATGTGCATGGCCGACAGGTCGGCCGGGCTTTGCACCAGGGTGTCGCCGAAATCGGGCAGCGTGTTGCCCGACTCCTCGTTCGGCAAATCGAGATCGATACCCGACATGTCGAACTGCGGCGCAGCCTTGGTCGTCGACAGCGGCAGCTCGAAGTTCATCGCGTCCAGGTCGAGCGCATGGTCGGCATGGGCCGGCGTCGCCACTGGCGTTGCAGAAATATTGAAAGCATTGGCCAAGTCGCCCATGCCGCTCAGGTCATCCTTGGCTGCGTATTCGGCCGTGAAGTCGTTGCTCGCCAGGTCGGTGTCGATCTCTTCCATCGCCCGCGCATGGCTCACGCTTGCCGGCACCTTGGCGGGCGTGTCGAAGTCCATGTTGAAGTCCATGTCCATCGGCGCTTCTTCCTTGGCCAGTACCGGCGCTACGGGAGCCGAACCAGGCATGGCGAAATCCATGTCGGCGATATCGTTGGTCGTACCAAGCGTCGGCGCGGCCTTGGCCATGTCGACCGGCTCAAAACTCAGGCCGCCCAGGTCAAAGTCGAGCGTATTGTCTTCCGGGGCGGCGCCCGGTGCAACCACCACCGGCGCCGGCATTGCCGTCAAGTCCAGGTCGGCGTCGGACTGCTTGTTCAGCGACACCGCCGCCACCGTTGCTGCAGCGGCGACGGGAATGATGGTGGACGGACCGGCGTTCGCGGCGCTGGCGTATAGCGGATTGAGCGGATCGATCGACAGGCCGAGCGCGGCAGCCTGCGCCCACTCGTCGCCGCTGCCCTTGCTCATGCTGTACAAGTCGGTAGCCTGGGTTTCGAACGAGCGCGCGTCCTTGCGGGCGGCGTAGATCTCGAGCAGTTTCAGGCGCACCGGATAGCGCTCGGGGTGGGTGCGCAGCGCTTCCTTGAGAATTTCCTCGGCCTGGGCATCGCGGCCGTAGGCGATGTAGACGTCGGCTTCGGCCACCGGATCGACTTCGTTGGTGTCGAGCTGGCTGGCCGATGGCGCAAAGCTGGAGTTGAACACGCTGTTGCTGGTGTCCACGCTCTGGCCGCCCGTTTCGGCGAACAGCGAATGGGCCTGGTCGGTGGGCGCGCCCAGGATCGACGGTTCGTTGGACGACTTCATGTCGCTGCCGCGGCGCTTTTTCAGGCCCAGGGCGACGGCTGCCAGCAAGCCCAGGCCCGCCAGCGCGCCGATGATCATCAGGATGTTATTCAAGATCCAGTCCACGATGCCAGGCGCTTCGGCGACGTCGCTGTTCTTTTTCAGTTCGGCCGCCGGTTTCGGCTTGACCTGACTGGCGCGCGGCGGCACGGCCGGCGCAGCCGGCACAGCTACTTCTGCCGGAGCCTGCACCACTGGCGCAGGCTCGGCAACCACAGGCGCCTTGACCGTTGCTACTGGCGCCGGCGGCACCACGGTGGCCACTTTGGCCGGCACTGGCGGCGCCACCGCGACCGGCGCCTTTTGCGCTTCGGCTGCGGCGCGGTTTTTCACCACCACCAGTTTTTCCAGTTCGCTGACGTTGCGCTCGAGTTCCTTGACGCGGGCGGTGGCGTCGGCCAGTGCTTTTTCCTTGGCGATGCGCTCTTCCGCGCCGGCGGTCTTGCCGGCGTCAGCCGGTGCCGCGGCCTTCGACAGCTTGAGCTTGTCCTGCGACGCATTGGCCGCGGTCGGGCGCTCTTCGACTTTCGAGGTGATCTTGCCGCCGGTGCTCTGGCTCGCTTCCTGCGCCTTTTCGGGCGCCGCGGTGGCGACCTGGCCGGCCAGCTTGTTGCGGTAAGCGTTAAAGTCGGCGGCGTGGGCGATGACGACACCGCGCGCTTCACCGGCGTTGGTGCCTTTGATGGCCGCGCTGTCGGGCACATTGAGAATCTGGCCCGACTTCAGGCGGTTCATGTTGTTGCCGTTGAAGGCATCCGGATTGGCCCGGTACAAGGCGACGAGCATCATGTCGAGCGAGACGTCAACCGGCTTCAGGTTGGCTGCGATTTTGCCCAGCGAGTCGCCCTTTTGCACCTTGTATTGGGATGCGGCGCTCGCGCCTTCGGCCGGCGCGGCGGCGCGCTCGCGCTCACGGCGCGGGGCCGGGGCCGCAGCAGGTCGAGCAGGCTCGCTTGAGGTGGCCGGCGTGGCGCGCGTGGTCGATGCACCCTGGCGCGCAGGCGTGGTGCGCGAACCTTGCGAGAGCACGTCCACGGGCGCCGCCACTTGCGGCGCCTGGGCGCTGCGCAGTTCGGCCGGATCGAGCAGGAAGGTATATTCCCGCACCAGTTTGCCACTGCTCCAGCTCAATTCAAGCAACATGTCGACGAACGGTTCGTTGACCGGCTGCGACGAGGTGATCTTGATGAACTGGCGCGACCCGCGCTGCTCGACGACAAACCGCAGCGACAGCAGCGCCGGGCTGAATTCGATGTTGGCGACGCGGAAGGCGTCCACCGGCGCGAGCTTGGCGACCAGGCCTTTCGCTTCTTCGGCGGAGACGGACGTCAGTTCAATTTCGGCGTTCAATGGCTGTCCAAGTCCGGACATCACGGTGAGCTTGCCCAGGCCGGCCGCATGGGCCGACGAGGACAGTATCACTGCGCTGGCGACCGCGCCCGACAGTGTTTTCAACGCGAACGAAGTAATCTTGGAGCGAGTGTTTAAATGCATAGTTGGGGGCATTATGAGTTGACTGGCGAGAAGGCTGATTTCTCGGAAGTCTCAACATATCATCATGCTTTAGAGCATGCAAGCTTTTGGATGATAAGTAGGGGCTAAGTGCCTGTAAACGCGCAATTTGCAGCTTTCGGTCGCGCTGGGACCACAACTTGTGGTCCCAGCGCCAGCTTGCAGAAATTACAAGAATATGGAAGGTTTTGACAAGTTACTTGTCGAGGATAATACGAAGCATGCGACGCAGCGGCTCGGCCGCGCCCCACAGCAGCTGGTCGCCCACGGTGAAGGCCGACAGGTAGTCGCCGCCCATCGACATCTTGCGCAAGCGGCCTACGGGAATGGTCAGGCTGCCGGTGACGGCCGCCGGCGACAGGTCGCGCATCGACGCTTCGCGCGTGTTCGGTACCACTTTCACCCACTGGTTGTTGGCGGCGATGATGTCGTTGATTTCATCCAGGGGCACGTCTTTTTTCAGCTTGATGGTCAAGGCCTGCGAGTGGCAGCGCATCGCGCCCACGCGCACGCACAAGCCGTCGACCGGGATCTCGCTGCTGCCGAAGGCGGCGCCCAGGCCGAGGATCTTGTTGGTCTCGGCGCCGGCCTTCCATTCTTCCTTGGACTGGCCGTTGCCCAGGTCCTTGTCGATCCACGGAATCAGGTTGCCGGCCAGCGGCACGCCGAACTGGCGGGTTTCTTCAGCCGACATGCCGTGCTGAGTGGCCAGCACCGTGCGGTCGATGTCAAGGATGGCCGCGGCCGGATTGTCGAGCAGCGCCTTGACCGATTGATTGATGGTGCCAAATTGGGTGAGCAATTCGCGCATGTGCTGGGCGCCGCCGCCGGAGGCTGCCTGGTAAGTCATGGAACTGACCCAGTCGACCAGCTTGTGCTGGAACAGGCCGCCCAGGCCCATCAGCATGCACGAGACGGTGCAATTGCCGCCGATGTAGTTTTTCACGCCGCGCGTCATCGCGTTCTTGATGACGTCGAGGTTGACCGGGTCGAGCACGATGACGGCGTCGTCGTTCATGCGCAGCGTGGAGGCGGCGTCGATCCAGTAACCGTTCCAGCCGGCCGCGCGCAATTTGGGGAACACCTCGCCAGTGTAGTCGCCGCCCTGGCAGGAGATGATGATCTCGCATTTGGACAGCTCGGTAATATCGGTCGCGTCTTTCAATGTGGTTTCATTTTTCGCCATCGCCGGGGCTTTGCCGCCCGCGTTCGAGGTGGTGAAAAAAACCGGTTCAATGTGGGCGAAATCACCCTCGTCCTGCATGCGCTGCATCAGGACTGAACCGACCATACCGCGCCAACCTACCAAGCCAACTAATTTCATCATGCTCTCTCAAGTATAAAAATGTGTAGAAAACTACGTCGTCCTCGCGCATGCGAAGACCCATAGAACCGACGAGTGACAGTTTCCATTATTCGAGCTAGTCACTGTAACGCATTGATTCCAATAAAACGATTGGCATCCTTTCGATGGGTCCCCGCGTTCGCGAGGACGATGTAACTTTTTGCTGCTAGCCGAGGGCTTTTACCACCGCGTCACCCATTTGCTCGGTGCCCACCTTGGTCGTTCCCGCTTCAAAAATATCGGCCGTGCGCAAACCTTGCGCCAGCACGCTCTTGACCGCGTTCTCGATCCGGTCCGCCTGCTCGGTTTTATTGAACGTAAATTTGAGCATCATCGCGGCCGACAGAATCGTCGCCAGCGGATTGGCAATGCCCTTGCCCGCGATATCGGGCGCCGAGCCGTGCGACGGCTCGTACAGTCCCTTGTTGTTGGCGTCAAGCGAGGCCGACGGCAGCATGCCGATCGAGCCGGTCAGCATGGCCGCGCAGTCCGACAGAATATCGCCGAACATATTGCCCGTCACGATCACGTCAAATTTTTTGGGCGCGCGCACCAGCTGCATCGCCGCGTTATCGACATACATGTGTTCGAGCGCCACGCCAGGATAGTCGCGGTGCACGTCGGTGACGATATCGCGCCAGAACTGGAACGTTTCAAGCACGTTGGCCTTGTCGACGCTGGTCACGCGCCCATCGCGCTTTTGCGCGGCCTGAAAGGCCACGTGCGCGATGCGGCGGATCTCGGTCTCGGCGTAGCGCATCGTGTCGAAGCCTTCGCGCTCGCCCTTGAACGGGCCGTCGGGGCACTCGCGCACGCCACGCGGCTTGCCAAAGTAGATGTCGCCGGTCAGTTCGCGGATGATCAGGATATCCAGGCCGGATACCACTTCAGGCTTGAGCGTCGAGGCGCCGGCCAGCTCGGGATACAGGATCGCCGGGCGCAGGTTGGCAAACAGCGCCAGTTCGCGGCGCAGGCCGAGGATCGCCTGTTCCGGGCGCAGTGCGCGCTCCAGGTTGTCGTACTGGTAGTCGCCCACGGCGCCGAACAGCACCGCGTCGGCCGACTTGGCCAGCGCCAGCGTGGCCGGGGGCAGCGGGTGGCCGTGCGCGGCGTAGCCGGCGCCGCCGACCTGCGCGCTTTCAAGTTCGAACTGTTCGCCAAGGACGTTCAAGACCTTGACCGCTTGCGCCATGATTTCTGGGCCAATGCCGTCGCCGGGCAGGATTGCAATTTTCATGTGGTTCTTTTAAATGACGTTGGCCAGCCACGGCTGGGCGGCCAGGTGGCGCTCTTCAAAGGCGCGGATCTCGTCGGCGTGACGCAGCGTCAGGCCAATGTCGTCCAGGCCATTGATCAGGCAGTATTTGCGGAATTGGTCGATGTCGAACTGGTACGACAGCGAGCCGTTGCTGGTGGCGATGCGCTGCTGCTCCAGATCGACCACGAGGCGAAAGCCGGGAAAGGCTTTGACTTCATTGAACAAGTGATCGATCTGCGACTCCGGCAACACGATCGGCAGCAGGCCGCTCTTGTAGCAGTTGTTAAAGAAGATGTCGGCGAAGCTGGGCGCGATGATGGCGCGAAATCCGTACTGGTCGAGCGCCCACGGCGCGTGTTCGCGCGACGAGCCACAGCCGAAATTTTTACGCGTCAGCAGGATCGAAGCGCCCTGGTAGCGCGCCTCGTTCAACACGAAGCCGGGATTGAGAGGGCGACCGCTGTTGTCCTTGCCCGGCTCGCCGTGATCAAGATAGCGCCACTCGTCGAACAGATTGGGCCCGAAACCGGTGCGGTGGATCGACTTGAGGAACTGCTTGGGGATGATGGCGTCGGTGTCGACGTTGGCGCGGTCGAGCGGCGCCACCAAGCCTTCGTATATCGTGAATTTTTCCATGAGCTGTATAAGTAATTGATCCGCGTAGATGGTCAGCGCAGCGCGCGCACGTCGACAAAGTGGCCGCTGATGCCGGCCGCCGCCGCCATTGCCGGCGAGACCAGGTGGGTGCGCCCGCCCTGCCCCTGCCGGCCCTCGAAGTTGCGGTTCGAGGTGGAGGCGCAGCGTTCGCCCGGTTCGAGCCGGTCGGCGTTCATGGCCAGGCACATCGAGCAGCCCGGCTCGCGCCATTCAAAGCCGGCATCGCGGAAAATCTTGTCCAGCCCTTCGCGCTCGGCCTGGTCCTTGACCAAGCCGGAACCCGGCACCACCAGCGCCAGGCGCACGTTCGAGGCGCGGTGCTTGCCGCGCACGACCGCTGCAGCCGCGCGCAAATCCTCGATGCGCGAATTGGTGCATGAACCGATGAAGACCTTGTCGATGCGGATGTCGGCGATCGGCATGTTCGGCTGCAGGTTCATGTAGACCAGCGCCTTTTCCATCGCGTCGCGCCGCACGGCGTCCTTTTCCTGGTCCGGGTCGGGCACCCGCCCGTCGATCGACGTGACCATTTCGGGCGAGGTGCCCCAGGTGACCTGCGGCTTGACTTCCAGCGCGTTGAGGGTAACGACCATGTCGAACTGGGCGCCGGCGTCCGAATGCAGCGTGCGCCAGTAATCCACGGCGCGGTCCCAGTGCGGCCCGGCCGGCGAATACGGCCGGCCTTTGACGTAATTGATGGTGGTCTCGTCCACGGCGACCATGCCCGCGCGCGCGCCCGCCTCGATCGCCATGTTACAGACCGTCATGCGCCCTTCCATCGACAGCGAACGGATGGTCGAGCCGCCAAATTCGATGGCGTAGCCGGTGCCGCCGGCGGTGCCGATTTTTCCGATCACGGCTAGCACAATGTCCTTGGCGGTCACGCCGAACGGCAACGCGCCGTCGATCTGCACCAGCATGGACTTGGATTTTTTGGCCAGCAGCGTTTGCGTGGCCAGCACGTGTTCCACTTCGGAGGTGCCGATGCCGTGCGCCAGGCAGCCGAAAGCGCCGTGGGTGGAGGTGTGCGAGTCGCCGCAGACGACCGTCATGCCGGGCAGCGTGGCGCCCTGTTCGGGCCCGATCACGTGCACGATGCCCTGGCGCTTGTCGTTCATGTTGAAGTACGTCAGGCCGTAGCTTTTCGCGTTCGCGTCCAGCGTTTCAACCTGCAGGCGCGAGGTAGGATCGGCAATGCCGTCCTTGCGGTCGGTGGTGGGCACGTTGTGGTCGGCCACGGCCAGGTTGGCCGAGGTGCGCCACAGCGAGCGCTTCGCTTCGCGCAGGCCGTCAAACGCCTGCGGGCTGGTTACTTCATGGACCAAGTGGCGGTCGATATACAGCACGGTGGTGCCGTCGTCGGCGGCGCGCACCACGTGCGATTCCCAGAGTTTGTCGTACAGCGTTTTTATCATGATAGTTGGTGTCAGGCGAAGGCAATAATCGAGTACCGCATTTGATTATGCCATAATTGTGCACTGCGGTAGTACCTGCACCATGTTGATACTTTCGTTCCTTTTGATACGCTTTGACAGAAGTTTGTTCACTGAATGTATCACGTCAACAAACGAACGGTCATTTTCTTTCTTTAGTTCAATTTGAACGATGCCAGGAAAGCGTCCGTGGCGGCCGCTCCCTTGGCCGCGTCCGGCACCTCGATGCTGACCATGTAAAAATGCGTGCCGACCACCGCAAAGCGGGCCGCGCGCAGGCCGCCGCCCGGTGTGCCGATTTTGACCTGACGGCCTGTGGCGCCCTTGAGCAGGGTGGGCGTCGCTTCCATGAGCGTGCCATCCTTGGCCATCACCGAGCGCTGCATCGCGTCCATGACATCGAAGCGATTGTCGGGCATGCGGTCGTGATAGTCGATCGACTGCACCGTATAGACGTTGCCGCCAGCGGCCAGCTGGTACTGGTGCAGCTCGACCTCGCCCAATTGCTGGACCATGGCCGCCGGCAAGGCGACCTTCACGGGCACGCCGGGCAGCGCGACCGTAAATGGGTTGCCGGGCGGTGAAAACGGTACGCTGGCCTTGGCAGCAGCGGCGCTGCCGCGCGGGACGGGAAACGGCAGGCGGTTGTTGTACTTGCCCGAACTGGCCGCCCCAATCTGGCCGAACTGCAGCAGGATGAACAGCGTCGCGCCGACATTGACGAGCGTGGAGTTGGGGCCGGGCTGTTCGCCGTAGTCGTTCTCGCCATCGGTGCCGGGAATGAAGCAGTAAATGACCATCGACGCAATCCAGAAAACGACGAACAGCACGCCAAGCATGATCCAGTTTTGCAGCACGCCGCCGAGCAGCATCAGGGCGAAGGCGCCGGCCAGCCATTTGCCGCTCAGGTTCACGTCGTGCATGCGCAGCACCATCAGGCGCACCGAAAACCAGATGCAGGCCGGCACGCCGGCCACCAGCAAGGTCAGACCGAGCGCCTTGCTGGCCGGGACCAGCACCGCGGCAATGATGCCGACCACGGCCAGCGAGAGCATCACCGGAAACGAATAAGCGAGCACGCGCATGCGCCCCATGCGCCCGGCCAGCGAAAAGCCAAACATAGGCGGCGTTTCGGCCTCTTCCCAGTCGCCGCCAATGCCGCCCAGGCTGGCCGGCGGACTGTACACGCTGGCCGCGCTGGCATTCATGTCGACCCGGCCGAGCAGCCACTTCCACAGTGCGCGCTGCTCTTCAAATGCGCCGGCCGGCGCGCGCACGGTGATCGACGCGAGCACGCCGTCGGTCCAGATGCAGGCGACCAGATAGCGGCTCTCGCAGGCGTCGCCGGGAAAGGTGCCGGTAAATTCGGTCGCCATGCCCGTCACGCGGCCGCGCCAAAGTTCGCCTTCAAATGGGTAGGATTCGCCATCCTGGGTCAGGTATCGCATTTCCTGGCGCACCAGCGCCAGACGCATCTCGAGCCACTGCGCCATCGACAGGTTGGGGCGGTGAAAGCCGCTTGCCTCGACCGTGCAGGCGTGTTCGGTGCCGGTGAAGCGCAGGCCGGTGGCGGTGGCGCTCTCTTGCCAGCTGGCCGGCACAAAAAACTCGAGGCCGATTTTCGGCATCGTCACATTGCGCGGCTTGAGGGCGGCCACGTCCAGCACGCCGACCTGGTTGCGCGTGACGGGCGACGACTGCGGCGCTGCCTTGGCCAGCGTCAGGGGCGCTGCGGCCGGGGCCAGGGGCGCCAGGGTTGGAGCCGGAGCCGGAGCGGAATCCGGAGCTGAGGCCGGAGCCGGCAAACTACCTTGCTCGAGCGAAGGGAAGCTCGCCGCAGCCGGCTGCGCCTTTTCGGCGGCGCGCGCCCGGGCCGCTTCAATGCCTTTTCTGAGCCAGTCGACGCGGTCGCGGGCGATGGCAAAGACGCCTTCGCTGAGCGCAACCAGGATGCCCGCCTCGGCCTGCAAGCGGCGCACCACTTCGGCGCCCGACAAGGTCACCAGCGTATTGCCGCCGCCGACAACGAGACGCTCGCGCTGCTCTGAAATGCGGACCGCGATGTTGCCGTCGGCGTCGGCGTCTGCCAGCTGCAGCGTGAAGTTTTTCGGGTTGCCGTCGGCCGAGCGCACGATCGCCACAAAGAACCTGGTGTTGACAAATTTTTTCCACGCTTGCGTGGTGGAGCCTGCAGCCTGCGCCGCTGCCAGGACTTGTTCAAATGTTTCCGACGACATTACTTAACAACCTTCAATTATAGTTTTCAAATTGCAAAAAAAATACATGGCGATATTGCCATGTATTGAATAGCAATACAATCATAAAGTTGTTCGAAATTAATTTAGCAGCTGTCGGCCGCGCATGCCGCGCGGCGAGCCGGTCAACGTGTCAGTTGAGCTTGAAGGAATCGAGGAAAGCGTCGATCTCGGGCCCCGACTTCTGGCCATTGGCCGCCACCACCGCGACCATGCAAAATTTGCTGCCGCTAAAGGCAAAGCGCGCGGCGCGCACCGCCCCGTTGGCGAGTTGCACGCGCACTTCGCGCCCGGCCGCACTGCGCAGCGAGACCGGCCTGGCCTTGATCAGCGTGCCATCCTGGCCGACGATCGAGCGTTGCATGCCATCCATCGCCACGACCAGGTCGTCGGGCACGCGAGCGCCGTAATCGGTCGACTGCATGGTGTAGATGCGCTCGCCGATGGCCAGCTTGTACTGGTGCATGCGCAAGTCGCCCATCTGCTGGACCTGGTCGGGCGAGAGCTCCAGCTCTTCCGGCATGCCGGGCACATTGACGGTGAAGCTGTTGTCGACCGGGGAAAACGGTACGCCAGGGGCCAGTGGGGCGCTCGGCACCACGACGACAGGCGCGGCGGCAGGCGGCGGCACTGTCGCAGCGGGCGCGCGCGCGCTTGGCGCCATCTCGGTATCGGAGGCGCCTACACCGCCAAGCACCAGGTAAATGACGGCCGCGATGCCGACGGCGATCACGCTCAGCATGGCCGGCATGGAGGTGGCAAACGCGCGTGCGCCCGACGCACTCTTGCCGGCGGGCGCGGCGGCGCCATCGTTCCATTGCGACGGCTCAAAAAACTCCAGGCCCGTCTTGGCCTGCTTGGGCACATGCAACGCGGCCAGCGCTTCCAGGGAACGGCGCACCGGCGCTGGCGCCGGCACCGTAACCGGGGCAGCGCTGCCGACCAGCTGCGCTGCCTGGACCGACAACACCGGCAGCGGCGCGGCCGGAGCGGCCGCCTGCAAGCGCTTGCGGGTGGCCACGCGCGCCTGCGTCACTTGTATACCGCTTTGCAACCAAGCGACGCGCTTCCTGGACACCGTAAATACGCCGTCGCTCAATTCGACCAGGATGGCGCCCTGGTCGCCTAGCCGGCGCACGATATCGGCCCCGGAGACGGCGACTACGCCATCGCCCTGGTGCTGGTCGATCCGGTCGCGCACTTCGGCAATGATGACGACCGGCTTGCCGTCGCCCGGATTGCGTGACATCGACAGCAAAAAATTTTTCGGGTCATCATCCGGCGAGCGCAGGATGGCAACGAAAAACTTGGTCTTGATGAATTTCTTCCAGGCGGGCGTCAGCGATCCGGCAAGCTGCGCCGCCTTCAGAACCGGCTCGAACGTTTCAAGCAGCATGACTGTCAGCCTTCACAAAAGCGGGAAGGAATGGTTGCCGCCGCACCGGGCAACAGCGCGGCGGCGCAAGATTCAGGCGGCAACCTTCAAGTTACCGCGGCAACCGTCCATCAGGAACGACAATCCTACCACCAGCACCAGCTCGCCCTCGGCCGAGCGCGCCGTGCCGGTGATGCCGTCGACCGTGATGGCGGTCATCGGCTTGATCACCAGGTCGGCCGTGCCGTCGACCGCAGCGACCGCCAGGATGTAGGGCTGGGGCGCAGCGACCACGATGCCCACTTTCTCCAGGCATGCATCGTAGCCGAGCGCGCCGGCCAGCGAACGCACCGGCAGCGGACGGCCCTGGTCTTTCAAGACCGGGGCGCCGCCCACATTCATGAAGCTGTCGGGCAACTCTACCACGCGCTGGACGACAGCCATCGGCAGCGCCAGCATTGCGCCCGAGGTCGACACCAGCATCGTTGGCACGATCGACAATTCGATCGGCAATCGGATGGCAAACTTGGTGCCGTGCCCGAGCGAAGACTCGATATGGATCGCGCCGCGGTTTTTTTCGACCGCAGTCTTGACCACGTCCATGCCGACCCCGCGTCCGGAAACGGAGGACGCCACATCCTTGGTCGAAAAGCCCGGCAAGAATACCAACTGATAAGCTTCCTCGTCGCTTTGGGCGCCGGATTCGTTGATCAAACCCTTTTCGATGGCTTTTTTGCGCAGGCGCACCGGATCCATGCCCTTGCCGTCGTCTTGCAGCACGATCATCACGCTGTTGGCTTCTTGCCAGGCCTTGAGCGAAATGAAGGCCTTGGCCGGCTTGCCGGCCGCGAGCCGGTCTTCGGGCGACTCCACGCCATGGTCCAGCGCGTTGCGCAACATGTGCACCAAGGGATCGTACAGGCTGTCGACGACGACGCGGTCCACTTCCGTTTCCGCCCCTTCAATGGTCAATTCGACATCCTTGCCCAGGTCCTTGGCCAGCTCGCGCACCAGGCGCGGAAACTTCTGGAACAAGCGCCCTACCGGCTGCATGCGGGTCGCCAGTGTGGCGCGCTGCAGCTCGGCCGAATAGCGCGAGGCGCGCTCGAGCGTTTCGCTCAGCGTTGCCATCAGCGTGGCGGCCACGCCTTCAAACTTGAACTGCAGCAGGCGCTCTAACAGTACGGCCGCCTGATTGGCAGCTTGCACGGATTCGCCCGCCACTTCCAGCAGCGCGTCGAGCTTGACGGCGTCGACGCGGATGCTGTCTTCCTTGACGGGTGCCGAGGCGGCCCGGAATTCCTGGACCTTCTCGTCGCGACGCTCCTGGCCGTCCCAGCCGGCCGGCTTGGCTTGGGCCGCTGCCCCGGCGCTTGGGGCGTGAGCCGGCGCATGGGTTGACCCCGTAGTTGGACCCGTAGTTGGGCCGGTAGTTGAGCCGATAGTTGGGCCGCCGCTTGGCGCAGGCGCAGCGGATGCGGCAGCGTGCCTGTTGGCCGGAGTGTAGGTGCCCGGTGGCACCACCGCCATGAACATTGCTTCCCAGTCGAGGCCGTCAGCGCCGACCGAGGTGACCGGTAGTGCTTGCGCCACCGGCATTGCTGGCATCGCCGGCGTTGCCTGTTGGGCGGCCGGCAGCGGCGCCGCGGGTGCGGAAACGGTATTGCCTTCGATGGCGTTGACCAAAATGCGTTCCAGCGAATCGGGCATCGACGCCAGCTGCTCGGGCAAGGCGCCGTTCGACAGGTCGGTCAACTGGTCGGCCACGAAACCGGACGCCTGCAGCGCCGCCTCGATCGCGATCGGCGTTACCGGCGCGGCGCCCGTGCGCAAGGCGTCAAACAGGTTTTCGGTCAGGTGGCAAGCGGCCACCAGCGCCGGCAGGTTCATGAACCCGGCGCCGCCCTTAATGGTATGGAAAGAGCGGAACACCGCGTTCAGCGTTTCCTTGTTGTTCGGGTCACGCTCGAGGCGCAGCAAGTGCTCTTCTACGTTGACTGCAAGATCCATCGCCTCGACGACGAAATCCTTGAGCATATCGTCCATTAGAATCCCAGATCAGCTAAAAGATCGTCAACATTGTCCTGGTCGAGCGCCACCGACGGCAGCGCGGGACCTTGCATCAGGGCAGGCTTGGCTTGCAATTTGTCGCGTACGGCCGGTGGTGCATTGTCGCGCAGCAGCTGGGCCAGTTCGTGCTCGACCGTCTTGGTGATCGTGACCACCTTCTTGATCAGCTGGCCGGTGATGTCCTGGAAGTCCTGGGCCATCATGATGTCGAGCAAACGCGCTTTTTCGGCCTCGGTCGCTTCCGTCACCGCTTGCGCAAAGGAGCGCGCATCGCCCGCCAGGGTCTTGAATTCGTCAATGCTCAGCTTGCCGGCAAACAGGTCGGCCCAGCGCGCTTCCATCGCTTTCGACTTTTTCGACAGCACGTCCTGGGCCGGCATGCCTTCGTCGAGCGTGTTGAGCACTTTGTTGGCGGCCTGTTCGGTCAGGCTGGCGACGTATTCCAGGCGGTCCTGGGCGTCGGTGATCTGGCTCGACGCTTCATTGAGCGCCTTGTCGTAGCCCAGTTCGCGCAGCGAATCGTGCAGCAGGCGCACAATGCCGCCCAGGCGCTCGAACATCGGCTTGTCGGCGGCGTTGACCTCGGCGCCGTCGGCGTGCGCGGCCGATTCAGCTGCGACAGCAGGTTCGGCTGCAGCCGGTGTCGGGGCGGGCGCGGAAGGCGCCACGGCCACCAGTTGCGGATGGGCAGCGGCGACCTGGTCAAACAGGGCGTCCATGTCATCTTCGGCGCTGGCGGGCGCGGCGGCCGGTTGCGCTGCAATTGCGGTATCTCGTTGCGCAGACACTTCATCGAACAGTGCGTCGAAATCATCAGCGGCGTCGGTCATATCCCTGCTTCTCCATAATATTAAATGTCGCGGTGGTCCAGAATGATTTGTGCCTTGCGAGTTTTTGGCAGAGCATGACCCGTGGCAACTTTTTGCCGCGTTCATGCGAGTGTAGCAGTGCTATGCGGCTGCGGTAAATCACTGTGCGGTCCCGGCCCCCTAATCAGGTCAGAAACTTGTGAGCACGACAAGCAAAATGTGTCTTTGCGGTCAAAATGGCGTCAACATCTGTTGTATTTCGTAATCGTACCATCGCGACGTCGGGAATTTTGGCGCGCCTGAGTAATAAATTTCGCCCCTGCACGCGCTGTTTCTCAAGACGGAGTTTGATCCGTATCAAACGTTTGCGCTCTATCAATAGTCAGAAACCCTGGAAAACGGGAAAATGTACCTAAACTCTGGGAGAAATGCAGCATGTACCAAAAAATTCTGATTACCACGGATGGCTCGGCAGTCTCGCGTCACACCGCGTGCGCGGGGGTGGAGTTTGCCCGCCAGATGGGCGCGCAGGTGCTGGTGCTGTATGTGGCGCCTTCGTACCAGTACCCCGTGTATGTCGAGATCGTGCCGCCGGCCTATCCCAGCGAGGAAGACTACATAGCCCACATGCGCCGCGTGGGCGACGAGCACACGGGCGCGGTGGTGCAGGCGGCGCGCAAGGCCGGCCTGGTTGCCGACGCCATGACGGCGTTCGCCGATTCGGCCGGCCTCAAGATCGACGAGATTGCCGACAGCGAACGCTGCGACCTGATCTTCATTGGTTCGCACGGGCGTAGCGGCTGGGGACAGCTGTTGCTCGGCAGCGTCACCAACAAGGTCCTCTCGCACACGACCAAACCGGTGCTGGTGCACCGCTTGATCAGCGAACCGGGCAGCTAAGCGGGCAGCTAGCGGGCAGCTAAGCGGGCAGCTAGCGGGCAGCTAAGCGGGCAGCTTGGCGTCATAACTGTTGCGTTGCTGCCAATTCCACCGTAGGCTACGGGTGTACTTACATTTTTACAAGTTAGTAACTAACAACCGGTAATAATCGGATACTCCACACTGCCAGATTGCCCACTTATGATACGAATAGTAGTTGCCGACGACCACACGATCATGCGCGAAGGCCTCAAACGCATTCTCGACGGCGCACTCGATATCGACATCGTGGGCGAAGCCACCAATGGGTTCGAAGTGCTCTCGCACGTGCGCCAGGGCGGCTTCGACCTGCTGCTGCTGGACTTGTCGATGCCCGGGCGCAGCGGCGTCGACCTGATTCGCCAGATCAAGAGCGAAGCGCCCAAGCTGGCCATCCTGATCCTCACCATGCACGAGGAAGAGCAATACGCGGTGCGCGCGATCCGCGCCGGCGCCCAGGGCTACCTGACCAAGGAGAGCGCGGGCACGCAACTGGTGGGCGCGATCCGCAAGGTCGCCTCCGGGCGCCCGTACATCAGCACCGAAGTGGCCGAACAGCTTGCGCTGAACATCATGACGCCCAACGAGCAACTATTGCACAAGCAATTGTCCGACCGCGAATTCGAAGTTTTCTCCCTGCTCGTGGGCGGCAAGTCGATCACCGAAATCGCCAACGGCCTGCACTTGTCCGTCAAGACGGTCAGCACCCACAAGACGCGCATCATGCAAAAAATGGGCATGACCTCGCTGTCCGAAATGGTCCAGTACGCAGTGGCGCACCGTTTGCTTTCCCCATTTCGTTCATGAAGCAAAGCGAAGATTTTTAGACAACATCCGTGCAATTTCGTGCGGACAAACGTCAATCGAATGCTTTCGCCAGGTATTTGCCAAGCGTTTTTCCGCCACGCCGTTCCGCCCCCTCCCCCTATGACAATGCCAACGTTTGTTAGGATTCATCCTACAAAGGCCCGCCATATCCTACTCCCAGATTCAGCCGTCGCTGATATCAATACCGGACTCGAGTTGGCATACTAAATCCAACGATTCGGGCTTTCCTGCGGTTCACTTTCAACGACGCAAGCTATCCCAGCCGTGCTGTTCCATCACTTTCAAAGCTCCGGTCGCGGCATCACAGATCGTTGTTTTAGCCCGTGATTGCCGCAGCTTGAACCTAAAAGTTTTTTCACCTGGAGATGAGCATGCTGTCCACGCCAACGTCAGATAACCGTACCAACCCCTCGTCGACCCTGCATTCCTCACCCATGGAAGCCGGTCGCCAGCGTCAAGGCCGCCTCTGGTCCAACCTCAAGGAAGTGTGCGACTTGCTGCACATTACCGCCGCCGTGTCCGTTAACAGCGAAGAATTGCTGTTCCAGCATGTGCAGTTCAAGACGGGGCAGCGCGTGCACACCATCGGCCAAGCCTTCGATACGCTGTACATCGTCAACTCGGGCTTTCTCAAAACCGTCCTGATCGACGAATTCGGCAACGAGCAGGTGCTCAGCTTTCCCATGAAGGGCGACATGCTCGGCGTCGACGGCATTCACACCCGTCATTACGCCTCGGAAGCGGTCGCGCTGTCCGATTGCGACTTGATCTTGCTGCCATTCAAAAAACTGACCGCGCTCGGCCGCGTGCACCTGGAACTGGAAAACGTCATGTACGGCGTCATGAGCCGCGAACTGGTGCGCGAACAAGCCATGATCGGCATGCTCGGCGCCCTGTCGGCCGAAGCGCGCGTGGCCCGTTTCCTGGTCTCGCTGGCCGACCGTTTCGCTGCCATGGGTTACTCGAGCAAGCTGTTCAACCTGCGCATGACCCGTCACGAAATCGGCAGCTACCTGGGCTTGACGCTAGAAACGGTGAGCCGCACGCTGTCGGCTTTTAACGAAATCGGCCTGATCACCGTCGACCAGCGCACCATCGGCATCAAGGACGCCGAAGCGCTCAAGACGCTGCGTCGCCTGCCGCCTTCCCGTTCGCGCGCCAAGGCAACGGCGAATGCCGCCGCCAAGGCCAAGGCCGAGGCCGAAGCGGCAGCCGGCAACGACCAGTCACTGGCAACGACGATTTGACCCCAGTGCTCAAACAAAAACGGCGCCCCAAAGGGCGCCGTTTTTTATTCAAGCGACAGAATTGGCAGATCGCGCTTAGCCCGGATCGCGGGCCAGTACGCCGTTGTTAACCTTGACCTTTTCGCCTACGCGCAGACCAGGGTCCTGCTCATACGTCACCGTCTGGGTACCGGCATTGGCGAAACGGACCACGACTTCGTAATGCTGGGTACGCTTGGCATTACGCTCGATGTTGCGGCCGATATACGCGCCGCCCAGTGCGCCGGCGATTTGCGCCGCCGTTTTGCCTTTGCCGTCGCCGATCTGGCTGCCGATTGCCGCGCCGATCACACCGCCGCCGATGGTGCCGAGGTAGCTGCCGTCGCCATCCACCTGCACCACGTTGACCGTTTCAACCACCGCGCAATTGCCGCAATAGCGCGGCACGGCCGTGACCGTCATCGGCGTCGTGCTTGCCAGCAGCAGAGGCTTGTTCAGCTTGCTTGTCGCGACACGGTTGCCGACGCGCAAATTGGCCGTCACGACACTGTTCGACGCGATGCGGTCGGTGCGGCGGATGATGTATTCGCCGGCATACTCGCCCGGCTTAACTTCCGGCAAGAAGAACACGCCCTTGGCGCCTTCGATCGCCATGTCGACCTTGGCGCCCGGGGTGCCGTAGACCATGAAGTTCAGTTCATTACCCGGCGTGAGCTGGGTGTCGCCGCGCACGTCGAAACGCTCGATGCGCGGGGCGCCGTCATTGGTGGCGTACTGGCCGCGGTCGTTGCGGCGCTCGCCAGGGCCGCGCTGGACCGACTCAGCCAGCACGCCGCTGGTGACAAGATTACCCACGCGCAGGTTGGCCGTGACCTGGCTGTCGGCCGTAATGCGGTCGCGGCTGCTGATGGTGTAGGTGCCTTCGTATTCGCCCGGATCCACTTCGGTCAGGTTCAGATTGCGCGTAGCGCCCTTGATGTTCAGGCTGGCGCGCCCGCCGGGCGTGCCGTACAGCTTGAAGCTAAGTTCGGCGCCCGGCACCAGGCGGCGCACTTCGTCGACTTCAAAGCCGCGGATGCGCGGCGCGCTCACGGTGGTGGCAGTCTGGTATTGCTGCGCTTGCGCAGGCGCGCTGACGAGCGAGATGGAAAACATCGGAACAACGGCCATCAGCCCGGTGAATAGTTTTTGTGAGGTTTTGATGATGCTCTCCTTGAAAGGTTAAACGGCGGTGCCGGATCTTTCCGACTCTCAACAGTAAGGTACGCTGCGCATGCATACACGTCAGTACGTTAGCGTACAGAGTGCACGGCCTCGCCTGAGCTGACATAAACGTGCTCACCGGCACTTGGGTTGACCGGGTGGCCGCCGGTAAAGGCGCCGAACGATGGCAGGATCATGCGCGTCGGGCCTGCCAGAAAACAGGGCAGTCGCAGTGAATCGAGCCGGCTCGACAGGATATACACCGGATGCACGTGCCCGGCCAGCACATAGCCGGGCGCGGCAATGTCCGGGTGGTGGCAAAAGGAAAAAGCGCCCACCGTGTGCGGCTCGTCGGCCATGTCGATGGCGAGCGCGGCGGCCGGATCGCCGGCGCGCAAATCGTGGTTGCCGCGCACCAGCGTCAGCCGCAGCTTGCTGTTGCGCTGGCGCCACGCCAGCATGGCGGCCAACGTTGCCGGCGCGTGCGCCGCCCTGGCGTGCAAAAAGTCACCCAGGAAGACAATTTCCACGGTGTCATGTTCGGCCATCAGCGCATCGAGCGCTTCCAGGTTCTGGGTGGTGGTGCCGCGCGGAACCGGCACGCCCTGCGCCCGAAACGACGCCGCCTTGCCAAAGTGGATATCGGCGATCACCAGCATTTTGCGTGCCGGCCAGTACAGCGCTTTTTCCGGCAGCAGCAGCACGGGTTCGCCCGCCAGCACAATCTCGCGTCCATTCAAGGCGTGGCCGCCTTTTCCAGCTCGCGCAGCATGCGGCTGACGCGGTCCGACAGTTTTTCGGTGGTCAGCTTTTCGCGGAAGCGTTCCACCATCAGCGCAAAGCCGAAGGGCGTGGCGCGCAGCACGGCGCAATGCGCCACGGCGCGGCCATGCAGTTCGGTCAAGGTGTCGCGCAGGCGCGTCAGTTCGAGTTCCTGCTCCATCACTTCGCGCTGCGCTTGCGTGAGCAGCAGGTTGCCCGCGTCGTGCTTGCGAAAGACTTCAAAAAACAGCGACGACGAGGCCTGTACCTGGCGCGCGCTTTTCGGCTGGCCCGGATAGCCCTGGAACACCAGCCCGGCGATGCGCGCCACTTCCCGAAAGCGCTGCTGCGACAACTGCGTCGCGTTCAAGCTTTCCAGCACATCTTCCAGCAGAGCCTCGGTGGAAAAAAGCGCCACGCCCGCACCGGTGGGCGCATTGAACACGCGTTCCCAGGCCACCGGTTCCCCCGCCAGCAGCTCGAAACCATAGTCGTTGATCGCGATCGAAAACGTGATCGGCTGCGTGCGCCCGATCCGGTAAGCGAACAAGGACGCCAGGCCCATGTGCACCGAGCGCCCCGCGAATGGATAGACGAACAGATGATAGCCCTCGCGGCTTTTCATGCTCTCGACCACCAGCGTGTCGATGGTGGGCAGGGCCGACCAGCGCTGCTGGATCTCGAGCAGCGGCTTGATGGCCTGCATTTCGGGTCCCGCAAAGATGCCCAGTGCGGCCTGGCGCAACTGTTCGAGCGCGGCGTGCGCAAGCTCGGACGACATCGGCATCTTGGCGCCCTGCCAGCGCGACACCGCCCCGCGCGCCCCGCTGGCGCGCTTGACGAAGGCGGTCATCTCGTGGACCCGGATAAATTCAAGGATGCGCCCTCCGAACAGGAAATGGTCGCCCGCCTTCAAGCGCGAAATGAACGACTCCTCCACGCTGCCGATGCGCCCCCCGCTCATGTACTTCACCTGCACGCTCGAGTCGGACACGATGGTGCCGATGCCCATGCGGTGGCGCCGGCCAAGCGCAATGCTCGGCACCCGGTACACGCCCTCTTCGTCGGCGACCACGCGCTGGTATTCCGGATAGGCGACCAGGCTCTGGCCGCCGCGCACGACAAAGTCGAGCGCCCACTGCCATTCTTCCCAACTCAGGTGGCGGTACGACCAGGCGCTGCACACTTCCTTGTACAGCGCATGCGCGTCGAAGCCCCCGCCCAGCGCCACCGTCACCAGGTGCTGCACCAGCACGTCGAACGGCTTGTTGGGCACCAGGCGCGCCTCGATGCGGCGCGTGGCAACCGCTTGCCGGGCGCCGGCCGCCTCCAGGATTTCAAGGCTGTGGGTGGGCACCAGCGTCACGCGCGAGACGCGCCCCGGCGCGTGGCCGCTGCGCCCGGCGCGCTGCAGCAAGCGCGCAATGCCCTTGGCGCTGCCGATCTGCAGCACCCGCTCGACCGGCAAAAAGTCCACGCCCAAGTCCAGGCTGGCAGTGCACACCACTGCCTTCAGTTCGCCCTTTTTAAGTCCTGCCTCCACCCATTCGCGCACCTCCCGGTCGAGCGAGCCGTGATGCAGCGCGATCAGGCCGGCCCAGTCGGGGCGCGCCTCCAGGATGTTCTGGTACCACAACTCGGACTGCGAGCGCGTATTGGTAAACACCAGCGTGGCGTTGTAGGCCTCGATCTCGGCGATCACCGGCTGCAGCATCGCGATGCCCAGGTGCCCGCCCCACGGAAAGCGCGACACATTGGCGGGAATGAGCGAGTCGACCCGGATCTCCTTGCGCAGGTCGCCCTCCACCAGCACGCCCTGGCCAACGCCGAGCAGCACATCCTGCGCCTGCGCCAGGTTGCCCATCGTGGCCGAGAGGCCCCATACAACCAGCTCCGGGCGCCAGTGGCGCAGGCGCGCCAGCGCCAGCTGCACCTGCACGCCGCGCTTGCTGCCCATCAGCTCATGCCACTCGTCGATGATGATCATGTCCAGCTGTGCAAACTGCACCGCCGCCGTGGCATGGCTAAGCAGCAGCGACAGGCTTTCGGGCGTGGTGATCAGCGCCGAAGGCCAGGCTTTGGACTGGCGCGCGCGCTCGGCGGAGGTGGTGTCGCCGGTGCGTGCACCGATCGTCCAGCCGGGCGCCAGGTCTTTGGCGGACGCTTCGAGCGCGCGCTGGGTGTCGGCCGCCAGCGCGCGCATGGGCGTGATCCACAGCACGCGCAAGCCACTCGACTTTTTCTGCTTGACGAGCGCACCGCGCAGCAGCGCCGCAAACCACACGGCGTAGGTCTTGCCGGCGCCGGTATTGGCGTGCAGCAGGCCCGATTTGCCCGCCACGGCCGCCTTCCACACGGCGCGCTGGAACGGGAACACTTTCCAGGCGCGCGTGGCGAACCAGGCGTCGACCGCTTGCCCCATCACCGACTTGCTCATGCGCCGGCAGCGGCCAGCAGGCCCTTGAGCGTGTCAAGCGTATCAGCCTGGGCGACGGTCTTGTCGTCGCGGCGGCGCAAGATGCGCGGAAAGCGCACGGCAATGCCAGCCTTGTGCCGCGTCGAGAGCTGGATGCCTTCAAAACCAATTTCGAACACCATGGTCGGCTTGACCGAGCGCACCGGTCCGAATTTTTCAATCGTCGTCTTGCGAATCGCATTGTCGACAACCTTGATCTCGGCGTCGGTCAGCCCTGAATACGCCTTTGCGAACGGCACCAGCTTCAGTTCGCCGGTTTCATCGGCATCCCACACCGCGAACGTGTAATCGGTGTACAGCGAAGCGCGCCGCCCGTGCCCGGCCTGGGCGTAAATCAGCACTGCGTCAATCGCGTACGGCTCGACTTTCCACTTCCACCAGGTGCCCACATTCTTGGTGCGGCCTACCCCATACTGCGCGCTCACGGCCTTGACCATCAGGCCCTCCACGCCGCGGGCGCGCGACTCGGTGCGGATGGCTTCGAGCTCGCTCCAGCTGGCCGCGCCAATCAACGGGGACAGGCGCAGCTGTGGCCTGGCTGCTCCCTTGACCAGCGCTTCGAGCAGCACGCGCCGCTCGTGCTGAGGCAGCGCGCGCAAGTCCACGCCCTCTTCCTCGAGCAAGTCGTAGGCGACCAGCACGGCGGGCAGTTCGCTCAGCATCTTGGCCGAAATCGTCTTGCGCCCGATGCGCTTTTGCAGGTCCGCAAATGGCGCAGGGGTATCGGTATCGGTCCAGATCAGCACTTCGCCGTCGATCACCGTCCCTTCCGGCAGCGCCAGCGCAGCCAGCTCCGCAAAGCGCTCGGTGATCAAGTCTTCGCCGCGCGACCACAGATAGTTCTGCCCGCCGCGCCGCACCAGTTGCGCGCGGATGCCGTCGTACTTCCACTCCACCTGCCAGTCCTTCAGGTCCCCCAGCGCACCCGGCTCGCCCTGCAGTTGGTGGGCCAGGAAAAAAGGATACGGCTGGCCGCCGCGCAGCTGGTGTTCCTGGTCCGACTGTTGCGCGATCAGTTGCAGAAAGCCCGCGGCGGTGGGGCGCACGCTGCCGTCGGTCCAGCCCATCAGGCGCTGGGCAATGACTTTGCTGTCCACCGCCGCCACTGCCGACAGCGCGCGCGTGACGAGCAGCTTGGACACGCCGACCCGAAAGCCGCCCCCGATCAGCTTGACCAGCAGGAAGCGCTCGCGCCAGTCCAGTTCATCCCAAAAGCCGAACAGCGCGCTGCGGATCGTCGCCGGATCAGCGCCGCGCAAGGGGCCGATGCGCTCCTGCATCCACTCGGCCAGGCCGATATCGCTGCGCCTGGTGGGCGGCGGCAGGATGTGGGCAGTGGTTTCGGCCAGGTCGCCCACGGCGTTGTACGACTCGTCGAACAGCCATTCGTCGAGCTGCGCGTACTCGACCGCGAACTGGCGCAGCAGTTTGGACGGCACTGCCTGGCGCGGCTTGCCGCCGGCCAGGAAGTACACGGCCCACGCCGCGTTCTCCGGGGCGGCGCTGCCGAAGTAGCCTTGCAGCGCTTCGAGCTTGCGGTTGGTGGCGGTGGTCTCGTCCAGTTCCGTGTAGAGGCGGGCAAATTCACGCATCGTTTTCCTCGGCGGCGGGGACCGCGGTGGCGGGCACGGCGGCCACGGCGGGCACGACAATCTCGCCGGCCGCGCCGTTCTGGTCCTCATCCTCGTCGCCGTACTCGGTGTCGAAACCACTCGCGTCCAGCCCTACCTGGCGCAGCCAGCGCACCATGATGGGAATCGAGCCGTGGGTGACAATCACGCGCGGCGCCCCGGTGGCGCGAATCGCGCTCATCAAGCCGGGCCAGTCCGCATGGTCCGACAGGATAAAGCCGCGGTCCACGCCGCGCCGGCGGCGCGCGCCGCGCAGCTGCATCCAGCCGCTGGCAAAGGCGTCGGAATAGTCCCCAAAGCGCTTCATCCAGGTGCTGCCCCCGGCGGACGGAGGTGCAATGACGATGGACCGTTTGATGTCGGCTTTCTCGACCGCCGTCACCATCACGGTGGGCGGCAAGGCCACGCCGGCCTCGCGGTACACGCGGTTGAGCGGCTCGGCCGCGCCATGGCAAATGATGGGGCCGATTGACGGATCAAGGCCCGACAGAATGCGCTGCGCCTTGCCAAAGGCGTACGCAAAAATGACGCTGCAGCGTCCCTCGGCCGCGTTCTTGCGCCACCAGGCGTTGATGTCGTCGAAAATCTCCTGCTCCGGCTGCCAGCGGTAAATCGGCAAACCGAAGGTCGATTCGGTGATGAAGGTGTCGCAGCGCACCGGTTCGAACGGCACGCAGGTGCGGTCCGGCTCCACCTTGTAGTCGCCCGAGGCTACCCACACTTCGCCGCGGTGTTCCATGCGCACCTGGGCCGAGCCGAGCACGTGGCCGGCCGGATGCAGCGAAATTTTCACGCCATTGTGCTCCACCGTCGCCCCGTACTCGAGGCCATCGATATGGATCTCGCCCAGGCGCGAGCGCAGCACGCCCACGCCGCTGGCGGCCGACAGGTAATGGCCGTGCCCCACGCGCGCATGGTCGCCGTGCGCGTGTGTGATCACCGCGCGCTCGACCGGGCGCCACGGATCGATGTAGAACTGCCCCGGAACGCAGTACAAGCCTTCCTTGCGAACGACGACCATGTCTGCCATGCGCTGCTCCTTATGCCAGGGTGACAAAGTCAGCCAGGAGGGTCCTGGTGCTCTGGTCGGGAAAGCTGATGGTGACCTGGTCGGCAGCCACGCTCATGACGGTGCCTTCGTCAAACTTGGGCACCTTGACGCGCGCGCCAGGTTCGAACAAAGGCGCGCTCTCCCTCTCTTTGGCGCAGGTGTCGAATTCATCGTCGCGGATTTCGATCTCGGCAACCGCCGGCGGGTTGAGGCAATTGTCGCACTTGCAGCACTTCTCGAAGCCGTCGACTTCATCGTTGAAGTAATCGAGCAGCACCTTCCAGCGGCAAAAGCCGCTCACCGCGTACGACACCATCTGCTCGAGCGCGGTGCGGTCGCGCTCCTGCTTTTGCGCGTACAGGCCGGCCAGTTCCTCGAACAGCGCGGCGCCCGGCTCGGCCGAGGAGACGAGATATTCACGCTTGCGGTTCTGGCGCAGCAGCTTGCCGTCCTTGAGGAGCTTCAGGCAAACCTTCAGCTTGCTCGACGCCAGCTCGTCCACCGCCGCCTCGATGGCGGCCGAAGTCAACTTGCCTTCGCCGGCCATGCCGCGCACCAGCTCGTAAATCATTTTCAGGTCGTTCGAGCTTGGGTAATGCTTCACCAGGAAAAACTGCTGCAAGCGCTTGTCATCCCGGAAGTACAGCAGCGTGCAGTTGGCGTCGTCGCCATCGCGCCCGGCGCGGCCGGACTCCTGGTAATACGCTTCCAGGTTGGCCGGCAGCTGCAGGTGGATCACGAAGCGCGTATCGGGCTTGTCGATGCCCATGCCAAACGCGGTGGTGGCGACCATGACGCGCTTTTCGCCCACCATGAACAGGTCCTGATTGGTTTTGCGTTCGCCCGCGGCCAGCTTGCCATGGTAGATGGTAACGCTTTCGCCGGCAGCTTCGAGCAGGGCGAGCATTTCTTCGGCCGCCTTGACGGTGGCGGCGTAGACGATGCCCACGCCGCGTGCGCCTTGCACCAGTTCGCGCGCGCGCGCATAGCGCTCGTCGTTGTTCATGACCTGGACGACGCCGTAGTGCAAGTTGGGCCGATAGATCCCCGTATTGACCACGTGCAGGTGCGTCCGGCCCAGCTGCTTGCCGATGTCTTCCACCACGTCGTCGGTGGCGGTGGCGGTCAGCGCGAGCACGGGCGGCTTGCCCAGGGCATCGATGGAGGCGGCCATCTCAAGGTAGGCCGGACGGAAATCGTGGCCCCAGTGCGAGATGCAGTGCGCCTCGTCGATGACGACCAGCGCGATCTTCACTTGGCGCAGCACGGCGAGAAAATCCGGGTTCGACAGCCGCTCCGGGGTGCAGAACACGATTTCGTGGAAGGTGCTGCGGATGCCTTCGAGCGCCGCTTCTTCTTCCTCGCGATTCAGGCTGCTGTTGACCTGGGCGGCGCGAATGCCCAACGATTCGCGCTTTTCCAGCTGGTCTTTCATCAGCGAAATGAGCGGCGACACGACGACGGTGGTGCCGTCGAGCATGCGCGCCGGAATCTGGTAGCACAGCGACTTGCCGCTGCCAGTTGGCATGATGGCCAGCGTATCCTTGCCGTCCAGGACGCTGTCGATGACTTGCTGCTGGCCGTCGCGCAATTTTTCTACGCCAAATACACCACGCAAGAGCTTGTTGATTTTGTTGCGCCGGGCGGCGCGCGCACCATGATTCATAAGGAGAGGATTTAGTGTCGTCATACCCAACTGTAAGGCGCGCAATTGGACCGCGCCATAGGACGCAGCCTACATTTCACGTAGGAGCTTAGCATCATTGATAGGTGCAAGCCAACGTCCTACATGGTGCCGGACGGTTCGCCGATACGTGACAGGCACAACAGTGTTTAAGATCCAGTCATATTATCAAAAACAATGCACCAACCGCTCCCGAAGGACACCCATCATGCGCATATTTCCACTTACCTGGGCCGCTCTCCACCTTGGCTTGGCCAGCGCCGCCACTTACCTGCTCATCTCGTCGGACATTCTGACGGGCGCTGCCCTCATCATGATTCACTGATTCATTGATTCATTGATTCATTGATTCATTGATTCATTGATTCATTGATTCATTGATTCATTGATTCATTGATCCGTAGTATAGAGCTATTGAAACCGTAATTGCATTCGATGTTTTCAACGGTGCTCATTGTCGGCACCAAACAGCCGGCCCGTCAGCTTTTTCTGGCGAGAAATGTGGACAGGTAGGGGGCGGTACGGCTGCGTGCCGACTTCGCCAGCTGGTGCGGGGGAGCGCTGGCCACCACGGCGCCGCCGGCATCACCGGCGCCCGGACCGATATCGATCACCCAGTCACTCGCCGCCACCACGCGCATATTGTGTTCCACCGCGATCACGCTGTTGCCCGCTTCGACCAGGCGGTTGAGCTGCACCAGCAGCCGGTCGACGTCGGCCGGATGCAGGCCCGTCGTCGGTTCGTCCAGGATGTAGAGCATGTTCCCGCGCGCGGCGCGCTGCAGTTCGGTCGCCAGCTTGATGCGCTGCGCTTCGCCGCCCGACAATTCCGTGGCCGGTTGCCCAAGACGCAGGTAGCCCAGTCCCACGTCGCGCAAGACGTCAAGCGAGCGAAAAATGGGCGCTTCCTCTTCAAAAAAAGCCGCGGCGGCGTCAACTGTCATGCCCAGCACCTCGGCGATATTCTTGTCGCGGTACGTCACTTCCAGCGTCCTGGCGTTATAGCGCGCACCCGCGCAGGTCGGGCACGGCGCATACACGCTGGGCAAAAACAGCAGTTCGACCATTACCTGGCCTTCACCTTGGCACTGCTCGCAGCGGCCCTTGGCGACATTGAACGAAAAACGCCCTGCATCGTAGCGCCGCGCACGCGCCATGCTGGTCGCTGCAAATAGTTTGCGCACGTGGTCGAACAGCCCCGTGTAAGTGGCCAGGTTGGAGCGCGGCGTGCGTCCGATGGGTTTCTGGTCGACCCGCACCAGGCGCTTGATGTGCGCCATGCCGTCCACGATCCGCCCTTCGGTGGGAATGGCGGCATCCTGTTCCAGCGCTTCGCCCTCCTGCGCGTCGGGCACTGCTTCGGGCCAGCCTTCCTGCCCCAGTTCTGCGCACACCAGCTCGACCAGCACCTGCGAAACCAGCGTCGACTTGCCCGAACCGGACACGCCGGTGACGCTGGCCAGCACGCCGAGCGGCAGGTCGACATCAAGGCCGTGCAGGTTGTTGCGCGTGACGCCTTCGAGCCTGAGCCAGGCGCTTGGCACGCGCGGCGTGCGCGCCGGCATGCGCTGCTCGCCGAACAGGTAGCGCCGCGTGTGCGACTGCTGCACCTGTTTCAAGCCGGCCAGCGGCCCGCTGTAAAGGATATGCCCGCCCTGCTCGCCCGCGTCCGGGCCGACGTCCACAATCCAGTCCGCGTGCGCGATTACATCCAGCGCATGCTCGACGACAAACAGCGAATTACCCGACGCTTTCAGTTGCGCCAGCGCCGTCAACAGCGCCTCGGTATCGGCCGGATGCAGCCCGGCCGACGGCTCATCGAGCACATAGACCACGCCGAACAGGTTCGAGCGCACTTGCGTGGCCAGGCGCAGGCGCTGCAATTCGCCGGGCGAGAGCGTGGGCGTGCTGCGTTCGAGCGCGAGGTAGCCCAGTCCCAGCGCCAGCAGCACGTCCAGGCGCGCGACCAGGTCTTCGGCGATGCGGCGCATGACGATCAGTTGTTCCGGGTGGGTGCGCGCGTCCTTCGGCAAACGGCAGCAGCAGCGTATGCAGGCGCGCCAGCGGCAGGCGCGAGATGTCGGCGATATCCATGCCGCCAAAGGTGACGGACAGCGACTCCCGGCGCAGGCGCTTGCCGCGGCATAGCGGGCACTCGGCGCTGACCATGTAGCGCGCCACGCGCTTTTTCATCGAGGCGCTTTCGGTGCCGGCGAACGTGTGCAGCACATAGCGCTGGGCGCCCGTGAAGGTGCCCTGGTAGCTGGGCGCATCCTTGCGTTTTAGCGCGGCGCGCGCCTCTGGCGGCGTCAAGCCCGCGTACACCGGCACGGTGGGCTGTTCATCGGTGAACAAGATCCAGTTGCGTACTTTTTTCGGCAGCTCGCGCCAGGGCGTATCGACCTCGATCCCGAGCGTAACGAGGATGTCGCGCAAATTCTGGCCATGCCAGGCCGTGGGCCAGGCGGCAACGGCCCGTTCGCGGATAGTCAGCGTATCGTCCGGCACCATCGACTGTTCCGTCACTGTATAGACGCGGCCCAGGCCATGGCATTGCTGGCACGCGCCTTCCGGGGTGTTGGGTGAAAACGATTCGGCATACAGCAGCGCCAGGCCGCGCGGGTAGGTCCCGGCGCGCGAGTACAGCATGCGCAGCGAATTGGACAGGGTGCTCACGCTGCCGACCGACGAGCGGGTGGTGCTCGCGCCGCGCTGCTGCTGCAGCGCAACTGCCGGCGGCAAGCCGCTGATGTCGTCCACTTCCGGCACCGGCATCTGGTGAAACAGGCGCCGCGCGTAGGGCGAGACCGATTCCAGGTAGCGCCGCTGCGCTTCGGCGTACAAGGTGCCGAAGGCGAGCGACGACTTGCCCGAGCCGGACACGCCGGTGAAGACGACCAACGCGTCGCGCGGAATGTCGAGCGTGACGTTTTTGAGATTATGTTCGCGCGCGCCGCGTACCTGGACAAAGCCGGGGCGCACGGGCGGTGACGGGGCCGCGGAGGAAGCAGGTTTTCGCATACCGTATTACAACCCGGGCGGCCCGCCGCTACCGTTCGGTGCCTCACCGAAACGGCAGTCCTGCCGACAAAGCAACAAAAGTTAGAATAATCCTGTAAATCAGCAAACCTTGCGCATGGTACGCTGGGCAACCTCGCATTTTGGAAGCTTATTTTGGAAGCCCCAGCCATGACCCAGCTCCACACCATTCCCGTCCAGGCGGGCGCGCCAGCCGTCGCCGAAGCCTCACCCGCGCAGATGGCGGCGGTGTTCGACGCGCAGCACGAGACCGCGCTGCGCTGGCGCGAGTCGGACGCGCGCCAGCGTATCGAGCGCATCAAGCGCCTGCGCGAGGCTATGATGGCCAAACGCGAGCAATTCTACGACGCTTTCGCCCAAGATTACCGCAAGGCGCCGGCCGAAGTCGAAGCGTCCGAATTCTTGCCGGTGATGGAAGAAATTCGCCATGTGCTGGGCCAGCTCAAGCGCTGGATGAAGCCGACCAGAATGTGGCCGACCACGACCATGCTGGGCACGTCGGCCTGGGTCCAGTACCAGCCGCGCGGACGCGTGTTGATCATCGCACCGTGGAATTACCCGCTCAGCCTGTGCTTTGGCCCGCTGGTGTCGGCGCTAGCGGCGGGCAACACCGCGATCATCAAACCGTCCGAAATGACGCCGGCCGTGTCGCGTTTGATGGCGAGCATCATCGCCGACGTATTTCCCAGCAATGAAGTGGCGTTGTTCGAAGGCAGCCTGCCCACCTCGAGCGCGCTGCTGGCGATGCCCTTCGACCATATCTTCTTTACCGGTTCGCCGGCGGTGGGCAAGATCGTCATGGCGGCGGCGGCCAAGCACTTGACCAGCGTTACGCTGGAGCTGGGCGGCAAATCGCCCACCATCATCGACGAGACGGCCAACCTGAAGCTGGCGGCCGAAACGGTCATGTGGGGCAAGTTCATCAACAACGGCCAGACCTGTGTCGCGCCCGACTACCTGTACGTGCACGCCTCGGTGAAAACGGCATTCATCGAGGAATGCAAAAAAGTCCTGGCCGCGCGTTATGGCAGCGGCGCCGCTGCGCAAAAAGCCAGTGTCGACCTGACGCGCATCGTCAACCGGCGCCATGCCGAGCGCGTGGCGCACCTGCTGTCCGATGCACTGGCCAAAGGCGCCGTGGTGCATGCCGGCGGCGACGTCGATACCGCGACCTGCTGGATCGCGCCCACCCTGCTCGACAACATCGCTCCCGGCAGCGCCATCCTCGAAGAAGAAATATTCGGGCCGCTGTTGCCGATCATGGCATACAGCGACCTTGACCACGTGCTAGCCTCCATCAACGCGGGGCAAAAGCCGCTCGCGCTGTACATCTGGAGCCGCAACCAGAAGCACATCGACAAAGTTTTGCTGCGCACCAGTTCCGGCGGCGCCTGCGTGAACCACTGCGTGGCCCAGTTCGCGCACGGCAACCTGCCCTTTGGCGGCGTCAACAATTCCGGCATCGGCAACGGCCACGGCATTTACGGCTTCAAGGCGTTCTCGCACGAGCGCGGCGTCCTGCGCTCCTCCCCGCTGATGCTGATCAAGCTGTTTTTCCCGCCTTACACCGCCAAGCGCCTGTACCTGATCCGCAAAACAGTCGACATGCTGCGCCTGCCCATGCTCTAAGCGAAAAATAATGAGAAAAACCGCCGGGCTTGTGGCCCGGCGGCTCTTTTGTTGCCGCTTATCGCTGCCTTGCAGCTTTGCGCCTGCTTACTTGGTGCGGGTACCGACCACTTCGACGGTCACGCGGCGGTTCTTGGCGCGGCCTTCGGCAGTGTTGTTGTCGGCGAGCGGCTGGCTTTCGCCCTTGCCTTCGGTGTACACGCGCGATGCATCAATGCCCTTGGAGACGATGTAGGCCTTGACCGCTTCGGCGCGGCGCAGCGACAGGCGCTGGTTGTACGCGTCCGTGCCGACCGAGTCGGTATGGCCGACGGTGACCATCACTTCCGTGTTCATCCCGGCCAGCTTGGTAAGCAGGTCGTCCAGCGCTGCCTTGCCTTCCGGCTTGACGACCGACTTGTCGAAGTCGAACAGCGCTTCAGCGGCGAACGACACCTTTTCCGATACCGGCACAGGGGCCGGCATTGGTGCCGGCTGGGGCGCGGGCTCGACCACGACCGGCGCGGCAACCGGCGCCGGCGGTTCCACGTAGACCGGCGCGGCGGCAGCCGGACGACCCATCTTGTAGACCAGGCCAATGGTGGCCACATCGATGTCGCCGCGGTTGCCGACGGCGTCCTTGACGCGGAAGCGTTCAAGTTCGGCGCGCGCTGCCAGCGCTTCGTTGAACTTGTACTCCAGACCGAGGCCGACTTTGGCACTCGTATTGCTCTGGCTATTGTTCGGACTGGTCACGGCATTGAGGCGGTTGCCCGAAAACGTGGTCTTGGTCTTGGCGTACTGCGCGCCAATCCGGGCCAGCACCGAAAAGCGCTCGGTGATCGGCAACTGACCCACCAGGTCCAGGTTGACGCCATGGATGCGCGCCTTGCCGGCCAGCGAACCGTCCGACGTGGTGGCGTTGAAGACGAAGTCGCCCAGGTCGAAGTAGCCCGCCTCGAGCGCAAAATTGCGGCTCAGCTGCTTGCCGCCGAAAACCTTGTAGGCAATGGCGTATTTTTCATCTTTGGTGAAGGCCGTCACGGTCGAGCCATTACTGGCCAGCGCGCTGCGAATGCGCGCCTCGTCGATGGTTGCTTGCGAGCCGCCGATGCCACCGCCAACGTACCAGGCGTGGTTGGCCCAGTCCGGGTTGACGAAGGGCTCGTCAGCAGCAAACGCAACCTGGCTGGCCAGCAAGGCGCAACCGATGGCGCTTAGCGCGCCCACTTGTTTTAATAGTTTCATGTTCTGCTTTCGGGAAGTGTGCGTGGCTTATTTGTTGATCTTGTTGCTGGCGAGCGTGACGGCCGCTTGCGACAAGACGCGACCGTTGAACAGGTCGGTGTTGTCGCCAACCGTGATGGCCGACGCCTGGCCCAGGATCGAACCCTGAAAGTGACCGTTGGCGCCCAGCGTGGTGGCGCCAACCGGCACCCAGAACACTTGCGACGGATCGGCATTGATCGTGGCGACGATCGCGCCGGCCACTGAATCAAGCGTCATCTTGGTGCGGAAAATATACACGCCGGGACCGTTCAGGATCAAGGTGCCGGTGATGCTGATCGCGCCGTCGTAGCAATACACGCCAGGCGGCAGAATCTTGCCGCCAAGATCAACGCCGGAAGGCGAGCTGACGGTGCAGGTGCGGCTGTTGGCGTCGGTGATGGCAGTCGTCAGTGAGGCCAGGCCGTTGGTCAACTCAGGACCGGCGACATAATTGAAAAAGCCCGGCAACACGCGCGGTGGCACGGTCTGCGATGGCGAACCGACGTCGCCGCCGATGATCGTGGTGACGTTCGAGTTGTTGGTCAGCGCGGTACCAGCGAGGACGGCGAAATTGGTGGCGGCGCCCAGGTTGACGGTGTTAAGCGGAATTGGCAGTACCACGGGCGGTGCGACTGGCGGCACAACAGGTGGAATTGGCGCGCCTGGCAGCGGCGGCACTGGCGGCACCGGCGGCGGCGGCGCGACCACGGTCAGCACTGCGCTGCCGCTCAGCAGGCCGCTGGTGGCGGTGATCAACGTCTGTCCTGGGACCAGGCCGGTGGCAAGGCCGGTCGGGGAGACGTTGGCGACCAGGACGTTCGAACGCGACCAGGTCACCGGCGCGGTGATCGGGGCGAAGGTGCCGTCCGAGTACGAACCGGTAGCCGTAAATTGCTGGGTGGATGCCGACAGGATGACCGGTTGCGCGGGCGCGATGCGGATGCCGACCAGGTCAGGCAGCACGGTCAGCGCTGCCGTGCCGGACTTGGCGCCATAGTTGGCGGTGATGTTAGTATTACCGCCCTTGATACCCGTGGCAAGGCCCGTAGCCGCACCGACGCTGGCGACGGCCGGCGTGCCCGCAACCCATTGCGACAGTGTCGTCACATTGCGCGTGGTGCCGTCGGCATAGCTGGCCGTCGCGGTGTATTGCTGGGTGCCGGTCATGCGAATCGTGGCCGTGGCCGGGGTCACCGCCACGCTGACCACGCTGGTGCCGTCCAGGCCAAGGATCGGATCGCGTCCGTTGTCGCCCCCGCCGCAGGCGGACAGGAACGTCGTCAGGATCAGGCCTGCCGCGCAAAATAAAGTTCTGGTGCTTTTTGTGACGTTCATGGTGTTTCCTTAGCGTGGTCACGCATTGATGTGTAGTTCTGAGGATTACACTATTGCTCATTGACAGCCTATCTATCTGTTCGGCACCGCACTTAGCAATTGCCTAAAAAAGATATTTACCACCACAACAACAAAAAACACTGCGACGGTGCGAGGACGATATAGTGCCGCTGCACCGTCGATCCTTTTGCAACAGCCACGCACGGGGCCGTAAACGACAAAAGCCGCCGGGCGAGCCCGGCGGCTTTTTGAACTAATGATGAAAAATTAGTTCGTCGTGGTACGGGTACCAACAACTTCAACGGTTACGCGACGGTTCTTGGCGCGGCCAGCTGCAGTTTTGTTGTCAGCGATTGGCTGGGACTCGCCCTTGCCTTCGGTGTAGACGCGCGATGCATCAACGCCTTTGGAGACGATGTAAGCCTTGACAGCTTCAGCACGTTTGATCGACAGCTTCTGGTTGTACTTGTCCGAACCGACGGAGTCGGTATGGCCAACGGTAACCATGACTTCGGTGTTCATGCCTTGCAGCTTGTTGAGCAGGTCGTCCAGAGCAGCTTTGCCTTCTGGCTTGACAGCCGACTTGTTGAAGTCGAACAGCGCTTCAGCAGCGAACGATACTTTTTCCGACGTTGGCACTGGCGCTGGTGCCGGTGCCGGTGCTGGCATTGGTGCTGGTGCCGGTGCTTCTGCAACTGGCTCTGGTGCTGGCGGCGGCGTGTAGACCACTGGCGCTGCTACCGGACGACCGAGCTTGTAGACCAGGCCGAGCGACATCAGGTCGACGTTGGCTTTGGTGCGGATGCTGTCGTCGAGGCGGGTGCGCTCGTATTCAGCGCGCATTGCCAGCGCTTCGGAGAATTTGTATTCCAGGCCCAGGCCGACTTTACCAGCGGCGCCTTTTTCGGTTTGGTTGCCACGGCCAGCGTTACGAATGCCAGTGTGCTCGGTCTTCGCTTCCATGTACGCTACGCCCAGACGGGTGTAAGCCGAGAAACGCTCGGTGAATGGCACCTGGGTGATCAGGTCCAGGCTCACGCCGCGGTATTTGATGTTCGCGCCGGCGGTGCCGATTTGCGAGTTGCTCGTGAACGTGGTTTCGCCCAGGTCCGAGTAACCAGCTTCAACGCTGAAGAAGCGGTTCAGTTGCTTGCCGACGAACAGGCGATAGCCAACGTCCTTGTCGTCGCTGCTGAACGAGCTCAGCACGACAGCGTTGGTTGCCAGCGAGCGGCGGGTATCGTCCACGTTCAGGTTGCCCTTGGTCTGGCCGACCGATGCGCCGATATACATTGCGTGGTCAGCCCAGTCAGGGTTGACGAATTCGGTGCTCTGCGCGCTCGCGCCATGGCTCATCAGGACTGCTGCGGCAGCAATCGCGGTCATCGATGCAACTTTTGTTGTAAATTTCATGTTTTTTCTCTCGCTAGTGTGGTTTTGGGGGCTCGCTAGGACTGATTCGTAGCAGAGTACATATTATTCCTTCTTATCAACTACAACTCGGTTCGTTACCGAACATAACAACTTGTTCACGTGTCGATTTCGCAAAAATACAACACTTTCAAGTTGTTCGCAAGCTTAGCTGAGTTCTCCGGCCGCGGCGCGTACCGCTTTGAGCAACAGCTCTGCTCCCGGAGACAACAGATGATCCTTCTGGCGGATGATACCGAACGCATCCATTTTGCACGGCAATTCTATAGGTAAAACGCTAATCACGTTCAGGGACGCGTAATAGTGCGCCACATCGACCGGCATCACGTGCAGTGAATCGGTCTGCTGCAGCAATGCCGTGATCAGCAATAAAGCAGTGGTATCGACAACATTGACAGGCACGTCCAGGCCCGCGCGGCGAAACATCATGTCGAATCGGTGGCGAAGGATACTACCGTGCGGCGGCAAAATCCAGGCCTTGTCATAAATATCTTCCAGGCTCAGCTTTTCGACCTGCAGCAAGGGATGGCCCACGCGCACCACGGCGCAGGCCGGCTCCTCGGTCAATTCCTCGTACACCAAGCCCGAAGAATTCTCTTTTTCAAGGATGCGCCCGATCATGAAGTCGAGCGTGCCGCGCTGCAGGCGGTCGAGCAGCACATTGCTCGCTTCCACATGCGCCTCGATGCGCAGCATCGGCGCCACCTTCTTGACGTTGGCAATGGCGCGCGGCAGCAGCGACATGGCCGGCGTCATGATCACGCCCACTTCCACCTGCCCCGCCAGCCCGGCCTTGAGGGCGACGATGTCGTCGTGCGCCAGCGCCAGGCTGGTCAAGGCCATGCGCGCATGGCGGATCATGGTTTCGCCATACATGGTCGGCTCCATGCCGCGCGGCAGGCGGTCGAACAGGCGCACGTCGAGCATCTCCTCGAGATCCTTGACCTGCTTCGAGGCAGCCGGCTGGGTCATGTGCAGTTCGTCAGCGGCGCGGTGAATGTTGCGATGGTCGTCCAGCGCAATGAGCAGCAGCAGCTGGCGCGTTTTCAGGCGCGCTTTCAAGAACCAATTGGGGTTGAGGGTATCCATCATAAAATTCTACCCGCAATCCATATCGAGGATGCGAAACCGATATAACTATTCATATCACTTGCAGCCAGGCGCCGGGTTGGCGCGGGGACCGGCAGCGCTTTGCGCCACCAGGCCGATGCGCCCGTCCTTGTCGTAATGCAGTTCCTCGACGGCGACGGAACGGCGAAATTCACCGCCGCCCTTCAGCTTGGCGTTGTGGTAAAAAATGTACGACTTGCCATTGAAGTCGATGATCGCCTGGTGAATCGTCTTGACGCCCTCGTTCTTGTCCATCACAACACCCTGGTAAGTCCACGGCCCGGCGGCGCTGTTGCTGGTCGCATACACCGTCTCCTCCGGGAAAAAGCGCGAGTACGTCAGGTAGTACGTCTTGCCGCGTTTGTGGACATACGGCGCTTCCGTGAAATCCTTGATGTCATGGCTCAGGATCGGGCCGTCCAGTTCGGTCATCGAGCGTTTCAGCTTGGCGTACTTGAGCACCGTATTGCCCCAGTACAGCCAGGCCTGGCCATCGTCGTCGACAAATACGCCCGGGTCGATATCGTCCCACATGATGGCGCTCTGCTTGGTCATGTCGTTGGTGACCAAGGCGGTGCCGCGCGCGTCCACGAACGGCCCGGTCGGGCTGCTGGAGACGGCCACGCCGATTGCCTTGCCCGGCACCGTCTTGTGATCGACCGTTGCGTAAAAATAGTACTTGCCGTCGCGCTTGGCTACGTCGCCGGCCCACGCATCGCGTCCGGCCCATTTGAAGGTCGAGTACTGCAGCGGCGAGCCATGGTCGGTCCAGCGCTGCATGTCGCAGCTCGAGTACACGCGCCACTCGTTCATCAGGTAGTCCTTGCCCCCTTCGCGCGCTTCGTCGTGGCCCACGTACAGGTAGACCCTGCCCCCGTCCACCAGCGCTGCCGGGTCGGCGGTAAAGATATCGGTAACGAGCGGATTGCCCGCGTGCGCGCACGCCGCGGCCACGCCCAGCGCCAGTGCGCAAAGTGTCTGCTTGATCATATATTCTCCTGTTGTGTTTTTTATGTAGGTCTGGCGTTGCTGATATTACGTTTGCAGCCGGCGCGCGGCGCCCATTGCCATCAACCGCTGCACGGCGCAAAAAAGGAACAGCAGCGCGCCGATGACGATCCGGGTCCACCACGAACTGAGCGTGCCGTCAAAGGCGATCAGCGTCTGGATGGTGCCCAGCACCAGCACGCCCGACAGCGCGCCGGCGATGTAGCCGTAGCCGCCCGAGAGCAAGGTGCCGCCGATGACCACGGCCGCAATCGCATCGAGCTCGGCGCCCTGCGCATGCAGGCCGTAACCGGAGAGCATGTAGAACGAAAACAGCACCCCCGCCAGCGCCGCGCAAAAGCCGGACAGCGCATACACCAGCACCTTGGTGCGGCCCACGGGCAGGCCCATCATCAGCGCCGACTGCTCGCTGCCGCCGATCGCATACACGCTGCGTCCGAAAGCGGTGTAGTGGGCCAGCCAGACCGCCAGCGCCAGCATCGCCAGCGCCACCAGCGCGCTGGGCGAGACAAAGCCGCCCAGCAGCGCAAACTGGGCCTGCGACATCGACAGGTAGAGCGGGTCGTCGATGGTGATCGAATTGATGCTGATCAGGTAGCACAGGCCGCGCGCCAAAAACATGCCGGCCAGCGTTACGATGAAGGGCTGCAGCTTGAAGGCGTGGATCAGCAAGCCCATGGCGCCGCCGAACAGGGCGCCGAGCACCAGCACGGTGATGATCACCAGCGCCGGCGGCCAGTGCGCCACGTTGAGCAGCCAGGCCGATATCATGGTCGCCAGCGCCAGCACCGAGCCGACCGACAGGTCGATCCCGCCGGACAGAATCACAAAGCCCATGCCGATTGCCAGCACCAGCAGGAAGGCATTGTCGATCAACAGGTTGAACAAGACCTGCACCGACAAAAAGCCGGGATAGGCGACGCCGCCGATGGACAGCATTGCCGCCAGCAGCGCAAGCGTCACAAACGGAGTAAAAAGCGGGGTAAAAGCCGGGGACTTCATGCGCTCCTCCGCGAAAAAAGCTGTTTGAACTGGGCCGATTGCGACAGGCACACCAGGAACACCACCACTGCCTTGACAACCATGTTGACCTCGGGCGGCACGCCCAGTGAATAGATCGTAAAGGTAAGCGTCTGGATGATCAGCGCGCCGATCACACTGCCCACCAGGCTGAACTTGCCGCCGGCCAGCGACGTGCCGCCCAGGGTGACGGCCAAAATGGCGTCCAGTTCGAGCAGCAGGCCGGCGTTGTTAGCGTCGGCGCTCTTGATGTTCGAGCTGACCATCATGCCCGCCAGGCCCGCGCAGGCAGCGCAAAACACATACACGAACACGATCAGCGTGGCCGTTCTCAAGCCGGCCAGCCGCGCGGCCACGGGGTTGATGCCGACCGCCTGAATAAAAAGGCCGAGCGCCGTCTTGCGCATCATGAATGCGATCGCCGCAAACACCAGCGCGACGACGGTCAGCGAAAACGGCAGCCCGAGGAAGTGGCCCCCGCCCAAGAAGAAGTAGGGTGTGTGATACACCGTGATGATCTGGCCGTCGGTGAGCAACTGCGCCAGGCCGCGCCCGGCCACCATCAAGATCAAGGTGGCAACGATCGGCTGCAGGCCGAGCGCGGCCACCAGCATGCCGTTCCACAAGCCGCACAGCAGCGCCACGCCCATGGCCGCCGCCATCGCCCACAACAGCGGCGTCTGGGCCTCCGGCCCGCCGCCCACCAGCACGGCGGCCACGCTGCCCGACAGCGCCACCACCGCGCCCACCGAAATGTCGATGCCGCGCGTGGCGATCACCAGCGTCATGCCGAGCGCAGCGAGCATCAGGGGCGCGGCGCGGTTGAGAATGTCGACAATGCTGCCGTACAGGTGGCCATCCTTGAGCGAGAGCTGCAGAAAGCCGGGAATGGCCAGGATGTCGATCACCAGCAGCAGCGCCAGCGCCGCCAGCGGGCGAAACAGCGCATGCTGCAGCACCGATGGCGAGCCGGCTGCGCGCGCGCTCAAGCTACTCATGCCGCCTCCCCTGCGATTACTTGCAGCACCGAGCTGTCGTCAAGCTCGCCGCGCTGGTACTCGCCGCAGCCTTGACGGTCGCGCATGACCAGCAGCCGGTCGCTGCAACGCAGCACTTCGGGCAGCTCCGACGAGATAAAGAGAATTGCCATGCCCTTGCGGCACAGTCCACTGACGTAGTCCATGATTTCCTGTTTGGCGCGCACGTCGATGCCGCGCGTGGGTTCGTCGAGGATCAACATCTTTGGCGAGGTGACCAGCCAGCGCGCCAGCAGCACCTTTTGCTGGTTGCCGCCGGAGAGCGATCCGATCGGGGTTTCAATGTCGGCCGTCTTGATGCCCAGCTTATGCACGTAGTCGAGCGCCATCGCCTCTTGCACCTTGCGCGGAATGGCGCGCAGCAGGCCGGCGCGCGCCTGCAGCGCCAGGATCAGGTTTTCGCGCACCGACAGTTCAAGAATGGCGCCTTCATGCTTGCGGTCTTCCGAACAAAACGCGATGCCCTGGGCAATCGCGTCGCGCGGGGTGGCAAACGCGCGTTCGGCGCCGCCCACCTTGATGGTGCCGCCGTCGGCGCGGTCAGCGCCAAACAGCAAACGCGCCGTTTCGGTCCGGCCCGAGCCGAGCAGCCCGCACAAGCCGAGGATTTCGCCGGAACGCAGGGAAATGTCGAGCGGCGCCAGCGCGCCCTTGCGGGCCAAGGCGCGCGCCTCGAGAAAAACGTCGCCCGGCGCGGCGCTTTGCAGCGCGCCCGGCGCGTGGTCAAAGTCCTCTGCCGCGCCGATCATCTTGTTGACCAGGGCCAGGCGCGACAGTTCGCTGCATGCGTACTCGCCTTCGCGCTCGCCATTGCGCATCACGGTAATGCGGTCGGAGATGGCGTAGGTCTGGTCCAGGAAGTGGGTCACGAACAGGATCGCCATGCCTTGGGCGCGCAGCTTGCCCAGGACCCGAAACAGCAGCTGCACTTCGGCCTCGTCCAGGCTGGACGTGGGCTCGTCCAGAATGAGCACCTGGGCCGACACATTGAGCGCGCGCGAAATGGCCACCATCTGCTGCACCGCCAGCGGATAGGCCGACAAGGGCGCGCTGACGTCGATCTTTACCTCAAGCTGTTCGAGCAGCGTGGCCGCGCGCGCGCGCATCGCGCCCCAGTCGACCATGCCAAGCTTGCGCGGATAGCGGCCAATGAAGATATTTTCGGCGACCGACAAATTCGGGCACAGGTTCACTTCCTGGTAGACGGTGCTGATGCCCAGCTTTTGCGCGTGCGCCGTGGACGTGGGCCGGACTTCCTGCCCGTACAGCGTGATGCTGCCCTTGTCGGGCGCGTACACGCCCGTCAAGACCTTGATCAGGGTCGACTTTCCCGCCCCGTTCTGGCCCATCAGTGTGTGCACTTCGCCCGGAAACAGGCGCAGCGCCACATCGTGCAGCGCACGCACGCCGGGGAACTGCTTGCAGATACCGCGCAGCTCGAGCACCGGGGTGGCAAGGGTGCCGCTCATGATCAATATTTGCGGTTAGGCAGTTCGCGCGCCGCCGTCTCGGCCGGGAACACGCCTTCGACAACGGTGATGCGCCTGGCGACCGGCTTGCCGGCGGCAACCGCCTGCGCCGCGGCCATCAGCTGGGGCCCCAGCAGCGGGTTGCATTCGACCGTGACGTTCAGTTTGCCCGCAGCCATGGCCTGGAATGCGCCCTTGACGCCGTCGATCGAGATCACCAGGATGTCCACACCCGGCTTCAGACCCGCTTCCTCGATCGCCTGAATGGCGCCGATGGCCATGTCGTCGTTGTGCGCGTACAGCACGTTGATCGACTTGCCCTGGGCCTTCAGGAACGCTTCCATCACTTCCTTGCCCTTGGTGCGGGTAAAGTCGCCGGTCTGCGAACGCGTGATTTTCAGGTTGGCTTTGCCGGCGATGACTTCTTCAAAGCCTTTTTTACGATCGATCGCGGGCGCCGAACCGACGGTGCCTTGCAGTTCGACGATATTGAACACTTTGCCCGGCGTTTTGGCCGCGCGCTCCACCAGCCAGCGCGCGGCGCGCCGGCCTTCTTCGACAAAATCGGAGCCGATGAAACTCGCGTACAGCGACGTGTCGGTGACGTTCACGGCGCGGTCGGTCAGGATGACGGGGATCTTGGCGGCCTTTGCTTCGCGCAGCACCGTTTCCCAGCCCGATTCGACAACCGGCGAAAAGGCAATCACGTCGACCCGCTGCGCAATAAAGGAGCGGATTGCCTTGACCTGGTTTTCCTGGCGCTGCTGGGCGTCGGCAAAGCGCAGCGTAATGTGCTGGGCGCTGGCCGCTTCCTTGATCGAACGCGTGTTCGCACTGCGCCATTCGCTCTCGGCGCCGACCTGCGAAAAGCCGATTACCAGCGGTTTGGCGGCCATGGCCGGAAAGCTGGCGGCGCCGATCAGGGCGGCGGCGAGGATGGTGCGGCGTGTGAGTTTCATGCTGGTCTCCTGTGGATTTTTATTGTCCCAATGGTAGGAGAAAGCGACATAGCGAACCAATCAAATTTTGCGCAAAAGATATATCGAAATTGATATCGCAAAAGCGACCCGGATTTCATCAGATGGTGAAATTCAACTACAATTCAAACCGGTTTGGCGGTACTATCTGATAAATTTTTCAACGAAAACGCGTAGTTCAATTACGGAGACAGTATGAAGACCATTCCCCGCGTGCTCAGCGCAGCCTCCCTTGCCCTGGCCTGCCTGCCAGCCTTGGCGCAACATGGCGCGAACGCGGCTCAGCCACCTGCCACGATGGCGCACGTCGCGTGGTCGCGCAACGCCAACATCTACGAAGTGAACATCCGCCAGTTCACCAGGGAAGGCACGATCAACGCCTTTGCCGCCGATCTGCCGCGCCTGAAAAAGATGGGCGTCGACATCCTGTGGATCATGCCGGTGCAGCCAATCGGCCAAAAGAACCGCAAAGGCTCGCTGGGCAGCTACTACGCGGTGCGCGACTACACGGCCGTCAATCCGGAGTTTGGCAGCATGGCCGACTTCAAGGCGATGGTCGCGCAGGCCCACAAGCTGGGCATGCACGTGATCCTGGACTGGGTCGCCAACCACACCGCCTGGGACAACACCTGGGTCGCGCAGCACAACGACTGGTACAAGAAGAACGAGAAAGGCGACATCTTCCCCGTCACCTTCAACGAAGGCGGCAACGTGGAATACTGGACCGACGTCATCGCGCTCGACTACACCAAACCCGCGCTCTGGCAAGGCATGACGCAGGCCATGGCGTTCTGGCTGCGCGAAGCGGACATCGACGGCTTTCGCTGCGACGTTGCAGGCCTGGTGCCGGTCGCATTCTGGAACCATGCGCGCGCCGAGCTCGACAAAATCAAGCCGGTCTTCATGCTGGCCGAATGGGCCGAGCCGGCGCTGCACGAACAAGCCTTCGACATGACGTACGACTGGGCGCTGGCCGACATTTTCAAGAAGGTCGGCAAGGGGAACGCCGACGCGCGCGACATCGTGGCCTACATCAGCAAGCCGGAAAAGGTATTTCCCTCGCACGCAATGCGCATGCTGTTCACCAACAATCACGACTTCAATTCCTGGCACGGCACCGACCGCGCACTGTATGGCCCGGCCTACCAGGCGCTGGCCGTGGTGGCGGCCACCCTGCCCGGCATGCCGCTCATTTACAACGGCCAGGAGTCGGCGCTGGACAAGCAGCTCGCATTCTTTGAAAAAGACCCGATCGCTTGGGACAGCTATCGCTTGACGGATTTTTACAGTGGCCTGCTCAAGGTCAAGCGCGACAATCCCGCCATGGCCAACGGCCAGTATGGCGCGCCAGCCACCTTTAGCGCGACCGGCAACGACAAGGTACTCGCCTACAAGCGTGTGCTCGGTACCAATGTCGTCGAGGTGGTGGTCAACCTGTCGGCAGAGCGGCAGTCGTTTACGCTGGACGGCGCCAAGGCCGCGCCGCTGGCGGCATGGACCTGGCGCATCAAGACGAAGCAGTAAGCGACGCAGTAAGCGCTAGCGCATCAGCCGCAGGCCGTACAGGCCTCCGGCGATCGACCCTTCGCGCGCGACAAAGCGCACCACCAGCTTACCTTGCGACGCCGCACTCACGGCCGACGGAATGGCGAAGTCCCGCTGGTACAAGACGGCGTTGGCCTGTTCTTCGAGCGTGACGGCGGCGATCGGCGTGCCATTGACGACAACGTCGAAGCGCCGCCCTGCATCACCCGCGGCAAACGTCAGCCTGAGCGATGTCGCTTCCAACACGGGATCGTTCAAGGTGTAGCTGAACCACTTGCTGGCGTGGCGCCAGCGCCCGGCAGGCGCCAGGCCCGCGTCGCCGCCTTCGGCCTGGTAGGCGTGATCGGACTCCGGCTGCTGTTCGCCGGGGGCCACCTGGTCGATCGTGCGCGCGTCCACTGCGCGCTGCTGCGCCTGCGCTTCGGCAATCGCCGGCGCTCTGGAGGCAAGTGCACCGGGCGTCGAATACGGCCAGTACAGCATGTAGCGCGCGTCGTGCAGTCTGAAAAACGGGATCAGGCGCAGCGCACCGGCATTGTCGCCTTTCACCAGGCCGCGCATCGTGAAGGTCAGCGGCTCGCCGGCCACCGGTTTGATTTTTCCGGCGAACGCGCGCGTGTCGCTGACAAACACGGGCGCAGCTTCCAGCGGACAGACCGGCCCCTGCGCGATATGGCCCATGCGGGTATCGTCGGCCGCAAAGTTGAGCTTTTCATCAGCGAACAACTGCGTTTTCGCCGCCAGCACAATAGGCCCGTGCAGTACCGCGTAGTAGTCCGACTTGTCGGGCATCTGTTCAAGCGTGGTCGTCATCGGCACCCGGATGTCGACCCGGTCGCCTTGGCGCCATTGGCGCTGCACGCTGACGTAACTGCCCGGCGCGGCGGCGATATTGAGCGCCCTGCCGTTGACCCGCACCTGCATGCGCCCCTTCCCCACCCAGCCCGGATAACGCAGCTTAAGCGTAAAGGCGCCATCGCCATCGATGGTCAGGCGGCTGCTGTCGCGATCCGGAAAACCGGTCGACTGCGTCAGCCGCACGTTCTTGGCGCGCCAGTACAGCGTGGACGGTGCGAACAGATTGACGATCAGCGCGTCGCCATCGTGCGCATAAATAAATTCGCCGTACTTGGACTGGCTTTCGATGCCGGAGCCAACGCAGCACCACATCGCCTTGTCCGCCTGCGAGTACACGCGGTAATGGTTCGGGCGCATCGGGGTGAAGTAGACCAGGCCGCCGTCACCGGGTCGTTGCGACGACAGAATGTGGTTGTACAGCGCGCGCTCGATATAGTCGGCGTAGCGCACCTGCCCGCCGCGTTCGAACAGCATCTGCGACAGGCGCAGCATGTTGTAGGTGTTGCAGGTTTCGGGGCCTTCCACTTCGCTGATCATGGATGCAAAGTTCGTGGCGTCGTGGAAGTGCTCCTTGACGCTGTTGCCGCCAATGGCAACCGTGCGCCGCTCGCGCACCGTGGTCCAGAAAAATTCGGCAGCGTCGAGCCACTTGCGTTCGCCCGTCACTTCGCCAATGCGTTCAAAGCCGATGACCTTGGGGATCTGGGTGTTGGCGTGCATGCCGGTCAATGCATCCTGCCCTGCTGCCAGTGGTGCAAGGATCGCGTTGTGCGAAAAGCGCCGCGCCAGCGCCAGGTATTTTTTGTCGCCGGTCAGCTGGTAGACGTCGGCAAAGACTTCGTTCATGCCGCCATGCTCGCTGCGCAACATGGTTTGCATCTGTTCGTCGCCAAGTTTTGCGGTAAGCGTGATGGCCCAGTCGGACAGCGCAACGAGCATCGCGCGCGCCTCTTCGCTGCCCGCGTAGCGATGGGCGTCGCGCAGGCCTGCGTAGAGCTTGTGCAGGTTATACCAGGGCACCCACTTGCCGTTGACCGAAAAATTATCCGCCTCCAGTTTGCCCATGGCGATCGCCTGCCACGCTGCGGCGCCGCCGGGAATGCCGCCCAGGTAGCCATTGCCGTTGGCTTGCTGGCACGCCTTCAATTCGGCGATCGCGTATTCCAGGCGCTTGAGGACGTCGGCGTCGCCGGTGGAGGCGTACATCAGCGCCATGGCAGACAGATAGTGCCCGCCCATGTGACCATCCAGACCGCTCGCTTCCCAATTGCCGTAACTGGCCTGCCGGGCCGGCAAACCCGCTTCGCGCCTGAAGGGCGCCAGCAGGCGATCCGGGTCGAGCGACATCAGGTAGCTGCGGTTGGTGTCCTGGGCTTGCAGGAAGGGGCCGCCGGTCAGCCGCACATCGGCCAGCGGAAAACGCTGCGCAGCGCCAGCCTGAAAGGTGGCTGCGGCCAGTATCAACGCCAGCGCTGCGTGCCTCATTTCACCTGCTTGCCCTGGTAGCGGTCAAGGTCGAGCGGGTCAACTGTCGGCCAGCCATCCTGGTCCCATTTGATGTCGGCGATCTTGAGCTTTTGCTTGTAATCGTCGGCAGTTTCATAGGCGTGCATCACCATCAGGTCGCGCCCGTCGATAGTGTAGGCGCTGTTGTGGCCAACGCCCTTCCATGTCGCGTTGCCGCCAATGACGGGCGAGCCGCCGCCGTGGTTCATGTCCTTGCCGCTGCGGTCCAGGTAAGGCCCGGTAAGCTGCCTGGAGCGACCCACCACGACCCGATAGGTAATCTCCTGCTTGCGGCAGCACAGTCCCCATGACACGAACAAATAGTAATAGCCATTCTTTTTCAGGAGGTGCGGCCCTTCGACTTCATTTGGCGTCGCTTCGGTATCGGGCAACTCGTGGCGCGCGAGCGCATGCCACACCTGCGGCTCGGCCAGGCGCGTGCGAGTTGCGTCGAGCTTGACGATCTTGATGCCGCTCCAGAACGATCCGAAAGCCATCCACGCATCGCCCTTGTCGTCAACGGCGATGTTGGGGTCGATCGCATTCCAGTTGTCGCGCGCGGGCACCGACTGCAGCACGATACCCTGGTCGGTCCACCGGTAGCCGGGCGCGCGCGGGTCGAGCGTGGGGTTGGTAGTCACGCCGATGGCCGACGCGTTCTTACCAAACCCCGACACCGAGTAATACAGGTAGTATTTACCGTTGTAAAACTGGATATCGGGCGCCCAGATATGGCCATCAAAATTGGGCGCCGCCTGTTTGGCCCAGCGCGGATCTTGCTTGAAGATCCGGCCCTCGTCGCGCCAATTGAGCATGTCGGTCGAGCTGTAGAAGCTGATGCCCGGCCCGGTACTGAACAGGTAGAACGTCTTGCCTTCCTTTGCCATGACCGGGTCGTGCACGCTTACCGGAGCGGCCTGGCACGCGGCCAGCCATAACGCGCCGGCGCTGCAGGCAAGGGATCGGATCAAACCATGCATGTGATACTCCTTGGGTGACTCAGGCGCCGGTCCGCACGCCCCAGACGGACACGCCGTCTGCAGCTTGTGCGGTGAATGTTACGACAAAGCGCTTGGCATTGGCGTTGAACTGGCGCGACAGCACGCCGTTGAACGTCGCCCCGCCCGTCAACATCAGCTGGACCTTGTTGCCGCCCCGGTGCGTCCAGGTGCCCGCCACCGCGCCCGATACCGCGCCGCCCGCCTCCAGCCGGATCGCCTGCGCGGTCCTGGTCGCGGCCGTGATGTCCTTGCCATGGTTGATGAACTGGTAGCTGCCCTGCGCCTCGGCGCTGGTCACATCGGCCACCAGCGGCACGGCGCTCTTGCTCAGCGGAGCATAACGCAGGGGCGCTACCACCGGCCAGCCATCTTCGTTGACGAACATTTCATGCACGCGGATTTCGTGCTGCTCGCCGCGACCTGGGAAACGCGTATGGAAGAACAGGAAGTACTGCTGCGTGGCCGCCTCGTAGCGCGCCGAATTGTGGCCGGCCGACACGTAGCCCGAGGTCACGCCCGCTTCGCCCACGCCCGTCGTGAACTGGTGGTTGCCAAACAGCTTCTGGCCGTGCGGCGCGATGCTCGCGTCGTCGAACAGCGGCAGCGCCGGATTGGCCTTGACGCTCGCCATGTCGGTACCCTTGGCATCCACATACGGCCCGTTCGGGCTGCGCGAGCGTGCCACGCGCATATTGTAGGCGCCATTGGCGTCAAGCCCGCCAAAGGACGTGAACATGTAATAGTAGTCAGACTGCGGGCTGTACATGACGTAGGCGCCCTCGATGCGCGAATGGTTCCCGCCCATCAGGTGCTTGCCGTAGCCCTGCCCGGCCAGCGGCATGCCGGTCGCCTTGTCCATCCCCATGATGAAAATGCCGCCCGAGTAGGAGCCATAGATCATCCACAGCTTGCCTTCCTTGTCGCGGAACGTGTTCGGGTCGACCACGTTGGGATGGATGCGCGCGTCGTAGATCGCGCCGTCCGGGCTGGCCTCGCCCCACATGCCGGACTTGATGAACACGCCCTTGTTGACGTACGGGCCTTCGATCTTGTCGGCCACCGCCAGGCCCAGCGCCGATCGCGGCGAGTCGCCCTTGCAGGTGTTGTAGTAGAAGTAGAACTTGCCGTCGTCGAGTTGAATGACGTCAGCCGCCCACAGGCCCGTGACCTGGGACCAGGCAAATGCCTCAGCCAGCGCCGTGGTCACGTTGGCGATCAAGGGGTTGCTGTTGTCGACGCCATCGGCGATCTTGGTCCAGTTCATCAGGTCCGTGCTCTTGGCGGCGGCCAGGTGCGAGCCGAAGACATAGTAAGTGTCACCGCTCTTGATGACCGACGGATCGTGGACCGACGCTTCGGTAAAGGCAAGTAGCGTATCGGGAACGGTGGAACCCGGTGGCGTGACCACGGGTGGCGTCACTACGGGTGGGGTCACTACGGGTGGGGTCACTACGGGTGGCGTTACCACGGGCGCCGGCGCGGAAGAACCGCCGCCGCCGCCGCCGCCGCCGCCGCAGCCGGCGGCCAGGATTGCTGCAGCAAGTGCGCAAGCGCGCATAGTCAGTGGTGTGCGCATGTTCAGTTCTCCAGTGCGACGACGATCACGGCCTTGGCAGGCACACTGATGGACAGCTTGCCGTCGGCGCCGCGGGCGCTGAACGGGGCCGGCTTGACTGCCTGCGGATCCTTGAAGGTGTTATGCGCATCCATCGCCGCGGCGGTCAAGACGCGCCCGCTGGCGGCGGCGAGCTTCTGGCCTGCCAGGTTCACCGTCACCTCGGTTGCCTTTGCCGGATCGGTATTGACCAGCGCCAGGTAGACCTTGCCGTCCTTGGCGCGCGCAGCCGACACGCTAATGCCGGGAATGCTCGCGTCGCCCAGCTTATAGGTGGTGTTGCCCGTGACGGCAACCGGCAGCGATGTGGCGTCCTGGAACGGCACGTACATCTGGAACGCGTGGTAGGTCGGCGTGAGCAGCATCTTGTCCTTGTCGGTCAGGATCATCGCCTGCAGCACGTTGATCATCTGCGCGATGTTGGTCATGCGGACCCGGTCTGCATGCGCGTGGAAGATGTTGAAGTTGAGCGCAGCGACCACCGCATCGCGGATCGTGTTTTGCTGGTACAAAAAGCCGGGCGTGGTGCCCTTTTCAACGTCGTACCAGGTGCCCCACTCGTCCACCAGCAGGCCGATCTTTTTCTCGGGGTCGTTCTTGTCCAGCGCGGCCACGTTATTGACGATCATCGAATCGATCTTCAAGGTGTTCGCCAGCGTAGACATCCATTCGCCTTCAGGAAAGCCGGTCGCCATGCCCTTGCCTTCCCATTTTCCGGTCGGGATGGTGTAGTAGTGGAAGCTGATGCCGACGGTCTGGCCCTTGAGGCCCTTGCTCAGCACATCGGTCCACTTGGTGTCGTAGTCATTGCCGCCGCTGGCGATCAATTTAGGACGGCTCTGCTCCGGCGCCTTCAGAAAGGTCGAGTAATTTTTGTACAGGTTGGTGTAGTGCTCCGGCGTCATGTTGCCGCCGCAGCCCCACGCCTCATTCCCGATCGCGAAGTAATCGACCTTGAATGGCTTGTCGCGGCCATTCTTGCGGCGCAGGTTGGCCAGCGTCGACTTGCTGTCGGAAGTCATGTACTCGACCCAGTCAGCCATTTCCTGCACCGAGCCGGAGCCCAAGTTACCGTTGACGTAGACTTCGGCGCCCAATTGATCGGCCAGCTCGAAAAATTCATGGGTGCCGACCGCATTGCTCTCTTCCACGCCGCCCCAGTTGGTGTTGACCTTGACCGGGCGCTTGGCGCGTGGGCCGACCCCGTCCTTCCAGTGGTATTCGTCGGCAAAGCAGCCGCCCGGCCAGCGCACCAGCGGCACATGCAGCTGTTTGAGCGCGCCAATAACGTCCTTGCGCCAGCCCTTGACGTTCGGGATCTTCGAGTCGGGGCCCACCCACATGCCTTCGTAGATGCCGGTGCCGAGGTGTTCGGCAAACTGGCCGTACACATTTTTGTTGATGACCGGTCCCGGCTTGGCCGCGTCGATCGTGATGCTGACCTGGGCCATGGCCGCCCCTGCCGTGATCAATCCTGCCATACCGATAATGGCGATGCTGTGCTTGATGATGTTCATGCGTGTCTCCTGATTATTTCCTGATTCTTATTTGAATACAGCCACGAAACCGCCGTGTGCCTTGATGGTGATGCTGGCCTTGCCGCCCGCGATGTCGGACCGGGTGAATTCACGCTCTGTGGCGCCGTCCGCAATCAGTACACCCTTGCGCTTGCTCAGAAAGGAAAGGTCGAGCGCAATCGTCTTGTCGGCATCGTCCGCGTTCAAGCCCGCCACGTACCACGCCTTGCCGGCCTTGCGCGCGATGACCACATGGGCGCCGGGGTAGCCGTCGACGAACTTGCTGTCGTCCCAGCTGCGCGGTAGCGCTTGCAGGAAGCTTTTGACGTAGGCGGGCACGCTGGCCATGCCCGTGGGCGTTTCGGCAAAGTGCTGGATGCCGGACAAAAACAGCACCGATTCGGCCAGCTCGAAGCCATTGCGCGTGGCGCGCTTGATGTTGGGAATATCGCCGAACACCATGGGTGTAAAGTCCATCGGGTCGAACAGGTTACGGGCAAACGGCAGCATCGCTGCGTGCCGTACCACGGCATCCTGGTCCACCTGCGTGAAGGTCGTAAATTCCAGTCCCTTGATCGCTTCGGCGCTCATCAGATTGGGGTAAGTGCGCGCCCAGCCGCGCGGCAGCGTGGCCCCGTGGAAGTTGACCAAGAGGCCCGCATCGGCCGCGTCCTTGAGCAGCGCGATGTAGTAAGCCATGACGGAGGCGCCGTCACCCGGGAAGAAGTCGATCTTCACGCCCTTGATGCCCATCTCTTTCAAGCGCGCGAATTCCTTCTTGCGCTGGTCGGCCGTGAGCAAGGCGCCTTTGGGCGAATACTCGGTCTGATTCCACAGGCCCGACGAGTTGTACCAGACCAGCACGCCCACGTTCTTGCCGGCGCCGTACTGCGCCAGTTCGCGCATCTTGTCGTAACCGATCTTGCGGTCCCAGTCGGCGTCGACCAGTGCATAGTCCCACTTCATGTCGGCCGCGTAGTCGATGAACTGTTTCTGGACGTCGTAGACGGTGGCGTCGTCCTTGAGCAGGGCCCAGCTCCACGCGGCGTGGCCGGGCTTGACTTTCGCTTTGTCGAAAGCGATTGCCGGCGCCGCCAGGTCGGTGCCCAGGGTCGAGTCCATCACCGTTGGCAGGGAACCGAGCGCGATCAGACGCCATGGCGTGACCAGCGTTCCCGTCACGTCGGCCAGCACGGCACCGCCGGTAAATTTTTCGTCCGCCATCGGCAGGCCGATGCGATAGGTGGCGTCGGGCGACTCGGCCTGCAGGCGCGAGGCATGAAAGCTGCCATCCATGTCCGCTTCCGACAGCGCCACCCAGGTGTCGCCCGTCTTGAACAGCGCCGGGAAGACCCAGCCGGCTTTCGATGGCGAGGTGGTGCCCGCCGCGATGTCGCGCACGTAGTGTTCTTCGTAGGCTGGATTGGTGTTTTTCCAGCCGGTCTGCGCGACCTGCATCGGCTGCAGCCAGGCTTTGGCCGAAGGCGCAAAGGCAAAGCTGGTCGCTTCGCTGACAAACTGCTTGCGCCCTTCCCCCTTGACGATGTAACGCAGCGCCACGCCGTCATTGGAAACGCGCAGCACCACGTCCATGGCCTGCCCCGCCCCATTGCGCACCGTGAACACCTGCTCGTTGGCGCGGTAGCTCACGTGGCGCCGTTTGCCAACCGCCATCTCGTACTGTTCGCTGACAGCCTTGACGCTTGATGTCTGCGCCAGAGTGAGCTTGCCGGCCAGGTCGGCGCCGGCCAGTTGCAGGCCCAGGGTCGATGGCAAGATCACTGGCGCCCCGTTGCGCTGAACCGAATAGGTCAGCGTCTGCTGCGCGTCGAGGGCCACCTTGACGCTAATGCGGCGATCGGGACTATCGAGGGCGTGGGCCGGAAATGCGCTGGCGACGAGCGCGGCGAAGACGGATTTGTGGATGAGGTTCATGCTGCGCTGCCTTATAGGTGACGTGCGAAGGCCCAGCGACCGCAACGGCCCCGGGCAACTGGCAAAGCTGTAGATTTAGATCCAGCCGGCGTCGACGACGAAATCCTGGCCGGTGCACATGGCGCTATCGTCGGAGGCGAGGAACAGGGCCATGGCCGATATATCGTGCGGCATCAACAGCCCCGGCAAGCACTGTGCGCGCTTGATTTCAGCCTTGCCCGCATCGTCCACCCACAGGTCGATCTGGCGCTGCGTCATGACCCAGCCGGGCGTGAGCGTATTGACGCGGATGCCGTGCGCGCCCAGGTCGCGCGCCAGCCCGCGCGTGAGACCCACGACTGCAGCCTTGGTCGCGCAGTAGACCGGATAGCCGCCGTTCATGGCGTGATACGACATGGACGAGACGTTGATGATCGAGCCGCCGCCCTTGGCCTTCATGCCTTCGAGGACCGACTGGCAGGTAAAGAACATGGGGCGTTGGTTGATCGCGATGCGCTGGTCGTAGAAGTCGACAGTGACGTCTTCGGCCTGGTGGCGCTGGTCGTTGGCGGCGTTATTGATCAGCACATCGAACTCGCCCAGCTTGACGGACAGTTCGTCCATCGTCAGCTGCAGCGTATTGATGTCGGTGATGTCGCAAAAGCGAAATTGCGGACGCACGAAACCGGCCGCGCCGATCCGCTCGCACAGCGCTTCGCTCGCTTCGCGCACGATATCGACAAAAGCGACGATGGCGCCCTGGGCGGCAAAGGCGGCGACCATGTCTTCGCCAATGCCGCTGCCCCCGCCGGTGATGAATACGCGCTTGCCTACAAGGCTTGGGTAGGTGGCTTTTTTCATGTTACTGGTCTCCTGCTTGTTTTTATAGTGGTCAAACGCGCTGCATCAATCGTGGGTCATCACCCCGTCGCGCCGGCGCCAGATCGCGCCGGCGTTTTCATCGCGCAGGGCCTGCGGCAATAATGCCTGGGGCAAGTTCTGATAGCAAACCGGGCGCAGGAAGCGGGCGATCGCGGCCGTGCCGACCGAGCTGCTGCGACCGTCGGAGGTGGCGGGGAACGGCCCGCCGTGCACCATCGCCGTCGACACTTCAACGCCGGTGGGCATGCCGTTGGCCAGGATGCGCCCGACTTTGCGCTCCAGCACCGGCAGCAGCGCCCGCACTTGTTCCAGATCGGCGTCATCCATCTGCACGGTGGCGGTCAACTGCCCTTCCAGCATTTCGGTAATCGCGCGCATTTCGTCAACGTCGTCGCAGGCCACCAGCAGCGAAGCCGGCCCAAAGATTTCGGCGTGCAGCGCATGCTCGGCCATGAATGCCTTGCCGGTGGTGCGAAACAGCGCCGGGCTGCCCTTGCCTTCCGCGTGCGCGGGCGCCTTGAGCTGCTCGACAGCGTCGTGCGAACCGAGCATGTGCACGCCGCGCTGGTACGCAGACGCGATGCCCGCGGTGAGCATGGTGCCCGCTTCGATGTCGGCCAGCGAGCGCGCGGCCTGCTCGGCGAAAGCGTCAAAGTCGGGACCGGCCAGCGCCAGCACCAGGCCGGGATTGGTGCAGAACTGCCCCACGCCCATTGTCATGGAACCGGCAAAGGCGGTGGCGATCTGCACGCCGCGCGCGGCCAGCGCATGCGGGAACAGGAAGAAAGGATTAATGCTGCTCATCTCCGCATACACGGGAATTGGCTGCGCGCGCGCGGCGGCGACAGCCATCAGCGCGGTGCCGCCCGAACGCGAGCCGGTAAAGCCGACTGCCTTGATGGCGGGATGGGCCACCAGGGCCTGGCCGATGCCGTTGCCGGTTCCAGTCAAGAGCGCGAACACGCCGGCCGGCAGTGCGCACAGTTCAACCGCCTTGACGACAGCGCGCGCCACCAGCTCGGACGTGCCGGGGTGGGCCGAATGGGCCTTGAGGACCACCGGGCAGCCGGCCGCGAAGGCAGCAGCGGTGTCGCCGCCGGCCACCGAAAACGCGAGCGGGAAATTACTGGCCGCGAAAACGGCGACCGGGCCAAGGCCGATCATGCGCATGCGCAGATCAGGGCGGGCCATTGGTTGACGGTCCGGCAAGGCGCTGTCGATGCGCACATCGGCCCACGAACCTTCGCGCAGCAAGTCGGCGAACAGCTTGAGCTGGCCGACCGTGCGTCCGCGCTCACCTTCAAGGCGCGCGCGCGGCAGGCCCGATTCGGCCATTGCGCGCACGATCAGGTCGTCGCCCAGGGCCAGGATTTGCACGGCGACCGTCTCCAGGAAGCTGGCGCGCGCCTCGTTGCTGGTGGCGCGGAAGGTGTCGAAAGCGCCTTCGGCAAGGCGGCATGCTTCATCGATCTGGGCCGCATCGACCATGTAGATGGCCGGTTCGATCGCTGCGCGCAGGGCCGGGTTGAAAGCCTGGAAGGAACCGCCATTGCCGCGGACCTGGCGCCCGTCAATCAGTGCGTCACCGGTGATCATCATAGGGAGCTGACTTTCGTAAAAGTGGATTGTTCGACCGTGAGGCTGTTGCGCAGCGCCGGACCGAAGGCTGGCGCCTCGACCTCGAACGTCTCGCCAGGGAGCACGGTGATGTTGTCGGCCACGCTCAGGGTGGCGGTGCCGAAGAAATGGATATGCACGTCGCCCGGACGATTGAACAGGCCGTACTTGAAGTGGTGGTACTCGAGGTTGGCGATACTGTGCGACATATTCTGTTCGCCGCTGACGAACGCCTTTTCCCAGCGCACCTGGCCGTCCACGCCATAGATGCGCGAGGTGCCTTCCACGTGGTCCGGCAGCTCGCCCACCAGCAGCGCGGCGCCAAGACCGCAATTGCGCAGCTTGGAGTGCGCCAGGTACAGATAGTTCTGGCGTTCCGTCACGTGGTCGGAAAACTCGTTGCCGATCGCGAAACCGAGGCGGTACGGCTGGCCGTCGTCGCCGATCAGGTACAGGCCCGCGATCTCCGGCTCCTCGCCGCCGTCGAGTGCGAACTCGGGCATTTGCAACGGCTCGCCGTCGGCGCGCACGATCGAACCGTCGCCCTTGTAGAACCACTCGGGCTGCACGCCGCGCTGGCCTGCTGCCGGCTTGCCGCCTTCCACGCCCATGCGGAACATCTTCATGCTGTCCGACAGCGTCTCGGCGTCGCCGCCGATTTTCTTGTGCATGGCGTCGCGCGTGTCGGCGCTGCCAAGGTGGGTCAGACCGGTACCGGTGACGTAGCAGTGGGCCGCGTCGTCATGGTCGAAGGGCGCCAGCGGCGTGATGTTGGCGTACGCATGCTCCGTGCTGCCGGCGCTGGCCTGGGCCAGTTCGGCCAGGCCGGTCTTGCTGCGAATGGCCTGCTGGCCCAGCGCGTAGGTGCTGGTAAAACCATCGATCTCGCGGATCGCTTCGTGCTCGATGATGCCGACGCGGCGCTCGCCGGCGGCGTTCTTGAATTGAATGAGTAGCATGGTAGGTCCCGGATCAGTGAGAGTGGCGCGGCACGGCCGAACCGCGGCTGCCGAGCAGGAAGTCGAAGTCGCAGCCTTCATCGGCCTGCAGCACATGGTCGATATACAGCTTCTGGTAGCCGCTGGTCGCGGTCGGCGCCTGAGTGCCGGCGCGCGCCGCCAGGCGATCGGCCATTTCTGCATCCGAGATTTCAAGGTTCAACACGCCATTGGCGCAGTCGAGCGTGATGAAGTCGCCATCCTGGACGATACCGAGCGGGCCGCCCGCCATCGCTTCAGGGGCCACGTGCAGCACCACGGTGCCGTAGGCGGTGCCGCTCATGCGCGCGTCCGAAATGCGTACCATGTCGGTGATCCCTTGCGCCAGCAGTTTGGGCGGCAAGCCCATGTTGCCCACTTCAGCCATGCCGGGGTAACCCTTGGGGCCGCAGTTTTTCATGACCAGGATCGAGTTCGCGTCCACGTCCAGATCAGGGTCGACAATGCTGCGCTTGTAGTGATCGAAGTCTTCGAACACGACGGCCTTGCCGCGATGCTGCATCAGGTGCGGCGAGGCGGCCGACGGCTTGAGCACGGCGCCGCGCGGGGCCAGGTTGCCGCGCAAGATGCAGATGCCGCCGTCTTCGATCAGCGGCGTGACCAGCGGGCGAATGACTTCATCGTCGTAGATCGGTGCGTCTTCGCAGTTTTGCCACAGGCTCTTGCCGTTGACGGTGAGCGCATCTTTGTGCGGAATCAGGTTGCCATCGCCGAGGCGGCGGATCGCGCCCGGCAGGCCGCCAGCGTAATAAAACTCTTCCATCAAAAAGCGGCCCGACGGCATCAGGTCGACGATGGTCGGCGTGCCCTTGCCGATCGTGGTCCAGTCTTCCAGTTCGAGCGGCACGCCGATGCGCCCGGCGATTGCCTTCAGGTGGATCACGGCGTTGGTCGAGCCGCCAATGGCGGCGTTGACGCGGATCGCGTTCTCGAATGCTTCGCGGGTCAGGATTTTTGACAGGCGCAAGTCTTCGCGCACCATCTCGACGATGCGGATGCCCGACATGTGGGCCAGCACATAGCGGCGCGAATCGACGGCCGGGATGGCGGCGTTGTGCGGCAGCGACGTGCCGAGCGCTTCGGCCATGCAGGCCATCGTCGAGGCGGTGCCCATGGTATTGCAGGTGCCGGCCGAGCGCGACATGCCCGATTCGGCCGACATAAATTGGTGCAGCGTGATGGTGCCGGCCTTCATCTGCTCGTGCAGCTGCCAGACGGCGGTGCCGGAGCCGATGTTCTTGCCGTTGAGCTTACCGTTGAGCATCGGGCCGCCGCTCACGACGATCGTCGGCAGGTCGACACTGGCCGCGCCCATCAACAGGGCCGGCGTGGTCTTGTCGCAGCCGACCAGCAGCACGACCGCATCCATTGGGTTGCCGCGGATCGATTCCTCGACATCCATGCTGGCCAGGTTACGGGTAAGCATCGCCGTTGGGCGCAGATTCGATTCGCCGCTGGAAAAGACCGGGAACTCGACCGGAAAACCGCCCGCTTCGAGGATACCTTTTTTGACATACTCCGCCAGTTGGCGGAAGTGGGCATTGCAGGGGGTCAGTTCAGACCAGGTGTTGCAAATGCCGATGATCGGCTTGCCGTGGAATTCGTGATCGGGAATGCCCTGGTTCTTCATCCAGCTGCGGTACATGAAGCCGTTTTTATCCTGGCTACCAAACCATTCAGCAGAGCGCAGAGTAAGCTTTTTCGTCTCAGACATGTATTTCTCCTAGTTGTTCTGGCCGTATCGAAACGCATGTCGTCGTTCGGCTGGCGATGGAGAAATAATAGAGACTCTTGAGATGCCTTTCCAATCAATTTTTTGCAAGTATTGATACTGAAATCGGTATGAATCATCCAAAATCCACTCCGGGCTCAGTTTCCTCGCAGACACGAGCTCTACCGTCACGCCTTGATTTCGTGCTTTAAAACGCAGTTTTCCTCGGAGGGATGAGTGTCATGGCGCCACCCTAATGCGCGATCTGCGTAGCGCTTCGCCGCTCGGCTGCCGGTCGAGCATGGGCGCCGATTTCCGTCATGCTAATGCGGTTGACCCATACGCGGCCAAGACCTCGTCACGCAAGGAAAATTGTTGCTTAGATTTAGTCCAGGGAGTCGGACGATGCTCGGCGTTGTGCTTTCGCCACCCACGCGAGCTTGTCCGTGAAAAAATTTTTTGATCAAGCCGGATGGCCCGGCCCGCCGCGCTTACCAGCTCAGGTTCATCGAAACCTGGTCCATGCGCATGGCCATCGTGCCCTTCATAAAGACTGGCTCGACGAGATCGACCTGGCCGCTATTGTCGACCTGCATGGTCGCTTGGGTGGTATCGGGACTGGGGAAGATTGTCACCACATTGAGCGAACCATCTGCGCGCTTGCCCAGCACCATCACGATATGGTCGATATCCTTTTTTTGATATTGAAACGTGTCGGCCACCGGATTGGGATTGCCGGCCGTGCGCACCGCGCCGGCCCGCATGTCGGTCACGCGCTCGATCACGAGCGGCTTGGGGTGCGGTACCTTCAGCTTTTTCTTGGGATCGTTGATGAATCGATCGACTTGGTCGACAGCGGTCTTGGAAAATACACCGACCGTTCCCGGATCGCCCAGCGGCTTGCTGCGCAGCAGCGCCAGCGCGCTTCGGCCGGCGCTGGAGCGCAAGGCGGCGCACAGATGCATGGCCATCGATTCGGAGTCTTCGAACATGGTGTGCTTTTCACTGCCCGCAATCCGCGTGACCTTCTGGCGGATAACGTTCGCGACATAACTGACCTTCGCTTCACCGCCCTTGCTGACGCGTTTCCAGTCGCCATTGGGCTGGGTGGGAGCTGCCACGGAAAAACGCCCGTTCAGGGTTTTGACGCGTGAAGGGATATCGCCCACGTCTTCATCAACCACCATGAAGGACGGCAAGTCTGGAGCGAGACCCGTGACGTTTTTCTTGGTTATTGCGTCGCTGCGCGTCATGACCGGGTCCAGGCGGGTGATGGGAGTAATCCCGGGCACCTCTGCTTGGGCCGAGCGCAAATCGTATTTGCTGCGCGTGCTATTGGGCGCCGGGAGGGCGCTGCGCCGCACGTCGAGGTGGAAGCAGTTGCTGGGCGGACTGCCGACGCCGTCCCACATCGGTACCACTACGGGCTGCACCCGCGCCGCGGTGGTCATATGCGCTTCTTCGTAGTGATTCCTGCTCAGGTCGTTGTTCAGTACAAAAGCAGGAATCTTGCCCACCGCAAAGCCGTCGCGCAGATGCATGTGCGCGTGACTGACTGTCGGAATCTTTTCCTGATCTGCAAGTATGGCGACGGCTTCGGAAATGCTCAGCGTGCCACTGATGTTTTTAAGAAGGACCTCAAATACTTTCATCGCTGACTCCTGAGAGAAGATGAAGGAAGGCGGCCGTTGCGCCTGGTCTGCAAGATCGTGGGAAGTGTACACGCGTAAATACATTTCCGGCAAGATTTATCCGAAACCATCCCGGCCATGGCGTTCAGGCACGCGACCAGGCACCTGGAGTGCTCGCCCGCGCATCGTGTCGCCATCCTTGCTCGCCCTCAGAGTTTGAAGCGGCTCTCCGGCAAGCCCCGCACGCCACGCAGCTTTGCGCTGAACAGCGCGCCATCGTGTAGCGCCGGCTCGCTCATCCCCACGCGGGCGCTCGTCACATACAGGACATCGCCGTCGGGACCGCCAATGGCCACGCAACTCGGCTGCAAGGCGGGCGACTCGACCACGCGCTCGATGTTGCCGTCCGGCGCGTAACGCACTACCCGGCTGGCGCCCCATTGCGCATTCCACAAGTGGCCGTCGGCGTCGATGCACGAGCCATCCGGCTCGCCCGCGTTGCCTTCGAGTTCGGCAAACACGCGCTCGTTACCGATCGCGCCAGTGACAACGTCGTAATCGCAGCAGCGAATCGTCCGGTCCGGCGAATTGCAGTAGTACATGGTGGCGCCGTCCGGACTGAAACAGATGCTGTTGGCAATGGCGCAGCCCGGCAGCGGCAGGCGCTCGAGCTGCAGGTCGGCGCCGAGGCGGTAGTAAGCGCCAATGGCCGCGCGCGGCTGCACCGTATTGAAGGTGCCGAACACAAAACGGCCCTGGCGGTCGCAGCGGCCATCATTCAGACGCGTGGTCAAGCCTGCCTCGACCGCGCAGATGGGCGTCACGGCGCCGGTCGAGAAATCGAAAAACGCCAGTTGCGACGCCAGGCCCAGCAGCAGCCTGTCATCATTGCCCGTCAGCGCGAACGAGGCTAGCGGTTCGGGCATCGGCCAGGTGCTGGTCGTGCCCGTGGCCGGGTGGTGCGCATACAGCGTGGCGCCCAGGATGTCGGTCCACAACACCCGCTCGCTGCGCTCGCACCACAGCACGCACTCGCCAAGTTGATTCTCGACGTCGACCATTAACTCAAGCATTGTTACTCCACTGAAAATCTGTATTTGGACACGGTTGCATATTCTTCTCCCGGGCGCAAAATTGTGTTGGGGAAGGACGGTTGATTGGGCGAATCCGGAAAGTGCTGCGGTTCAAGGCAAAAGCCGCTGCGAAAACCATAGTTGCGGCCTTTGCCGGTCAGCTTGCCGTCGAGGAAATTGCCGCTATAAAACTGGACGCCCGGTTCTTCGGTCAGCAATTCGAGCACCCGGCCCGATACCGGTTCGCGCACGCGCGCGGCCAGGGTGAGGCGGTCGATGCCAGCCTTGTTCAATACAAAATTGTGATCGTAACCGCTGCCGTTGCGCAGTTGTTCATCGTCTTCTCCCACCCGCGCGCCGATCAGGCGGGGGGCGCGGAAGTCGAAGGCTGTGCCTTCCACGGGCGCAATCTCGCCAGTGGGAACCAGCGCGCGATCGATGGGCGTAAAGCTATCGGCGGCAATCGTCAACTCGTGCGCCAGGATATCGCCCTCCCCGGCCAGGTTGAAGTACGAGTGCTGCGTCAAGTTCACGGGCGTGGCCTTGTCGGTCACGGCATCGAAATGCATCACCAGTTCGTTGGCGCTGTTGAGCTCGTAAATGACGACGACATCGAGCGTGCCGGGATAGCCCTGCTCGCCATCCGGGCTGCGGTAGCTCAGCGTCAGGCCGACCGAATCGCCCTCCTGGAACGGCAAAGCATTCCACAGCACCTTGTGGTAGCCATCGTGCCCGCCGTGCAAGTGATTGGTGCCATTGTTGACGGGCAGTTGCCACAGCTTGCCGTCGAGCGTGAAGCGGCCGTCGCGAATCCGGTTGCCATAGCGTCCGATCAGCGCGCCGAAATAAGGCGAATCGTCGATATACGGTTCCACGCTGTCGAAGCCGAGCACGATGTCGGCATGGTTGCCTGCGCGGTCGGGCGTATGGATGGCGGTGATGATGCCGCCGAAGTCGGTGATCTTGACGACCAGCCCGTTGGGGTTGGTCAGCGTATAGAGTGTGGCGGCGCGGCCGTCGGGCAACATCCCGAACGGCGCTGTATGGATGCTGGCTTGCAAATTAGTCCTCGTTGATGTGGTCCCCGCCGTTCAGGCCAACGACGGCGTGCCGAACAGCGGCATGCCATCCTTGTCCCAGCGTAGCGGCTTGACATAGGTGTGGCGGTCGGGATTCCATAGGGGATCCCCGACAATCTCGGTATAGGTGCGCGCGTGGTAGACCAGCATCACCGTTTCGCCATCGTCGCCCACGGTAAAGCTGTTGTGGCCGGGTCCGTAGACACCGTGCTCGTAGCAGGTCGACAGCACCGGTTCCTTCAGTTTGGTCCAGGCGGCCGGGTCGAGCACGTCAGCTTCGGCGTCGGCCCACAGCAAGCCCATCGCATAATTTTCATCGGTGGCACTGGCCGAATAGCTGATGAAAATCTTGCCGTTGCGCTGCATGACGGATGGGCCCTCGTTGACCCAAAAGCCACGGATTTCCCAGTCGAATTCGGGTTTGCTCAGCAAGACAGGCGGCCCGCCCAGTTGCCACGGCGTGGCCATGGGGGCGATATACAGGTTCGAATTGCCTTCGATCGCTTCATCCTTTTGGGCCCACAGGTAGTACAGCTTGCCCTGGTGGGTGAAAGTGGTGGCGTCCAGGCAAAAGCTATCGATGCCAGTATCGATCTGGCCCATGAACTCCCACTCCCCGACCAAGGGATTGGGGTTGCTGTTGCGAACGGCGTACATCCGGTGCTGAAACAATTTGTTCTTGATCTCGCGGCTAGGCGCGGCCGCAAAATACACGTACCACGCGCCATCGTTGTAATGAAGTTCTGGCGCCCACAGCAATTCGCTATACGGGCCGGACTCTGGCTTATGCCATATATCGACAGCTTTCTCGGTCGCAAGTTCCGCAATTGTGCGGGCGCGACGCAATTCAATCCGATTATATTCCGGGACCGAGGCCGTGAAATAATAATAGCCGTCGGTGTGGCGATAAATATGGGGATCGGCGCGTTGCTCGATCAGGGGGGGCAGTTTTTGCATGTGTTTAGATCGCTGCGTAGCCACGGATTTTCATATCGGCCTTTACTTGGCCGTAATAGTCATCGCTGATGCGGTACTTGAACATCAGCAGCCCCATGATGAGGTGAAAGAAGCCAGGAATGATGGTCAGCATCAGGGCAATGCCGGTCAGCGCCAGCGGCGACTGGGCCACGTTGGGCTGGTAATTGAAAAACGTCAGCAACACGCCGACCAGCGCGCCGGCCACGGCCATGCCCGCCTTCTGGCACACGGAAATACCGCCAAAGGCAAAGCCGGACACTCGCTTGCCAGTCTTGAGCTGGCCGTAATCGATGGTTTCGGCAATGGCCGACCAGAACACCGGTGCGTGCAAGTCCACGACAAACGACAGCACAAAGTAAAGCACGAAGGCCAGTGCAATGTCGCCCGGCTTGACGGCGTAATAGATCAGCACGCTGATGGCAGCGACGGCGATCTGGGTGTTGCGAAACAGCTTGACCTTGCAATACGACTTGGTGATCCAGGTCGAGGCGACCATCGACAGGATCGCGGCAACTACGCCGGTCGTCAGGAAGGCAGACACGACGGCCGTATCGCCGCCCAGGTAATACTTGGCGTAATAAATGGCGACCGAGCCGCGCACCACGTAGCCCACAGTGCCGCTAATGCACACGCCGCACAGCACCAGCCATTGGTCGTTGCGCATGAGCAGCTTGAATTGTTCGGACAGCGATTGCTTTTCAACGACGTGCACCACACGCTCGGTGGTCGTGAAAACGCAAAACAAAAAGAGCGCCACGCCCATCACCGCCATCACGGCCATGGCCGCCTGGTAACCGGTCGCAGGATTGCCATTGCCCCATTTTGCCGCCAAGATCGGCACAATGATGGTGACCATGAAAGCGCCGATCTTGGCAAAGAACAGGCGGTAACCGTTGGCCGAGAGGCGCTCCTTGGGGTCCGCCGTCAAGCCGCTGATCAACGAGATGTACGGAATGCCCACGCCCGCCGTCATGATGGTCATCAGGATATAAGTGGAGTACGCCCAGACCAGCTTGGCGCTGTAAGCCCAGTCCGGCGTGGTGAACACAAAAAAGACACTGATGCCGTAGGGAATGGCCAGCGCCAGCAGCCACGGCCGATAGCGGCCCATGCGCGAACTGAAGCGATCGGTCATCTGCCCCATCGCCAGGTCGGCCACCGCGCCGATCACTTTGACAATGACGAACAGCAAGGCCAAGTCTTGCGTGCGCAAGCCGTAAATATCCGTGTAAAAAAACGTGATGATCAGCATCATCGACGAAATGACGACGTTCAGGGCCATGTCGCCCGCGCCGAACCCGACCTTTTCCAGCGTGGATAATTTTTGGGTGTTCATCGTGAACCTTGTGCGGCGCGTGCCCGGGACTGAGCGGCGCAAGAGAAATAGGTCATGGCCGCGAACGGGCCAGTGGGCTTGGTATTCATGCGTCTCCTAAGTATTCTTTTTATGTAATCTTTTGGCATTTGCATGCTCTAAAAACATATTATGGAAACGCGAGAAATCAATCCAATCAATTTTTTGACGTTTTCGATATCGTTTTTGATATCGAGATCAGCATGGTTTGCCATCCCTCGTATGCATCAAATTGCGCGCTGACCGTCTTGCAGCGCTCAGCAAGACGCCTCGAGGCCAGCAAGGCGCGCAAGTGCGCCGTCAGCTTCGTTGTCGTAAGGCGCGCTCTGGTCAGGCCAAGTCCAACGCCGAGTCCGCTTACCCGTTCTGCATTATCGAATTGATCGTAGGCAAGCGCCACGATCAATTGAGGAATTCCTGCACGCAATGCTTCCGCTGTTGTTCCGATACCACCGTGATGGATCAGCGCGGCCGCGTGGGGCAGTATTTTGCGCAGCGGCAGGTAGGACTGCCACAGCACGCCCGGCGGCAAGTGGGCAGCAACCTGGTCGCGGTGCGGCGTGAGGAAGATGGCGCGCTTGCCGAGCGCGCGCGCCGCCGCCAGGGCATGGCCAAAGTAAGCGTCGGCCTGGCGGTTGGCGGTGCCAGGCGTAAATACCAGTGGCGCCTCGCCTGCCGCTAAAAATTGCGCCAGCTCTAGCGTGAACTCGGCCCCGGGGTCGGGGTCAAACAGTGCGAAGTCGCCGCAGCACAGCGGTTGCGGCCAGTCAGGCTTGGGTTCGCCAAACCAGGGAGGGAAAAGCGTCACCGACAAATCCGGTCCATCGTGCAGCAGGTCGAGCAAGCTCTTTGCCGGGGCCACGCCGGCGGCGGCGCGGTCAGCGTTAATGTCCGGCATGACCACCGGGTCAATCAGGTGCGCACCGATCTGCCGCCACAGCCAGCGCCGCGCCGCAAGTGGCACCCAGCGCGGCACGCGCAGCGGCCCCAGCAGCAGCGGATCGTACACCGTTGGTATGTTTGACGGTGCCAGGTAGCCCAGCACAACGCGCAGGTCGGGCCGCAGTGCGCGGCACAGCAGCGCCTCGTGCAGCGCCAGCGGATGGGTGACAATGACGCACGGCTCATCCTCGGGCAAGGCAGCGACAATGTCGCCCAGTTCGCGCAGGCCCGGGCGCACCGCGCGCCAGACCACGCCAAAGCCGCGCGTGGGATGCCAGACGTCCGGGTCGTCGAGTACGGCCGGATCGGCAAAGGTGCCGTGAAACGGCAGGCCGGCCTGCTGCACGGTCTGTGCGTGCAATTGTGGGCCGACAAAAGTAATCGCATGGCCGGCGTCGCGCAGACCGAGGGCCAGCTTAAGGAATGGAAACAGGTCCCCGGCCGAGCCGGTCGTGACGACGACCGCGTGCGAGGTCAAGATGGCGCAGCGGGGGTTGAAGGAGCCGTTGAAGGGAGCGTCGAAGGCAGCGGTAATCCCCCCGCCAGCGAAGCGGGCAAGCTCAGGCGTTTCCAGTAGAGTTTGGTGCCGGTCAGACCGCCGTGCGGCTTGAGCGCGTAGTCGGGAATTTCCCCGGCGAAGGTAAAGCCGAAGCGTTCATACAGGGGCGCGGCGCCGCCTTCGGTCGCCGTATCGAGTACCAGCAGCGTTTTGGCCAGGCGCACGGCGCACGCCTCGACGTGCGTCATCAGCCTGGCGGCAATACCGCGGCCACGGTACGCGGGGCGCGTCATCAGTTTGCCGATCTCGGCGCGGTGCGGCTGGTTGGGCGGACAGTCGACGATCAACGTCACGGTGCCGGCCAGCACATCGCCATCCCATGCGCCCAGCACCACCCGCTCGCCCCGCCCGGCCGCCGCGAGCGCATGCTCCCAGAACGCACCCGCGGCCTCGGGCGCGAGCGGCGCCATGAAGCTCACCGAGCCGCCGTCCGCCACCACTTCCACCAGCAGCGTGGTCAGTTGGCCCAACGTATCCCGGCAAGCATTCAGGGAATGAATCGCAATTTCCATCTTCTAGCTCCGGGCGAGGACGACAACATACTGACAGGGAAGTTCCGTTTCATTAACGAAGGTTACCCCAGAAGGCGGCCCAAAAGGAAGGCAATCGCCGGCGGCCAGTACTTGGCGCGCGCCATCTTCAATAATGACCAGTTCGCCCACCTGCACCCAGACCGCTTGCCGGATGTGAACATACGACGACGCCGGCAGCACGATTGTCTGGCGCGCAGGCAGGGCGACCTGCACAATTTCCAGTGGATGGTCGGCGCGGGCCAGTACCTGGCGTCGCTCGTAGCCCGTGGCGGGGTCGCGCCACAAGATCTGGTCGGCGGCGCGAGAAACGCGGCTGGCACTGCCGTCGCCTTCGGCGCGCAGCAGCAAGCCTGCCAACGTCAGGTCGAACGCTGCCGCCAGGCGCACCAGGATCACGGCGGTGGGACTGACTTCTTCGCGTTCAATCTTGCTGATCGTGGCCTTCGAGACGCCCGCCCGCTCCGCCAATTGCGCCAGCGACCAGCCGCGCGCATCGCGCTCGAGCCGGATGCGCTCGGCGATCTGACGGCCTGTTTCATCGACTGTTTCATCTACAATTTGATTCATTCGTCCATTATAATGGATTTTCTGCCGCAATGGCAACGGTCGGACGCTCCCCGATCTGCTGGGGCCACATGGCGTAATACAAACCGCGCAGCGCGACCAGGTCGTCATGGGTGCCCTGCTCCACGATGCGACCTTTTTCCAGCACGAAAATCGTGTTCGCATGCATCACCGTCGACAAGCGGTGCGCGATCAGGATCGTGATCTGGCTCTTGCGCGCCGAAATGCTGCGCACGGTGCTCGTGACTTGTTCTTCGGTCAGCGAATCAAGGGCCGACGTGGCTTCGTCGAAAATGAGCAGCGGCGGCTTGCGGATCAGCGCGCGCGCAATCGACAGGCACTGGCACTCGCCGCCAGACAGCTTCATGCCCATTTCACCGATGACCGTGTCCAGGCCTTCGGGCGACTTGTCGAGCAAATAGGCGCAGGCCGCCTGTTGCATCGCCGCGATGATCTCGGCGTCAAGCGCATCCGGCTTCACAAAACTGATGTTTTCGCGAATCGTCCCGGCGAACAAGTTGCGAAACGATTCCGTGATGAAGCCGGAATTGCGATTGGTCTCGCGCATGATCGAACGCTGCTGCCCCTTGATTTCGCGGCTGAGCATGCCGGTCAGTCCGCCCATGACCAGCACCCCGACCAGGAATACCGGCACCAGCAGCTATTCCTGCACGGCCTTGGCCAGGCGCGAGAGCACCGCCACCAGCACCGCCAGGCCCAGCAAACGCAGCACGCCATGCACGAGCACGTCGTCGCTCTTGTTGCCGCGCCCGATCGCGTAGTTGTCGATGATATTACCGAAAATGATAGGGTCAACCAGCGCCAGCACCTGACTCGCGCACGCGAGCAACAAGGCGAGCACACCAAGGCGCCAATGCGGCCGTAAATAGGTCCAGAGAATGTGCATGTCGCCGCCGCAGAAATAATGTGTCTGAAATTTTCTTGATGTTATCAAATAACTTTCCCATCCATCACACGCGACGGCGCAAGTGTTAACATGGCAAAGTTGCCCTTTTCCGGAGTTTGCATGTCTTCAACCCAAGCATTTTCGCCTGACGAATGGTCCTTCCTCTCCACGCTGCTCGCACTGGTCGCCGAGCAATTTTCGTACAAGTCGTGCAGCAACTATCCGCTCGACGCAACGGCCGAGAACAAGGCACTGGCCGCGGCCGTCATTGAACGCGCGGGCCTGTCCGGCGACTGGGGCGACGAAGACGCCAGCTGGGAAGACTACGTGGCCGACGTCATGGCGCAAGAAGACCAGATCGTCACCTTCATGGACTGGGTGGCGGCCCATCTTGCCGCCCGCTGCCGCCAGGTGGCCGACGGTACCGGCCAGATAATGACGGGCGCTGAACAAGCGGCCATGGCCGACCTGCTCGGCGTGGCGCTCGACGACCATGACGAAGCCGAAGCAATCGGCATCGTCCCCTACGCGATCGACGTGGACGCGAACAACCGCGCCGTGCTGGCGCACGTCTCGCCCGAGGCGACACGAGCGCCGGAACAAGCGGCGAGCGTGCCGCTCAAAGCCGTACTCATTCATTTTGCGCAGCGCGCCGCAGCGGCGTAACGCGCTCCAACCAGGATATTCATCATGCCCCATTCGATCCTTCGCACCTCGCTGCGCCTGTCCGTCATTGCCGCCGCCCTGCTGGCCGGCGCCGTGCACGCGGCCCCCGCTCCCGCCACGCCAGAGCCGCTTGCCAGCACCCCCGCACCAGCCAAAAAACAGCTCGACCAGCTGGCCGCCGCGTTCTACCACGAGCGCTCCAGCTTTGACCCCATGTACGCCACCGCCAACGGGGACGGGCGTTACAACGACCAGATCGGCATGATGATCTCGCCCAAGCGCCGCGCGGCCCACTTCGCGGCCTACCGCAAGCTGCAACAGCAGCTCGCAGCCCTGCCGCGCCAGCGCCTCTCGCCCGCCGACGCGCTCACCTACGACATGCTGGCCTTTGAATTTGACAGCGGCCTGGCGCTGGCGAGCTTTCCCGAACACCTGCTGCCGCTCAATCACTTTGAGCACATCCCCGGCCTCTTGGCCAATTACGCCAGCGGCACGGCGTCGCAGCCGCTGGCCACCGTCAAGCAGCAGTACGACTACCTGGCGCGGCTCAATGCGCTGCCGGCGTGGATCGACCAGGCGATCGTCAACATGAAGGAAGGCGTGCGCACCGGGGTGGTTCAACCGCGGCCCATCATCGCGGCGATGCTGCCCCAGTTCAAGCAGCTGCGCAGCGACACGCTTGAGGCGAGCATCTACTATTCGCCCGTGAGGAACTTCCCGGCCTCGTTCTCAAGCGCGGACAAGCAAAAGCTCACCGCCGCCTACCGCGCCACCGTCGCCAACAAGCTGATGCCCGCGCTCGACCGCCTGGCGCGCTACCTCGAAAACGCGTACCTGCCGGCCGGACGCACCAGCACCGGCCTGTCCGCGCTGCCCAATGGCGCCGCCTGGTACCAGGCCCTGGTCAAGGACCGCACCACGCTCTCGCTCACGCCCGACCAGATCCACGCCAACGGCTTGCGGGAAGTGGCGCGCATCGAGCAGGAATGGGTGACGCTCGGCCCCAAGCTGGGCTACACGGGCGCGCCGAACCTGCTGGCGCAGTGGGTCACGGCGCAGCCCAAATTCAAGTCCTTCACGACCGAAGCCGAGGTACTCGACGCCTACCGCGCGATCGACGCCAAGGTCAAGACGCGCCTGCCGGCGATGTTCTCGCTGCTGCCCAAGGCGCAGATCGAACTGCAGCTCGAACCGGAACTGACGCGCGCCAGCGCGTCGGACCACTACACGCCGCCGGCGGCCGACGGCTCGCATCCGGGCGTGTTCTGGGCGGTGGTCAACGACCCCAAGGCGTACAGCCGCACCGGCATGGTCACGCTGTTTTTGCATGAAGGCCAGCCCGGCCACCACTTGCATGCAGCGCTGCTCAAGGAACTGGACTTGCCCGACTTTCGCAAGTTCAACAGCGAAAACCTGAACATCGCGGCCTACACCGAAGGCTGGGCGCTGTACGCCGAAACGCTGGGCCACGAAATGGGATTGTTCGACGACCCGGAAGCGTATTTCGGCCACCTGAACGCGGAGCTGATGCGCGCCGTACGGCTGGTGGTCGACACCGGCATCCACGCCAAAGGCTGGACGCGCGAGCAAGCCATCGCCTACATGGCCAAGGAGCTTGGCTGGAGCGAGGCGCGCGCCAGGAACCAGATCGAACGCTACATGGTCTGGCCAGCGCAGGCGCTGTCGTACAAGAGCGGCTCGCTCAAGATCCTCGAGCTGCGCGCGCGCGCCCGCAGCGCATTGGGCGAAAAATTCACGCTGACCAAATTCCATGAAGTTGTGCTGGGCGACGGCACCTTGCCGCTATCGATACTCGAGCGGCGCGTGGACGCGTGGATCGCTTCGGCGAAGTAAGTGCCTGGCCGCCGTGCCAAGGTGCGCTCAGGTGCCAGGCACCGCATTGGCGCACGGCGTGCCATTCACGTAGCAGGCCAGGTTGCCCAAGGTGGTCTGGGCGATCTCGCGCATCGCCTCCACGGTAAAAAATCCCTGGTGCCCGGTCACGAGTACATTGGGAAACGTGAGCAGGCGCTGGAATACATCGTCGCCGATGATCTCGGCCGAGTGATCGTGGAAGAACAGTTCGCTTTCCTGTTCATACACGTCGATGGCCAGGCTGCCCAACTGGCGCGACTTGAGCGCGTCGATCACGGCGCAGGTATCGATCAGGGCGCCGCGCGAGGTATTGACCAGCATCGCGCCCGGCTTCATGACGCTCAATGCCGCAGCATCGATCATGTGCAGCGTTGACGCCATTAACGGGCAGTGCAGCGAGACGATGTCGGAGCGCGGCAGCAACGCTGCCAGCGGCGTCAGCTCGCCCATGGCGGCAAACTCCGGCGGCGGGGCAGGGTCGCTCCCCAGCACATGGCACCCGAAGCCCTTGAATATGCGCACGGCCGCCATGCCGATTTTCCCCAGTCCCACCACGCCGACCGTCTTGCCATGCAGGTTGCTGCCCAACAGACCATCGAGCGCGAAGTTGCCTTCCCTGATGCGCGCGTGGGCGCGGTGGGTGTTGCGGTTCAAGGTGAGAATGAGCGCCAGAGTGTGCTCGGCGACCGCCTCGGGCGAATACGCCGGCACGCGCGCAACGAACAGGCCAAGCCTGGCCGCGGCCGCGATATCGAGATTGTTAAAGCCGGCGCAGCGCAGCAGCACGGCGCGCACGCCCAGCCGCGCCAGCGCGTCGAGAACCGGCGCGTCCAGCACATCGTTGACGAACACGCATACAGCCTGGCAGCCATGCGCCAGCACGGTCGCGTTGAGCGAGAGCGCCTCGGTGAAATACACCAGCTCGATGGCGCCGTGCTTGCTGCTCTCGGCGTCAAGAAAACGCCGGTCGTACGGCTGGGCGCTAAAGACGGCGATTTTCACGGCGCTTCCTCAAGCGTCAGGCGGGCCGCACGGGCGTGCTTGCCGCGTCGCCGACCACGGTGTTCCATTGCCGCACGCGGTAGGCCGTCACCAAACCATGCGTGACATACGGATCAGCCTTGGCGAAACGCTGCGCCGCATCGGACGAGTCGCCCTGGAACACCAGCAGCGCCCCATCGGCAGGATCGGACAGCGCGCCGGCCAGCAGCAGCTCGCCCCGTTCCTGCGCCGCCCACGCCAGCGCCAGGTGCTCGTCGCGCCACTCGCCGCGGCGTTCCAGGTAGTCGGCGGCCAGATCATAAGACAATAGATAATGCATGCAAATTCCTGAAAATATTATTTGCGCAGCACGACAGTGCCGGCCAAAAAATCGTGCAAGGCGCGCCGCTTGTCATTTGCCAGCACCGTGATCAGGTTGCCCCATACCCAAACCTGCATCAGGGCGCCGACCCAGAAAATGTACGGCGATTGCTCACTGAGCGCCACCGAGCGTTCAGTATACGACAGCGCCGCGTAGTCCGCCTCGGACATGCCCATCGCCGCACTGAGCGTCATGGCCGCCGACGCCAGGCCAAACACCCACAGCACGCTGTAGCGCAGCGCGGCCTCTTTCAAGGTCGCGGGGGAGCCGTCGAGCTTGGCAATGCGCAAGCCAACCAGCATTTTCCCGGGCGAGCCGCCGTGCTTGACCACCATGTACACATGCATGGTCAGGGTCAATATCTGTACCGGCACCAGCAAGTACAGCTGGAACAAGCGCGTTTCGCCGCCGAAGAAAAAGTTCAGGCCCATCAACGGCAGCGCGATCAAAAAATCGATCAGCGCCGCGCCGACCCGGTCCCAAAAACGGGAATAGCGCTGGCCGCTATCCTTGGCGTACTGCTCGGAAGGGGTCAGACCGCCCAGGGAGGATTGGGGCGGCGAATACGGATCGGTTTGGGACATGCGGTTCTCAATCTACATTGTGAAGTGAAGATTTATTATAAATTGAGCAACGCTGTAAAGCTAGAAATAAAGCCAGCGAACCCTACAAAAACCGGTCCAGTATCAGCCGCGTCTTTTTATCGATCGTATACATATCGCGAATCAGAAAATTGATCCCGTGATTGTCCGACACCAGCAGCGACGTGGCGCCGATGCGGCGAATGTCTTCTTCGCCCTTGAGCGTAAATTCAGTGTCGCCGCGGTCGGTTGCCACATACCAGGTGCATGGCGTGGCAAAGCTGCTCACGTCCTTGACGCTCAAAATCTCGGGCATGAATTCGCGCCCTTCCAGTTCATCCATCACCAGCTCGCGCACCTGCAGCGGCAGGCCGGCAATGTCGTCGATCCAGCCAACTTCCTTGCCGTCGCCCAGCACCATCGAAATACCCTTGTCCGGCGACTGGATCGGGAACGCGCGCACCGGCGAGACGCCCTCGTGCACCTCGCCCTCGTGCGTGGTCAAAACCAGTTTGCCGAAGCTGTTGCGGCTCAGTTGAAATTGCGTGCTTGCCATGGCTTAGTCCCCGTCCTTGTCATCCATGTCGGTGTCGACATTGCGCGCCTGCGCTTCGTACAGGCGGAAGTAGGCGCCTTCGCGCGCCATCAATTCATCATGACTGCCCTCTTCCATCACCACGCCACGCTCGAGCACCACCAGCCGGTCGGCGCGGTGCAGCGTCGAGAGGCGGTGCGCGATGGCGATCGTGGTGCGGCCCTGGACCAGGTTGTCGAGCGCCTTCTGGATCTCTTTCTCGGTTTCCGAGTCGACCGAGGACGTGGCCTCGTCCATGATCAGGATGCGCGGGTCGATCAGCAGCGCGCGCGCGATCGAGATGCGCTGGCGCTCGCCGCCCGACAAACCCTGCCCCCGTTCGCCCACCATCGAGTCGTAGCCGTGCGGCAGGCGCAGGATGAATTCGTGGGCATGCGCGGCGCGCGCCGAGGCGATGATGTCTTCACGCGAGGCGTCCGGCTTGCCGTAGGCGATGTTCTCGGCGATCGTCCCGAAGAACAGGAACGGCTCTTGCAGCACCAGGCCGATATTGCGGCGGTAGTCGGCAATGGCGAACGAGCGGATGTCCACGCCGTCGAGCAAAATCGCGCCTTCCGTCACGTCATAAAAGCGGCAGATCAGGTTCACCAGCGTGCTCTTGCCCGAGCCGCTGTGACCGACCAGGCCGACGAATTCACCGGCCTTGATATTGAGCGTGATGCCGCGGTTGACAGCCCGGTTGCCGTACCTGAAACCGACTTCGCGCAGGTCGATGCGCCCTTCGATTTTATCCAGGCTGACCGGGTTGGCCGGTTCCGGCACGCTCGATACATGGTCCAGGATATCAAAAATACGCTTGGTCGCCGATGCCGTTTTCTGCGTGACCGACACGATCCGGCTCATCGAATCGAGCCTGCCGTAAAAGCGCGCGCTGTAGGTAATGAACAAGGTCAGCGTGCCGACCGAGATCTGCCCGCGCGACACCTGCCAGATGCCAAACACCCACACCACCAACAGACCGAGTTCGGTCAGGAACGACACCGTCGGCGAGAAAATCGACCACACTTTATTGAGCTTGTCATTGGCCGCCAGGTTGTGCCGGTTGGCCTCGCGAAAACGGGCCGCCTCGCGCTTTTCCTGGGCAAATGCCTTGACCACCCGCACGCCGGGAATAGTATCGGCCAGCACGTTGGTCACTTCGCCCCACACGCGATCGATCTTTTCAAAGCCCGTGCGCAGGCGGTCGCGCACGATGTGGATGGTCCAGGCGATGAAAGGCAGGGGCCCCAGGGTGATCAGGGCCAGCATCGCGTCTTCGCGCACCAGGATGATGCCGGTGATGATGATCATCAGGACGTCGGAGGCAAAATCGAGCAGGTGCAGCGACAGGTACACGCAAATGCGGTCGCTGCCGCTGCCGATGCGCGACATCAGGTCGCCGGTGCGTTTGCCGCCGAAAAACTCGAGCGAGAGCTTCATCAAATGCTCGTATGTAGCCGAGCGCAGGTCGGCGCCCATGCGCTCGGAGATCAAGGCCAGCACATAGGTCTTCCACCAGCCCAGCACATAGGCAAGCAAGGCGGCGCCGAGCAGGCCCGTCATGTACAGCCACACCAGGCTGGTGTCGACCGCCTTTTTGTTCTGGAACGGGATCAGCACGTTGTCCATCAGCGGCTTGGTCAGGTACGGCGGGATCATGTGCGCGCAGGTACTGGCCAGCATCAGGAAAAAGCCCAGCGCCAGTTCGCCCCGGTACGGCTTGGCAAAGCGCCACAGCCGAAACAGCGTCCAGGTGGACGGCGGCGTGTACAGCACCTTGGTGCAGATCGGGCACTCGTCCTGGTCCGGCTCCAGCGGCGCCTTGCAGCTCGGGCAGATATTGTGTTCGGCGCCCAGCACCGGCTGGCCACTCAGGTGGCTTTCCAACTGCTCGCGGAAATGGTCCATCACGCGGATCGCGTGCAGGTTCTGGCCCAGCGTAAAACGCCAGGCGCCCAGGCGCCCCTGCTCGTCGAACAGTTCCAGGTGGCCCACGCCCGCATGGTCATGATGGCGCAGCACCAGGCCGGGCCGGTAGCTAAAGCTGCGCCACGCATTGTCTTCCGGCGCGCGCACCAGCAAACGGCGCCCAGTCACCGCGACCATGCCTTTTTTGAAACGCAGGCGCGCATCCAGGTCAACCTCGACGCCCGCCAGAACGTTTTCCCCGGTGGCAAGTTGTTTCTCTACCTCACCTTGCCACGCGCCAGGTAATGAAATTGCCGGGGCGGCAAATATCGGTTGAGAAGGAAGTTGTGTAGAAGTCATTGTAGAGGGAAAAGTAAGCCGGGTTCTCGATAGAGGTTTCGAAGAATCGAGACTGGCAGAAATCGGTTTGGCGCGGTAAGCTTCGGTAGGGCAAGTATACAACATGATAGGCTGCAATTTGGCCTCGCCAGGATCGCCAGGCGTTTTCAACGCCTGGCCTGGTACTCAGCAATTATGCAAGAAACGATGAAATGACAAAGAAAAGAGCAATCGATTTTCTCCGCGTAACGCACCTGCGTGGGCCGAACATCTGGACCTATCGCCCCGTGATCGAAGCGTGGCTCGATATCGGTGCGCTTGAAGAGTTCCCATCGAACACCCTGCCCGGCCTGTACGAACGCTTGCTGGCCTGGCTTCCCGGCCTGGTCGAGCACCGCTGCGGCGTGGGCGAACGCGGCGGCTTTCTGGAGCGCCTGCGCGAAGGCACCTGGTCCGGCCACATCCTCGAGCATGTCGTGCTCGAACTGCAAAACCTGGCGGGCATGCGCACCGGCTTTGGCAAAACCCGTTCCACCGGCCAGGTCGGCGTCTACAAGATGGCTTTTCGCACCCGCCAGGAACAGGTCGGCCTGGCCGCGCTGGACACCGGGCGCGCCCTGCTGATGGCCGCCATCGACGACACGCCCTTTGACCTGGCCGCGGCGGTTGCCGCCCTCAAGGACATCGTCGACGAACACTGCCTCGGGCCCTCCACCGCGCACATCGTGGAAGCGGCCACGGAGCGCAAGATACCCCACATTCGTCTCACCGACGGCAACCTGGTGCAGCTTGGCCATGGCGCCGCGCAGCGCCGCATCTGGACCGCCGAAACCGACCGCACCAGCGCGATCGCCGAGAGCATCGCCAGCGACAAGGACTTGACCAAATCGCTGCTGCAGTCGTGCGGCGTGCCGGTGCCGGAAGGCGCGCTGGTCAAAAGCGCAGCCGAGGCCTGGGAAGAAGCGCAGGACATCGGCCTGCCGGTCGTGGTCAAACCATACGACGGCAATCACGGGCGCGGCGTCTCGCTCAACCTGATGACCCAGGCCGACGTTGAAGCGGCCTATCACCTGGCCAGCCGCAAGGGCGACAGCGAAAGCGTGCTGGTCGAGCGCTACATCACCGGCGACGAGCATCGCCTGCTGATCGTCGGCACCCAGCTCGTGGCCGCCGCCAAGGGCGAGTCGCTGTGGGTCACCGGCGACGGCGTTGCCAACGTTATCGCCCTGGTCGACAGCCAGATCAACACCGACCCGCGCCGCGGCACCGGCGAAGACTCGCCGCTCAATGCGCTGGCGCCTGAAAACGGCGCCGAAATCATCCTCGAACTTGAACGCCAGGGCATGACGGCGTACTCGGTCCCGCTGGCCGGCCAGAAGGTGCTGATCCAGCCCAACGGCAACGTCGCCTTTGACGTCACCGACAAGGTCCATCCATCGGTGGCGCACGCCGCCGCGCTGGCTGCGCGCGTGGTCGGCCTCGATATCGCCGGCGTCGACCTGGTGTGCGAAGACATATCGCGTCCGCTCGACGAGCAGCGCGGCGCCATCATTGAAGTGAACGCCAGCCCGGGCCTGCTGGCCCACCTGAAACCGGCCGACGGGCACGCGCGCCCGGTTGGCACAGCCATCGTCAATCACCTGTTCGGCGCCCTTGAGACTGGCCGCATTCCGATTGTCGGCGTGACCGGCTCCAAAGGCGCGAGCCTGGTTGCCAGGCTGGTCGGCTGCCTGCTGCACCTGACCGGCAAGCATACTGGCGTGGTCAGCTCCGAAGGGTTGTTCCTCGACCAGCGCCTGGTCTCCGGCGCCAATGCCGTCACCTGGGAGGCGGGCCAGCGCCTGCTGATCAACCGCACCGTGCAAGCTGCCGTTTTCGAGAGCAATGCACGCATGATCCTGACCGACGGCCTGGCCTACGACAAGTGCGCCGTCGGCGTGGTCACGGACATGGACGGCCATGAGGGATTGGGCGAGTTCCACATCAACGGCCTTGATGCCATGGCCAACGTAGTGCGCACGCAGGTGGACGTCATCCTACCCGACGGCGTGGCGGTGCTCAACGCGGCCAACCCGGCGGTGGCGGAGTTGGCCGAGCTGTGCGACGGCGAAGTGATTTTTTACGGGCTCGATCCGTCGCAGGACGTCATTGCCAACCATCTGGCGGCCGGCAAGCGCGCCGTCGTCATGCGCGGCGGGAAAATCGTGATGGCCGAAGGCAGCATGGAAAATACCTTCTTGAGCGTGGCCGCCCTCAAGGCCGGTGCCGGCGACGACCCGGAAAGCCTGCTCGCCGCCGTCGCCGCAACCTGGGCCCTGGGTCTGCCGGCCGACCTGATAGGCGCGGGCCTGCGAGCATTCGATCCACGGCCCAAACGGCCGACGCATTGATCACGACTAACTGACAGCGACTCATTGATAACAGCGCGCACGGCCACTATCGCCGTGCGTTGCGCCCTACCCTCTTAGGATGAACGGTTTATGGAAGTATCTCGCATACGCGCCCTGCGTGGTCCCAATCTCTGGAGCCACCACACGTCGGTCGAAGCGATCGTCACCTGCACGCCGATCGAGAGCTGCGTCGGCAACATGCCCGGTTTCGAGGCGCGCCTGCGCGCCCTGTTCCCTGAAATGAGCCCGTTCCAGCCCACTGGCCACGACGACAAGATCCCGATGGCGCACGTGCTCGAACTGGCCGCGCTCGGCCTGCAGGCGCAGGCCGGCTGTCCCGTCACCTTCAGCCGCACCACCGCCACGCTGGAAGAAGGCGTGTACCAGGTTGTCGTTGAATACTCCGAAGAAGAAGTCGGCCGCCTGGCCATGGTGCTGGCGAGCGAACTGTGCGCCGCCGCCGCGCTGGACGCCGCCTTCGACTTGCCCGCCGCCTTGCTCGCCTTGCGCGAGCTGGACGAAGACGTGCGCCTGGGTCCTTCGACCGGCGCCATCGTGCAGGCCGCCGTGGCGCGCAATATCCCGTTTCGGCGCCTGACCCAGGGCAGCCTGGTGATGTTCGGCTGGGGCAGCCGCCAGCGCAAGATCCAGGCGGCCGAAATCGACAGCACGGGCGCGATTGCCGAAGCCATCGCGCAGGACAAGGAGCTGACCAAAAAGCTGCTGCATGCGGCCGGCGTGCCGGTGCCGATGGGTCGCGTGGTGGCCGACCAGGACGACGCCTGGGCTGCGGCCCAGGAAATCGGCCTGCCGGTCGTGATCAAGCCGAAGGACGGCAACCAGGGCAAGGGCGTGACGGTCAACATCACCACCCGCGAACAGCTCGACGCCGGCTACCTGGCCGCGGCCGAATTTCGCGACGATATTCTGGTCGAGCGCTATTTGCCCGGCAATGACTTCCGCCTGCTCGTGATCGGCAACAAGCTCGTTGCCGCCGCGCGGCGCGACCCGCCGATCGTGGTCGGCGACGGCGTGCACAGCGTGCGTGAACTGGTCGAACTGGTCAACCTCGATCCGCGCCGCGGCAACGGGCACGCCACGCCGCTGACCAAGATCCGCTTCGACGACATTGCGCTGGCCAGCCTGGCCAACCAGGGTTACATGGCCGAATCGGTCCCGTCCAAGGGCCAGCGCGTCATTTTGCGCAATAACGCCAACCTGTCGACCGGGGGCGCGGCCACCGACGTCACCGACGACGTGCATCCGGAAGTGGCGGCACGCGCAATTGCCGCCGCCCACATGGTGGGGCTGGACATTTGCGGCGTCGACCTGGTGTGCGACAGCGTATTGAAACCGATCGAAGAACAGAACGGCGGCATCGTTGAAGTGAACGCCGCGCCGGGCCTGCGCATGCACCTGTCGCCCTCGTTCGGCAAGGGCCGCGCGGTGGGCGAGGCGATCGTCGCGTCGCTGTTCGGGGACGACGACGACGGCCGCATCCCGGTGGTGGCCGTCACCGGCACCAACGGCAAGACCACCACCGTGCGCCTGATCGCCCACCTGCTCACCGCCGGCGGCCTGCGCACCGGCATGACCAATACCGACGGCGTGTACATCGAAGGCCGGCGCATCGACAGCGGCGACTGCAGCGGCCCGCGCAGCGCGCGCAATGTGCTGCTCCATCCGGACGTCGACGCCGCCGTCTTTGAAACGGCGCGCGGCGGCATGCTGCGCGAAGGACTGGCCTTTGACCGCTGCCAGGTGGCGGTGGTGACCAACATCGGCTCGGGCGACCACCTGGGACTGAACTACATCACCACGCTGGAAGACCTGGCCGTGCTCAAGCGCGTGATCGTGCAAAACGTGGCCGTAGGCGGCACGGCGGTGCTCAATGCCGCCGACCCTATCGTCGCGGCCATGGCGCACAACTGCCGCGGCAGCGTCACCTTCTTTGCGCTCGACGTCGAGCACCCCGTCATGTCCACCCACCGCGCCCAGGGGCAGCGCGTGGTGTACGTCGAAGACGGCATGCTCGTGGCCTCCCAGGGCAAGACCCGCCACAGCGTCGCGCTGGCCGACATTCCCGTCACCCGCGGCGGGGCGATCGGCTTCCAGGTCGAGAACGTGATGGCCTCGGTCGCTGCCGCGTGGGCGGTCGGCACCGCGTGGGAGCGCATCTGCGCCGGCCTGCAATCGTTCATGGGCGAGAGCGACAATGCGCCTGGCCGCTTCAATGTGTTCAACTATCGCGGCGCAACCGTGATCGCCGACTACGGGCACAATCCGGATGCGATTCTGGCCCTGGTTGGCGCGGTGGAGAACATGCCGGCCAAGCGCCGCTCGGTCGTCATCAGCGGCGCCGGCGACCGGCGCGACATCGACATCACGCAGCAGACCGAGATCCTGGGCGCCGCGTTCGACGACGTGCTGCTGTACCAGGACCAGTGCCAGCGCGGACGGGCCGACGGTGAAGTGGTCGGCCTGCTGCGGCGCGGCTTGAGCGGCGCCCGGCGCACCACCCATATCGACGAGATCAACGGCGAATTTTTGGCCATCGACACGGCGCTCGCGCGCCTGGGCGAAGGCGACCTGTGCCTGATCCTGATCGACCAGGTCGAGGAAGCGCTGGCCCATATCGCCCGGCGCGTCGCGGAAAACTGACCGGCCGGGGCTGCAATTGCCGCCATTGTGCATGGAGTGCGCAATGGCGGCAATTGCCCGCAGTCCATCGTGCTTCTCTCGAAACCGGGTTGGCGGAATCGACGTTCCCCCAGGGAAATCCGTATCCCATCGATCACTTGCTGGACGCCCGCTTTTTCCCCTGACCGAACGTTAGCCAATCAGGTGTCGCAGGCGCTCTACGGACACGACCTCGATACAGCGATACCCCAGCTCGATCATCCCTTCGTCAGCGAGCAAGCGCAATTGCGTCGACAAAGTCTGGCGCGTCATCCCCAGCATCATCGCCAATCCTTCCTGCGACACCGGCACGCGCGCACGCGGACCGGGCGACAGCGCCGCGTCGCCCCGGGCCAGCAACAGCAAGCGGCGCGCCACGCGGGCGCGCGTCGAGCGCAGCGTCGCGTCTTCCACGATGCCGTATAAAAGCCGGATGCGCGCTGCCAGCAGCGCGGCGATGGCACCCGCAAAATCGGCGCGCTGCATCAGCGTGTCGAACACACTGCGCGGCAGCAGCAGCGCCTCCACCTTGCCAACGGCCGTGGCGTCATGGGTGCGCGGCTGCTTGTCGATCAGCGAAATCTCGCCGAACCAGACGCCCGCTTCGATCACCGCCAGAATCGCCTCCTTGCCGTCTTCGCGCAGCGTGGACATCTTGAGCGTGCCGGCAACCAGGGCATACAAACCGGACGCCGCATCGCCCTGGCGAAACAGCATCTCCCCGCGCCGCAGGCGGACCGGCTCGGCCTGACCGACCATGTGCGCGCGCACCTCGACCGGCAGCGAGGCGAACCACGGGTTGACCGACAAGGCGGCCAGCAAGGCCGGGCAATCGTGCATGACTATCTCACCAATTGTAAAAATTTTGACAGTTTCCATTGTAGTCCCGCGCTATCGTCTACGACAACAACACAAGGAGACACGCACATGAATATCCCTTCCCTCAAGGACGTCGTCAGCGCCGACGAGTGGCAGACCCGCATCGACCTGGCCGCCTGCTACCGGCTGGTGGCCATGTACGGCTGGAGCGACCTGGTGTTCACCCACATCAGCGCCCGCGTTCCCGGCCCCGAGCACCACTTCCTGATCAACCCTTACGGCTTGATGTTCGATGAGATCACCGCCTCGTCGCTGGTCAAGGTCGACCAGCAGTGCAACAAGGTGATCGACTCGCCGTTCCCGGTGAACCCGGCCGGCTTCGTGATCCACAGCGCAGTGCACCAAGCGCGCGCTGACGCGCAGTGCGTGATCCACACGCATACGCGCGCCGGGGTGGCGGTGAGCGCGCAAAAGTGCGGCGTTCTGCCCATTTCGCAGCAGTCCACCTTCGTGCTCGCGTCGCTCGCCTATCACGGCTATGAGGGCGTGGCCTTTCGCGACGACGAAAAGCCGCGCCTGCAGGCCGACCTGGGACAGGCCACGTTCATGGTGCTGCGCAATCACGGCTTGCTGGTGGCCAGCCGCAGCATCCCTGACGCCTTTCTCTCGATGTACACGTTTGAAGCGGCCTGCCAAATCCAGCTCGCCGCGCAGGCCGGGGGCGAACTGATCGAAGTCGATCCGCGCATCGTGCTGGGCGTGGGCGAAGCAATGCGGGTGCAGACGGGCGGCATGGGCGGCGCCTTTGCCTGGCCGGCGCTGATGCGCAAACTCGACAAGCTCGATCCGGGCTATGCCGCTTGAGCGGACCAGCTGCAGGCGGGCGCAGGCGCGTGCAGGCAAAAAGGTTAACATTGCCGATTAATTAAAAAGCAACTACACTGGGGCCGCCTACATCTCGAGAAACGCCGCACGCATGATGGACCACGCATGACACATCCCGACGAGTCGGACCGCAGGCCGATCACTGTGCGCAGCGCCAACTGGGCGCAAGGGCTGGCCCGCTCGCTGGCCGGCATGGGCATCACCCCCAACCAGATTTCGGTCCTGAGCATTGTTTTTGCCGCACTGGGCGCGGGGGCCTTGTACCTGGGCGGCTGGTACCTGATCGGCGCGGCGCTGTGCATCCAGGGCCGGCTGCTGTGCAATCTGTTTGACGGCATGGTCGCCGTTGAACACAAGCAGGCCACCGCGCTCGGACCGGTCTACAACGAGTTTCCCGACCGGATTGCCGACTCGCTGCTGCTGGTGGCGGCCGGCTATGCGTGCGTCAGGCCCGAACTGGGCTGGCTGGCCGCCCTGGCCGCCGCGTTGACCGCGTACGTGCGGGTGTATGGCGCCTCGTGCGGACTCGGTCACGATTTTCGCGGGCCGATGGCCAAGCAGCACCGCATGGCGGTACTGACGGTCGCCTGCGTGGCCACGCCCTTGCTGCCGTTCGGGCTCATGCCGCTGGCCATTGCGATGGCGATCATCGCAGCACTCAGTCTGGTCACCTGCGCCACCCGCACGCTGGCGCTGTGCCGCCTGCTCCAGCAAAAGGACATGCCATGAACGCCTTTTACCGTATGCAGCGCGACGCGCTGCTGGGCTTGCAGCGGCTGATCGTCGGCGGCGCCGCCTTCTTTGACGTGCCGCCCGCGCATCCGTGCATCTTTTTTGCCAATCACACCAGCCACCTCGACACCACGGGCCTGCTGGCAGCGCTGCCGGGAACCATGCGCGAGCGCACGCGGCCGGTGGCGGGCGCCGACTACTGGGGCGCCTCGGCCACCCGCCGCTACATTGCGCACAAGCTGCTCAACGTCGTCATGGTCGACCGTGCCAAGGGCGGCGCCGACGCGCTCATTCCGCTGGCCGCCGCGCTCGACCGGCAGGACTCGCTGATTGTTTTCCCGGAAGGGACGCGCAACGCCGCCAAGCTGCCCAGCGCCTTCAAGTCCGGCCTGTATTACCTGACCAAAGAGCGCCCCACGCTGGCCCTGGTCCCGGTGTACCAGGAAAACCTGCACCGCGCGCTTCCCAAGGGCGCCCCGGTCCCGCTGCCGCTGCTGTGCCGCGCGCACTTCGGCGCGCCGATTTTCAATGACCGCGGCGAAGACAAGGAAACGTTTTTGATCCGCGCCAACCAGGCCGTGTGCGACCTGGCCGACACCTTCTGACAGCGGCGCATTGATGACACCCCAATTTCTCCTCACCGGTCGCATCCTGCTGGCGATCCTGGTCGCCGCGTCCCTGACCGGCTTCGTGCTGAAGCTGAAAAACCCGGCCAGCGACACCATCCATAACCTGAACGCGCGCATCAAGGCCTGGTGGGTCATGGTGTTCGTGCTGTTTTCCGCCTTTGTGCTGGGCCCTTACGCGACCATTGTCGTCTTCGGCTTCGCGTCGCTCATGGCGCTGCGCGAATTTCTCACGCTCACGCCGACGCGCAAGAGCGACTACTGGCCGCTGTTCATCGCTTTTTTCATTGCGCTGCCGGTGCAGTACTGGCTGCTGGCGATCAAATGGTATGGGCTGTTTTCGATCATGATCCCGGTCTACATCTTCTTCCTGATCTCGGCGGCCAGCGCCATGAGCCAGGACACCGACGACTTCTTGTCGCGCAATGCGCGCATCATTTTTGCGGTGATGATCTGCGTGTATGGCGTGAGCCACGCACCGGCGCTGCTGATGCTGGAGATTCCGAATTTTGAAGGGCACAATGCGCAGCTGCTGTTCTTCTTTACCTTCATTGTGCAGATCAGCGACGTGCTGCAGTACGTGTTTGGCAAACTGTTCGGCAAACACAAGATGGCGCCCAAGCTCAGCCCGGCCAAGACCTGGGAAGGCTTGATCGGCGGCGGCCTTGCCACCATGCTCATTGGCGGTGCGCTGGCGTTCGTCACGCCCTTCAATGCTTACGAAGCGGCCGGCATGTCGGCGCTGATCGTGATCTGCGGCGCCTTGGGCGGGCTGGTAATGTCGGGCGTGAAGCGCTCGCTCGGCGCCAAGGACTGGGGCACCGGCATTGCAGGACACGGCGGCTACATGGACCGGCTCGACTCGCTCGGCTTTGCCGCGCCCGTGTTCTTCCATATCGTGCGCTGGCACTGGACGCCGTAAGCGGGCCTGCCGGTGCCGACCATCATCACCCATGCCGCGATCCCGCTGGCCATCGGCCTGGGACTGGGCTCGAGCGTCGTTTCACGGCGCCTGCTGCTGGCCGGCGTGGCTGCGTCGATGCTGCCCGACGCCGACGTACTCGGGTTTCATCTGGGGGTCCCCTACGGTCACGCGCTCGGTCACCGCGGTGTTAGCCACGCCCTCGTGTCCGCCGTGCTGATGGGCTTGACGGCAGCGCTGGGTGCGCCCTGGATCAAGAGCACGCGCTTGAAGGCGTTCCTGTTCGTTGCCATCTGCATGGCATCGCACGGGGTACTCGACATGCTGACCGATGGCGGCAAAGGCGTCGCCCTTTTCTGGCCCTTCAGCGAGCAGCGCCACTTCTTTCCCTGGCGCCCGGTCGCAGTATCGCCCCTGGGGCTGGACCGGATCCTGAGCCGGCGCGGCCTCGAGGTTGCCTTGTCCGAACTGCGCTGGGTCTGGCTGCCCGCACTGACCGCCTGCGCGACCATGTACTTCGGGGTCAGACCACTTTTGCGAAATAGTTTTTTAATTGGGGTCAGACCTCAAGATCCTGGCAATTAAGTTCGTCGCAGCAACGATTGTGGCGTTTCGGACGCCTTTCGCCACTGCGGTTCCGCCCGCCCCCTCGGTTTATCAAAAAAAACACCGTGTTATTGCCACTTCACCGAGGTCTGACCCCAGTTTTGCAATTATTTTTAAATGGAGGTTTGACCCCGGTGTATTTACTCTCAGTCCTTATTGCCAAAGAGAAAATGTATATTTAGGAGAAACAGATAAAAGAGAAAATGATGTGTAGTAATATTACATGCAGGGGATCTTCATTCCCAGCGGCGGCGTCACAAAAACGATGAATTAAGGACAGGGCGCCGTTCGCCAATCACTCTTCCAGGAGTCGCATATGCGTAGTCTACGTAGTATTACTTCACATCTGAAGCTAGCCGTTGCCATGGCTACAGGTGCAGCTTTTCTTTCCGCTTGCGGTGGCAATGCCGCCGATTCTTCCTCACCTCCACCTAAGCAGCAGCCGCGTGTCATGGCAACGTTCGCCGCGTCGGTCCAGGCACCGGCCAGCGTGCGTATGCACTTCCGGCGCGCACAGCACGATGAAGCCCAATGGGGCGTCTATTCGTGGTGGGGTCCCGTCTATCCGAGTCCGGCCTGGATCAGCGGCCGCTTCATGCTGACGGGCACCGATAGCTTCGGCGGCTTCGTCGATATTCCCATCGACACCGCCAAGACCAGCATCTGGTTCCTGGTTACCGACGGCGACGGCAACAAGAACTGCGGGAACGACCAGGGCCTCGATTTCGCCGCCGATATCGCCACCAAAGGCCAGCAGATGTGGATGCTCGAAGGCGACTGCAAAATCTACAGCACACAGCCTGCCATCACCCTGGGCAACCTGGGCGAGGCCAAAGCGCACTGGCTCGCGCCGAACACGCTGGTCTGGCCGGGCACGCCCGCCACCGGCAGCTACAAGCTATATTACGCGGCCAACGGCGGCCTGAGCTCGTCCCCTGAGGGCGTGACGGGCGCCGATGGCAGCATCGATCTGCTCACGGCCGGCAAGCTCTCGCCGGCGCTGGCCGCCAAGTTCCCGCATCTGGCGTCGAACACCGCGCTGGTCATGGCGCAAAGCGCCGTCGCGAGCCTGCCGGCAAAGGTCAGCAGTCAGTTCGCCATCGCCCAGTTCAACGCCGCCGGCGCCCTGGTGCAGGTAACGTCGCTGCAATCGGCCGGCATGCTCGACGCGCTCTTCGCCAGTGCAGCGGCAAGCGCCAAGCTGGGGCCGAGTTTTAACGCGGCCGGCGTGCCGACCTTCCGCGTCTGGGCGCCGACGGCCAAATCGGTCGCGCTCAATGTGTATGCCGATGCGGCAGCGAGCACGACGACCAGCGTACCGATGACGCGCGACGCGGCCAGCGGCGTGTGGTCGTACGCTGCGCCCGACGCCAGCTGGACCAACCGCGCCTACTATACCTACACGGTCAAGGTGCTCTCGCGCTGGGCCGCCAATGGCGTGGTGAGTAATGTCGTCACCGACCCCTACTCGCTCAGCCTGGACACCAATAGCGCGCGCAGCTTCGTCGCCAACCTCGACAGCGCAGCGCTCAAGCCAGCAGGCTGGGACCGCCACGACATTCCCAAGCTCGAGCACCCGACCGATATCTCGCTTTACGAACTGCAGGTGCGCGATTTTAGCGTGGCCGACCTGACCGTGCCGCTTGAGCACCGCGGCAAGTTCATGGCCTTTACCGATGTTGAATCGAACGGCATGCGCCACCTGCGCGCGCTGCAAAAAGCGGGCCTGAGCCACATCCACCTGCTGCCAAGCTTTGACACGGCCAGCGTGAATGAAGCGGGCTGCAGCAACCCGATCATCCCTGCCGATGGACCGAATTCGCCAACCCAGCAAGCCGCCGTGGCCGCGTCCGAAAACAGCGACTGCTTCAACTGGGGCTACGATCCGGTCCACTACAGCGCTCCCGATGGCAGCTTTTCCAGCAACGCGGCCGACGGCGCCGTGCGCGTGCGCGAATTTCGCTCCATGGTCCAGTCGCTGCACGAAAACGGCTTGCGCGTCGTGATGGACGTGGTCTACAACCACACCACGTCGGCAGCGCAAAATCCGCTGTCGGTGCTCGACAAGATTGTGCCGACCTATTACTACCGCCTTAACAACAGCGGCGGCATCACCAACGACAGCTGCTGCGTCGACACCGCCGCCGAAAACGCGATGATGGCCAAGCTGATGATCGACTCGGTCTCGACCTGGGCGCGCGACTACAAGGTCGACAGCTTCCGCTTCGACATCATGGGCATGGCGCCGCTGGCGGTAATCACCCAGCTCAAGGCCGACGTGGCCAAGGCGGCCGGGCGCGACATCTACCTGTATGGCGAAGCCTGGAACTTCGGCGTCGTCGCCAACGACGCGCGCTTCGTCCAGGCGCGCCAGGCCAATATGTTCGGCACCGGCGTAGGTTCGTTCAACGACCGCCTGCGCGACACCATCCGCGGCGGCGGCTGCTGCGACAGCGGCCCTTCACTGATCAGCGAGCAGGGCTTCATCAACGGCGCCTGGTTCGACCCGAGCGCCACCAGCAAGCAGACCAAGGACGACCTGCTGCGCCTGGGCGACCTGGTCAAGGTGGGCCTGTCGGGCACCCTGCGCGACTACAGCTTCACCGACCGTTTCGGCGCGCTGCGCAAGAATGCGCAGATCGATTACTTCGGTCAGCAAGCCGGCTTTGCCGCCAGCCCGCAGGAAACCATCAACTACGTGGAAGCGCACGACAACCAGACCCTGTTCGACCTGAACGCCTTCAAGCTGCCGCAGTCGACCAGCCTGGCCGACCGGGTGCGCGTGCAAAATCTGGGCGCGGCAATCAACATGTTCTCGCAGGGCGTGCCGTTCTTCCACGCGGGCCAGGAAATCCTGCGCTCCAAATCCATGGACCGCGACAGCTACAATGCGGGCGACTGGTTCAACAAGCTCGATTACACCTACCAGTCGAACAACTTCGGCGTGGGCTTGCCGATGCAGGGCGTGAACGGCAGTAACTGGGCTCTGATGTCGCCGATCCTGGCCAATCCGCTGATCAAGCCAGATCGCGCCGCAATCGTCAGCGCGCGCGATTACTTCCTGGACCTGCTCGAGATCCGCGCCGACTCGTCGCTGTTCCGCCTGCGCACCGCCCAAGACGTGATTGAGCGCGTCAAGTTTCATAACACCGGGCCCCAGCAAGTGGCCGGCGTGATCGCCATGACCATCGACGGGCGCGGCTACCAGCACGCCAAGTACAGCAAGCTGGCCGTGTTCTTCAACGTCGACAAACTGGCGCGCGAGGTCAACGTGGACGAGCTGAAAGGGCACAATCTGTCGATTCACAAGGTACAGCGCAAATCGTCCAGCGATGCGCTGGCGAAAACGGCGACCTTCGATCGCGCCAGCGGTGTCTTTACCATTCCGCCGCGCAGCACCGTCGTGTTCGTGGAGCAGTCGGCGGCGGCAAACGTTAACTGACAGTTGGTAGCGCAGCAAGCAAAGCCACCCGCGACCCGGGTGGCTTTTTTTATGGCGTAAAACCAACACTACTGCCGTCCCCAACAGACATTGCCGTTACGCACTGTTACCATAAGTCAACATCTATGTTTCTAAGCGCTTGTTTTAATGCGATATGTGCCCTCCGAACGCCAGAAACTTGAGGCGACATATCCAAACCAATATCGGTTTGGCGAAAAACATGATTGGAGCGTTTTCTATTGTCCACCTACCATTTGCTGGTGGTTGCGAAAGAGTCACAACACATACTTCAAAAAAATAGATCGGAGACTTATGGAACATCATCAAATCGCGCGTGGCTACTCCCGGCAAGTACGTCCGGTAGCCCTCAAGGCCCTGGTTGCATCGCTGATCGGCGCCGGTGTCCTCACCACGGCTTCGGTGTCAGCGCAAGAGGCGCAAACCGTGACCGTCACCGGACAGCGCAAGGCTGCGCAAAGCGCCCAGACGCTCAAGAAAAATGCGGACCAAGTGGTCGACTCGATCGTCGCCGATGACATCGGCAAATTCCCTGATAAAAACGTCGCCGAGATCCTCCAGCGCGTCACCGGCGTGCAAGTCATCCGCGGCGGCGGCGAAGCCGGCACCGTCATCATCCGCGGCCTGGGCGGCATTACCACGCTGCTGAACGGCCGTGAATTTTTCTCCGATTCCGGCCGCAGCCTGTACCTGTCGGACGTGCCGGCCACGATGCTGCAGCGGATCGACGTCTACAAGACCCAGGGCGGCGACCTGCCGGAAGGCGGCACCGCCGGCGTGATCGACGTGCGCACCAACCGTCCATTCGACTTCAAGGGCGCCACCTTCAATGCCAACGCCCGCGTTGAAAACCGAGACAAGGCCGGCACCAACAATCCCGACGTCAGCGCCATGGCCAGCAACCGCTGGAAAACCAGCATCGGCGAAGTGGGCGCTTTGGTCGGCGTATCCTACCAGCGCGGCCGTTACGCCGACGAAGTGGCCTTCGCCGGGGAACCGGCGGTAATCGACCGCGGCATCATGGGCACCAACTTCCTCGGCCGCTTCATGCGCAATGGCGACCGCAAGCGCGAGGCGCTCAATTTTGCGCTGCAATGGCGTCCAAGCGCCACCGTGGAAGTGTTTGCCGAGGGCTTTCGCACGAATATCGATCACCGCTACCAGGAAAACTTCATGCTCGGCTTTCCGCCGAACTTCCGCAACGCGACCATCACCACCAAGCCTAACAGCAACTACCTCGACACCATCACCCTGCTCAACCAGGATCATGGCGGCTTCACCTCGACCCAGGCTTACCAGCACGATGTGACGAATGCGCAGTACGCCGTCGGCGCACGCTGGGACGTCACACCGGCCGTACGCGTGACCACGGAACTGGCGCGCACCAAAAGCTATTTCGAAGAGCATCGCGTGATCGCCGACTTTGACTACACGGCACATGGCTTTACCGGCGCGATTCGCGAAAGCGGCGGCTTTGTCGACTTCCCTGGTACCAATATGCAAGACCCGGTGAATGCCAACTTCCGCATCGCCGGCGGCAAGGATATCGCCGACAATCGCGGCGGGACCAACGTCGACTGGCGCTCCGACGTGGTGTGGGATATCAGCGACAACGGCGTGCTGAGCATGGTCAAGGAACTGGCCGGCGGCGTGCGTCTGGCCGAGCGCAAGGCGTATTCGCAAGCGAACAAGGACGTCTGGTGGAATTTCGGCCCGAACCAGGGTCGCAATGTGAGCAACTTCCCCGGCCTGTACACTCTGTCGGCGCCGACCGCTGGTAACTATGGCGTGGGCCAGTACATCGTGGCGGACAAGGATTACCTGCTCGACCACACGGCTGAAGTACGCAAGATCCTGAGCGGCTCGTCCGACGCGCTGGGAAAAGATCCGTTGAGCTACTACGACGACATCGAGAAGACTTCGGCGCTGTACGGCAAGGCCAAGTTTGCCTTCCATGCGGGCGTGCCAATCAGTGGCGTGCTCTCGACCCGGGTTGTGCGCACCAAGCAGACCTTGAGAGGAAATTCGTCGCTGGCCGGCGTGCTGGCCCCGATCACGGTCGACACCAGCCGTACCGACGTGTTGCCGAGCCTGGCGCTGCGGGCCGACTTTACGCCGACGCTGATTGGCCGCTTCATCGCGGGCAAAGCCATCGAACGGCCGAACTTCCCCGACTACAATCCGGCGTTGCGTCTCGATCCAGGCACCGACTCGAGCAGGCCGGGCAACGGCACGGCCGGCAACCCCCTGCTGCGTCCGACCCGCTCGAAAAATGTTGACGTAGCGCTGGAATGGTATTTCGCCCCGACGGGCATGCTTACAGCAACGGTGTTCGAGCACAAATTCAATGACCGGCTGGCCAAGAAAACGAACCCCGAGACAATCAACGGCAAGGTCTACAACGTCGAGCGCAACTACAACCTGAGCAAGGCCAACTTGCGCGGCGCGGAATTGTCCTACCGCCAGTTCTACGACGGTCTGCCAGGCATGCTCAAGGGACTCGGGATGGAGGCAAACTTCACTTATATGACGGGCACGCAGATCAACCCGGACGGCAAGGAATCGCCTTTCCTGGGCCAGTCGAAAACGTCGTACAACCTGATCGGCCTGTACGAGCGTGGCGACTGGTCGGCGCGCCTGGCTTACAACTGGCGTTCGAAGTTCCTCTCCGAGGTCGACTATCGCAATACCAAGAACCTGAGCCTGTACGTTGCGCCGCTCAAGTCGCTGGACGGCTCGCTGACCTACAAGATCAGCAAGCAGTTGACGGTAACACTGGATGGCAACAACCTGCTGGACCAGCCGTACCACGACTACTTCAATCAAGACGCGAGCCTGGTGCGTGACACGCGCCGCTACGACCGTGCCATCGGTCTGGCGATGCATTACAAGTACTGAGCCGCCAAGCTCTGACGAAACGCCGTCCTCGCGCAAGCGGGGGCGGTTTTTTGCTTTTTGGGCAAGGTGATTGTGTCGCGATTGACAAACTGCCTGTCGCCCAGGCACAAGACCGGGTTCGGACGCGATGATAAGCTTGCGTTTTCCTTTCCAAGCTGAGCGCGCCATGAAACAGAACTATATCAACGGGGCCTGGGTCGACGGCGCCTCGTCGTCCGCCAACATCAACCCATCGAACACCGCCGACATCGTCGGCCACTACGCGCAGGCCGACGCGCAGCAGGCGCTGCTCGCGATCGCCGCCGCCGCCGCCGCCGCGCCCGCGTGGGCGCTGTCGAACATCCAGCTGCGCGCCGATGCGCTGGACAAAATCGGCACCGAAATCATCGCGCGCAAGGAAGAACTGGGCACGCTGCTCTCGCGCGAAGAAGGCAAGACGCGCGTCGAAGGCATCGGCGAAGCGGCACGCGCCGGCGCCATCTTCAAGTATTTTGCGCAGGAGTGCCTGCGCCTGCGCGGCGACAAGATCGCCTCCGTGCGGCCCAACCTGGACGTGGAAGTCACGCGCGAGCCGGTCGGCGTGGTCGGCATCATCGCGCCGTGGAACTTCCCGATTGCAATCCCGGCCTGGAAGATCGCCCCGGCCCTCGCCTACGGCAATTGCGTGCTGATCAAACCGGCCGAACTGGTGCCGGCCAGCGCCTGGGCGCTGGCCGAGATCATCAGCCGCGCCGGCCTGCCGAACGGCGTTTTCAACCTGGTCATGGGGCGCGGCAGCGTCGTCGGCCAGGCCTTCCTGAACGACCGGCGCGTGAACGCCATCAGCTTTACCGGCTCGGTGAGCACCGGCGCCAAGGTGGCGCAGGCGGCCATCGGCCGCATGACCAAGGTGCAAATTGAAATGGGCGGCAAGAACCCGCTGGTGATCCTGGGCGACGCCGACCTGGCCACCGCCGTCAACTGCGCCGTCCAAGGCTCGTTCTTTTCCACCGGTCAGCGCTGCACGGCGTCGAGCCGGATCATCGTGGAGAAGTCGCTTTATGCGGCATTTGTGGCGGCGGTGCGCGAAAAGCTGGCCACGCTGACGGTGGGCGACGCGCTCCGCGCGGGGGTCGACATCGGGCCCGTGGTCGACCAGAGCCAGCTGGACCAGGATATGGACTACATCCGCATCGGCCAGGACGAAGGCGCCACGCTCGCTTTCGGCGGCCATCGCGTGCGCTGCGCCACCGAAGGCTTCTTTTTGCAGCCGGCGCTGTTTACCGATTGCAGCAACGACATGCGCATCAGCCGCGAAGAGATCTTCGGGCCCGTGGCCAGCGTGATCCCGGCCGACAGTTACGAGCACGCGCTGGCGCTGGCCAACGATAGCGAGTTTGGCTTGTCGAGCGGGATCGTGACCACTTCGCTCAAGTTTGCGACGCACTTCAAGCGTCATGCGCAGGCGGGCATGGTCATGGTCAACGTGCCGACGGCGGGCGTGGATTATCACGTGCCGTTCGGCGGCAGCAAGGGCTCGAGCTACGGGTCGCGCGAACAGGGTGCGTATGCGGCCGAATTTTTCACGACGGTGAAGACGGCTTATTGCGCGGTGTAAGCACGCCGCCCCCGTCGCCACAACTTTCTTCAGGGCTCCAGCAGCGCCAGCAAGCGCGCCTCGATGAGCGCGTACTGCTCGCCAAGCGCCGCGCTCGCCAAGCGGATGGCCGCCCCGTCGCCGTTCAGCGAAGCCTTCTCCAGCGCCTTGCACCGATCCGACATGGCCAGCGCCCCCACGGCGCTGGCACTGCCGGCCAGTGTGTGCGAAATCTCGGCCAGCCTGGCGCCATCGGCCGTGTTTAACGCTGCGGCCAGCGCCGCCATCCGGGGTGGCGTGTCGTCCAAAAACAGACGCGCCAATTCGGCAAATTTTTCGCCAAAAAGCCTTCTCGCCGCCTCCACCGGGTCGCCCTCGACCGCTTCGTCACCAGCGTCGCACGGACCAGCGCCAGGCGTGAGCCAGCACGCCAGCTTGTCGCGCAGCGCCGCCGCGCGCAGCGGCTTGGTCAAAAAATCATCCATGCCGGCGTTGATGCACTTTTCGCGTTCGCCTTCGAGCGCGTGCGCCGTCAGCGCAATGACAGGGATGCGGCGCTGTCCGGTGGGCCCTTGCGCGGTCACCATCGCGCTTTCCAGGTGGCGAATTTCGGCCACCGCCTGGTAGCCGTCCAGTTCGGGCATCTGGCAGTCCATCAGGATAGCCGCATACGGCTTGGCCAGGAACATGTGCACGGCAATGCGCCCGTTCTCGGCCAGGTCAACCTCGGCGCCCAGGCGTTCGAGCATGTGGCTGACCACCTGCAGGTTGACCGGGTTGTCGTCCACCGCCAGGATGCGGTGACCGGCCAGGGGCGGCGGCGCCGCCGGCGCGACGGCAATGACCGCCGGCGGGCTGCTGAAGTTCATGAACGGCAGCGCAATGCCGATCGAGAGCGAGGTACGCAGCGCCTTGAGCGTGTCGATCAAGGCTTGCTGCGGCACCGGTTTGGAGAGCAACGCCGCATAGCCCGCATGCGCGTAGCGGCCACTGTCGGCAGCGTCCGACAGCGCGCCGACAATCACCAGCAGCGCGTTCGAATAGCGCCGGTCGGCCTTGATCATCGCACCCAGCGTTTCGGGATCGATGTCCGGCTGCTGATGGTCGATCAGCACCACCGCATACGGCTGCTGGGCGGCGGCGGCGATCGCCAGCGCATCGAGGCCGGCGCGTCCGCTGTCGACGCTGTCGGCCAGGATGCCGTGCTCGATGAACTGCTCGCGCCGCGCCGCGCACTGGGCGTCGTGGCTGTCGATGCACAGCACGCGCAGGCCCGCCAGCGAGCCTGGTTCAATGGCAGGACGCGTCACGCCCGCCAGCGCCAGGTCGAGCTCGAACCAGAAGGTGCTGCCCTTGCCCTGCGCGCTGTGGGCGCCGATCGTCCCGCCCATCATCTCGACCAGCAGTTTGCAGATCGACAGCCCCAGCCCGGTGCCGCCGAAGCGGCGCGTGGTACTGGGGTCAGCCTGGGTAAATTTGTCGAAGATGGTCTCCAGGTGTTCGTTCGCCAGCCCGATCCCGGTATCGGTGACGGCGATGCGCAGGCGGCAGTGCTGCGGCCATTGGCCAACCAGGCGCACGTCCAGCAGCACATAGCCGGCCGCCGTGAACTTGATGGCGTTGCTGAGCAGGTTGGCCACCACCTGGCCGATGCGGCACGGGTCGCCCACCAGCATCTGCGGCAGGTGCGCCGGATAATTGACCACCAGGTCCAACCCGCGCGCTTGCGCCGCCAGCGCCTGGCCGCTGGCGAGCGTTTCAAGTTCATGCAGCAGGTCGAAGGGAATCGCTTCAAGATCGAGCTTGCCCGCCTCGATCTTGGAAAAGTCGAGGATGTCGTTGATCAGCGACAGCAGGCTCTCGGCGCTGGTGTGGGCCACGCTGGCGAACTGGCGCTGGCTTTCCGCCAACTCGGTGTCGAGCAGCAGCTCGAGCATGCCGATCACGCCATTCATCGGGGTGCGGATCTCGTGGCTCATGTTGGCCAGGAAGGTGCCTTTAGCCACGTTCGATTCGTCGGCCATGACCTTGGCGCGCACCGCTTCGTTGCGCTCGGCCTCGCGCTGGCGCAGCGCCACGATGGTGGTGCCGATGGCGTCGCGGATGGTGGCCACTTCGCGGTCGGCCGGGCCGTCGCCGACGCTGGCGTCAAAGTCGCCCTCGGCGATGCGGGCCAGCGCTTCTTGCAAGTTGTGCAGCGGACGCAGCGCGTTGCGCATGCGCCCGATGATGGCCGACATAGCGGCCAGCAGCACCAGCGACAGCACGCCCAGCGTCACCAGGGCGCCCCCATACACGGCGTTGCGCGACGGCGCAAAGTCCATGCCGATTTCGATGAAGCCGACCGTCTCGCTGGTTTCGGCGTGCGGCGCCATGCCGTAGTCGAGCAGCTCGCTGCGCTGGATCACCTGGCGAATTGGCGCGAACGCCTGGATCGAGCGGCCCACGCCAAGCAAGCGCTCGACGCGGCTGATGGCCGCGCCGTGCGCGCTCATGCTGGCGGCGCGAGCGGGATCGAGCCGCTCAAAGGCGGGCGAGCCGCTCTTGTGATATTCGGCCAGCACCGCCAGGTTGCGCCGGTCGTACACGCGCACCAGGCCAATGTCCGGGATGCGCGCGGCGTTGCTGCTGATGCGCGAACGCGCGCTGCTCTCGGGCGAGAGCAGCACCTGCACCGAGAGGTCGTCGAACATCGGCAGCAGCTGGCGCGCCTGCTGGTCGAGGTTACGCTCGATCAGATAATTGGCGCCGGCCACCATCGACACCAGCGTGATGACATACGCCAGCACCGCGGCGAACCACAGCATGGCGGCCATGCGCCGCACCAGGCTTGGCCGCTGCATGGCGTCACTGGACATTGGCCTGCTCCTTGAGCTTGGGCGTAATGGTCAGGCCAAAGCGCGCTGCGGCGGCCGCGTTGATGGTGATGTGCGCTTCTGCCAGCGCTTCGAGCGGCTCCCCGGCAACCTCGCTGGCGCTTGAGCGGCGCAGCCGTTCGAGCGTGACGCTGGCAATTTCGCCGGTGTCGGCGGTGGCCGAGAGCAGCGCGCCCTCGCGCAGCAGCGCCGGCGAAAAGGCCAGCACCGGCAGGTTGTGGCGCACGCTGAAGGCCATCACGTCGAAGATGGTGCGCTGGCTGAGGATGGTGCTGTCGGGCGCCAGCCACAGGCCCTGGATGCGCCGCTCGCGCAGCTCCTGCAGCGCCGGCAGCACGGCGCGGTCGGAAGCAACGGCCACGTGGTCCAGTTCCAGGCCCAGGCTGCGCGCCGCCATCTGCGCCTCGGCCACCATGTAGCTCGCGTGGCGCCCGGTGATCAGGCCGATCTTGCGCAGTCCCGGGTCAAGCGCCTTCCAGGCGGCGAACTGCTTGGTCAGCGAAGGAATGCCGCTCACCCCTTTCATCCAGGGCGCAATCAGTGAAAATTCCTCGACATTGAGCACCTGGCAAAACACCACCTGCTTTTCGTCCAGGCGCCGGCGCGCCACCTGCGCGGCCAGCAGCCCCACGGCCACCACCTGGCGCACCGGGGAGGCGTTGATGGCCTTGACGACATCGGTTTCGCGCGCGCGGCTGCCGCCCAGGTTATAGGTCGTGATGCGGGCGCCGTAGGCCGCCTGCAGTGCGCCGGTCGCCGCCGCCACCGCGCCCTTGTCGTCGGAGGCGAGCACGATGATGTCGGCGCGCGCCAGCGGCGCGAGCAGCAGCGCCAGCAGCGACAGCAGCAGCGATAGCAGCACTGGGAGCAGGCGCATGGCAGGCGCCATTAAAAGTCGCGCTGCAGTTGGAGGGAAAAGCGGCGAGCGTCGGCAGGCACCCGTTTGAGCGGGTGCAGTTCGCGCGAGGCGACGGTTGCGTAATGGCGGTCGAGCAGGTTGTCGATGCGCAGCGAGGCGCGCCAGCCGTCGCCCAGGCGCGCGGCATTGAACACCGCTCCCACCAGCAGGGCCGACGGCACGCGGTCGCGCACGGCGCTGTCGTCATCGAACCGGCCCAGCACGCTGCTGGTATATTGCGTCTCGAGCGCGGCGTCGACGTCGGGCCATGGCAGCTCGCGGCTGATGCCGGCCTTGAACTGCTGGCGCGGTGAACTGGTCAGGTCGCCCAGTTTGTCGCTGCCGCGCTGCAGCACCAGCGAGGCATAGAAGTCGCCGCGGTCGCCCTGGCGCACCCGCACGGCCACTTCGGCCCCGGCCACGCTTTGCGGCGGCAGCGCATTGCGGTACTGGATGCAGCCTGTGGGGCCAAGCCCGCAGTCGATGCCCTGGTACTGCGGGGTCGCCACCTGCACCGGGGTGTCGCGCAGATTCTTGAAAAAGGCCGACAGGCGCCACTGCACGCCGCTGGCGGACTGCGCGATGAGCAGCGCTTCGAGTGAGCGCGACCATTCCGGGCGCAGCGCGCCATTGGCCCAGATGGTGGAAGCGGCCGGCATGCCGTCCTGGTAGCGCGATTCATAGACCGTCGGCGCGCGGTAGGCTTCGCCGTAAATGAGTTTGGCGCTCACGCCGGGCGCCAGTTCCTGCACGTAGGCCACGCGCGGCGACAGGCGCGAGCTGACACCGTCCGAAAAGCCGTGGTAGCTGTCCAGGCGCGCACCGAGGAACATGGTGCCGGGGCCCAGGCGCATCTCGTCCTGCGCGAACAGGGCCCACTGCATGTAGCTCTCGTGGCGGTCGACGCTGAACACGCCGCTGCGCTGCGTGCCCGGCTGGTCGCCGACCTGGTGGGTGAAACCGATATGCTTCATTTCGATCCCGGCCAGCAGGTGGTGGCCGCGCGCGATGAAGCGGTCATAGCGCAATTCGGCGCCCAGCTGGCGGCTGGCCAGGTCGGAGACGTTGATGTACACCGGCGTTGCGCCACGCTCGCCGGCGCGCGCATACGGATAGTCGCCCCGTTCGGTGGCGGTGAACGAATAGACGCGCGCATTGAGTTGGCCGCCCACGCCCAGCTCGCGCGTAAAGCCAGCTTCAAGCGCGGCGAGCGACTCGCGCAGCATCAGGCGGCCATTGAAGGCCGACGCATAGCTGGCCAGCGGATCGCGCTTGCTGCCGGCCACCAGCAGCGCCTGCAGCCAGGCCGGCCCGGACGTCATGCGGGCGAACAGGCGCGCCGTGCGCGCTGCGTCGTTGCCGGACGAGACGCCCTTGAAGCGCGCGTTATTGAAGGCGGGGGTGTCCAGCTCCGGCAGGTACAGGTCGCGCCCCGCGCTGTAGGCGGCGCTGGCGGCGACAAAACTGTTGACGCGCGCCCCAGCCGCGCCGCGCGTGAAATACAGCTTGGCCGCGCGGTGGCTGGCCGCTACCAGGCCGGCGCTGGCGGCGGCGCCCTCCTTGTCGCTGTGGGTGATCAGGTTGACCAGTCCCATGACCGCGCCGCTGCCGTACAGCGCCGAACCGGGTCCCTTGACAAACTCGATGCGCTCGATGCTTTCGATATCGAGGTACTCGAGGAAGAAGCCGCCGTAGGTCGGCTCGTAGACCGGCATGCCATTGACCAGGTACAGGATGCGCGAGCCGAAGTCGCCCGGCACTGCCACCCCGGACACGCCCAGCGCCGGCCACTGGCTGGCCGCGTCGTAGACACCGGGCAGCGACTTGAGCGCGTCGGCCACGCTGCGGTAGCCGTAACGGCGGATGTCGTCGCGGCTGATGACCGAGACATTGGCCGGCGTTTCGGCAATCGTCTGCGCATAGCGCGCGGCCGAGTACACGATGTTTTCCTGGGCCAGCAAGTCCAGTTCATCGGCCGCCGACGGCGCTGCCTGCGCGCGCACCGCGCCGCTGGCAAGCAAAGCCGCCATGGCGATTATCCGGCAGGCCTGCCTTGTCGTTGCTGCGCTCATGTCCCCAATCGTGATCGTACTAACAATTTTTCCGCAAGTATCCCTGAATTTGAGGAATCAATCAATTGCGCCTGCGATTGCTACAACAGTGGCGTGCGCCGCACTTGACTATCGTGCAAACTTGCCAGCTGTTTCAGACAATCGGGTCAGGCAAGCAGTGTCAGGCAAACGCAATGTGCTTGTTGAGCGGCAGCTCGCGAATGCGCTGGCCTGTGGCGTGAAAAATGGCGTTGGCCAGGGCCGGCGCCGCCGGCGGCACGCCGGTCTCGCCCACGCCGCGAATCGGCCCGCCGCCCTCGAGCACGCGCACCGTGATCTGCGGCGACTGCGCCATGCGCAGCGCCTGGTACTGGTGAAAGTTGGTTTGCTGGGCGGCGCCCCCGGCAAAAGTGACTTGTCCGAACATGGCCGCGCTCAGCGCGAAAATAAGCGCCGACTGCAGCTGCGCCTCGACATTGCGCGGGTCGAGCGCGGTGCCGACGTCGGCGGCGATAAAGGCGCGCTCGAGCGTGATGCCATCCTTGCCCATCGTGACCTCGAGCACATGCGCGGTCGGCACGCCGAACGAATAGTGAAAGGCCACGCCGCGGCCCCTGCCCTTTTCCATCGGCCGGCCCCAGCCCGACATGGCAGCCACCGCTTCGAGCACCTTGCGCGATGGCGCGTGGGTGAGCAGCGCCAGGCGCATGGCCATTGGATCGGCTTTGGCCTGGGCGGCCAGTTCGTCGATGAAGCTCTCCATGAAAAAGCCGTTGTACGAATTGCCGACCGAGCGCCAGGAGCTGACCGGCAGCAGCGCCGGGGTCCGATAACCAGTGGCGCGGTTGTGCGCGATGCCGTAGGGCTGGTCGTAGGCGCCGTCAACGATCAACTTATCGGGCCCCGGCAATGATGCGCCGATGCGACCGCCCTGGGATTCGAGTACCGAAGGGCTGGCCACGCGCACGTCCAGCGCCTGCACCGTGCCGTGCGCGGTGGCGCCGCGAAAGCGCGCAATGGCGGCCGGACGGTACATATCCTGCGTCATGTCTTCTTCGCGGCTCCAGGTCAGCTTCACGGGCCGGCCCTTGACGGCCATGGCCAGGCGCACCGCCTGCACCACGAAGTCCGATTCGGCGCGCCGTCCAAAGCCGCCGCCCATCAGCGTGGTGTGCACATGCACGCGGGCCGGATCGATGCTGGAGACCGCTGCAGCCTGGTCGCGCGCCAGCGTGGGCGCCTGCACGCCGGACCAGATGTGCAGCTCATCGCCCGCGCCCGCGCCCTCGCCCTCACCCTTGCCATTGAACCAGGCGACGGCGTTCATCGGCTCCATCGTCGCGTGGGCCAGGAACGGCACGCGGTACTCGGCTTCCAGCACAGTGCCTGCGGCCAGCGCCGCGCCGACGTTGCCGTCGTCGCGCAGGCGGCTGTCGTGGTGCTGGTCGTCGAATGACGCGGCGATGGCGGCCATCATGGCGGCACTGGTGGCCGGATGCGACGGCGCGGCCCAGTCGCACTTGACGGCCGCCACTGCCTGGAATGCGCGCCAGGTATTGTTGGCGATCACGGCCACGCCCCCGGGCAGGCTCACCACGGCCACCACGCCGCGCATGGCGTTGGCTGCGGTGGCGTCAAAGTGATTCAGCGCCGCGCCGATGGCCGGATTCATGCGCACGGCGGCAAACAGCATGTCTTCGCAGCGCACGTCGATGCCGAAAACGGCGGTGCCGGTGCACTTGGCCAGCATGTCCACGCGCGGCATCGATTTGCCCAGGTAGCGCCACTGGGCGCGCGGCTTGAGCGGCGGCGCCGCCGGCAGGGCAATGGCGGCGGCTGCGGCGGCCAGGTCGGTGTAGGCGATACGCCGGCCGTCGGGGGCGATGACCATGCCGTCTGCGGTGCGCAAGCGGGAGGCGCTCACGTTGAGGCGCGCGGCGGCGGCGGCCACTAGCGCAAAACGCGCGGCCGCGCCGGCGACGCGCATCTTGTCAAAGGCGTCGGGCACGCTGGACGAGCCGCCGGTGACCTGAATGCCAAGGAACTTGGACACCACGCCCATGGCGCCGCGCACGGCGTTGGCCGCCTTGCCTTCGTCAATACCCGCGAAGGGGGCTGCGTCGCGGATGGCCGCGTCGTTGTAGTAAGCAGCGCCGGGGGCGCCGTGTTCCACGCGGATGCTGTCCCAGGCGACGTCCAGCTCTTCGGCCACCATCGCAGCGAGCGTGGTGTGAATGCCCTGCCCCATTTCGGCGCGCGGCGTGATGATCGTGATGCCTTGCGCATCGATGCGCACGTACGGCGTGAGGGCGACGGCGCCCGGCGCCAGGCCTACGCTCAAGGGGTTCGGGTGGGGCTGGCGGTATTTGTAGAAACCGAAGGCGGCGCCGCCGGCCACGGCAGCGGAGGCGACCAGGAACGTGCGGCGCGCGAGGGTGCCAAGTTTGCTCATGCCGCGCCCTGCTTCAGGCTTGCGGCCGCCGCGTGAATGGCGGCGCGGATGCGCGGATAGGCGCCGCAGCGGCACAGATTGCCGGACATGGCGGTGTCGATGTCGGCGTCGCTGGGGTTGGGATTGGTCTTCAGCAGCGCGGCGGCGCTCATGATCTGGCCGGATTGGCAGTAGCCGCACTGCGCCACCTGATGCGCGATCCAGGCAGCCTGGACGGCGTGCAAAGAGGCCGGGGTGCCCAGGCCTTCGATGGTGGTGATGGCGCCCGTGACGGAGCCGACCGGCGTCACGCACGAACGCACGGGCACGCCGTCCAGATGCACGGTGCACGCGCCGCACAGGGCCATGCCGCAGCCGTATTTGGTGCCAGGCAGGTTCAGTTCGTCGCGCAGGACCCATAGCAGGGGCATGTCGGGTTCGACGTCAAGCTCGTGGGTGTGTCCGTTGACGTTCAGTTTCATGCGAGATTTCTCCATATCAAACGCGAAGTATGATGCCCCGAAAAGGATGGAACAATAGCAACATATGAGTGGCGTCTGGCACGGTCATCGATATTCATGCAGGCAATACGAGAACAGAGGCTACTTGCGTGTGGGCATTGCAAATTACGCAGACGACTTGGCTGTCGCCAGTCGCCATTTCCATCGCCAACGCAAGATGGATAACATCCGTCGCCGCACCAAATGACCCAGCATATTCCATTGGACAAAGGCGGTCCTCGAGTGGGTCCAGGTGGTTCATCACCTGCGCCAAGGCGCCGATCACAGCCATGCTCCCCTGCACCCGATGATCGGTATCGCTAATGACCAGCTTCACATCAGCGGAAGACGTCGCTCCCGCCGATATGGATGCGGCCATCGCTTGCGATAGCGTCTTTGCGGCGTCTTTGGCGGCTTGTTCCGGAGGAAACTGCATCATTATGACAGGGGCAAGCGTTGCCGAGTTCGCCCACATGCCTTGCGGACTTTTCGCCGGGTTGAACAACAGGAATCCCGCCGCACCTTCTGCTGGGATATATCCCAGCGGGGATGCGATGGAAAATATCTCCGCCAACACCAGTTCATTGCTGTCGAGCAGGCTATCCGCCGCTACCACAAGTATGTATGGGAGGGTCGAGTCGTCAATCCCTTTCTGGAGTTGCGACACGATGGCATAGCCCGCCGCCGGCGTGGACGGGACTATGTGCAGGAGGTATGCATGTTCGCGCCATTCAGAGCGCCGCCATGCCGCCTCAAATATATCAATATGGAATTTTTCGTCCACAAGAAGTGTTCGGGGGACAATCCAGTAGACGTTTGCCGGTCCTTCAATTGTTTCCGGAATGCTGATTTGCCTGGAAAGGATATCGTCGAGAATGCCAGTGAGCATAACAGCCACGCGCGGAGCCCGCACCCGGGTAGTGGCCGGATAGCCCGCACGTTCCAGCTTCAGCGTTGCCAACATGCCCGCATGTGCAGGATTGCCGTTCTCCAGCGCGATCGCCTTGTTGAGCGCGTGCAAGATGTTTGATGGCTTTTGAGGGAGTTTTGTGCAGAATAACTGAGGTTTTAAGGCTGAGCGCCCTCAAAGAGCTTGACCAGCAAGCCCTCTGAGGACGAGTCTCTGGTTTCTGACACCGTTGAGACGAGTCCATTATGTGCCAATCCGTCCTTCGTGATCCAGCTTTCTTTGCGTTGTTGC